>NZ_JBLRVY010000056.1:0-28013 GCF_048159485.1 Streptomyces sp. 4F14
TCCAGCAACGGCGCGAACTCCTCGATCACCGCGTCCGTCGCCTCCCCCGCCTGCACCATCAGCATCAGACGCCGGGGGCGTTCGAGGGCGGCGACGAAATCCTCGGCACTCTCGGCGGGGACGAAGTCGCCCTCGTGGCCGAACTCCTCGATGAGCGCACGGGTCCGTCCCGCACTGCGGTTGTGGACGGCGACCGTATATCCGTGCCGCGCGAAGTTGCGCGCGAGATTGCGGCCCATGACTCCCAGGCCGGTGACGCCGATCGATGCGGAAGCGCTCATGTGCGGTACCTGTCCTATCGGATACGACTCCTGCGGCCATGCGTCTGCCGGCCGCGCGCGAGGTGCTCGTACGCCCGGTGAGCGTCCTCGAAAGCGTAAACAGCATCGATGATCGGATCCATGCCCCGTATCTCGAAGAATTCGCTCATGCCCGGGATTGCCCGTCGCATCAGCCCCGCTCAGCCGCCGGCTTCATCCGGAATCCGGGACCGGGCGTGTTCTCGATGTCCTCGGCCTGGACCGGGTGGCCACGATCGCAGCGGATCTGGAGGCCGACCTTCCCGCCGCACTCCCGGTGGCGCGGCACGACGGCGGGCCCCTCCGGGTCGGCGCGGTAGCGGTCCCCCCACTCCAGGAGACCGAGGACCGCCGGGACGAGATGCACGCCCTTGGGCGTGATCACGTACTTCGGCCGGCTGCGGGCACCGGGCTCCTTGTACGTCTCGGTGGCCAGGATGCCCTCCGCCACGAGCATCTTCAGCCGCGCCGCGAGGAGGTTGCGGGGGCAGCCGAGGACGTGTTCGAAGTCGCCGAAGCGGGACGAGCCGTACCAGATCTCACGGAGGATCAGGATCGTCCACTTGTCGCCCACGATCTCCAGGGTCCGCGCGATCGAGCAGTTCGACGTGTCCCGGTCGAGGCGGGGGTCTCCGGCGGTGTCCTGAAGGGCTTTGGTCCGTTCGCTCATGGGATGATTCTAACCAGAGCTGAGTTTACTTTTTGATACTCAGCCAGTAGCGTCGTGCATGCCATCGCCGATCCACCAGGGAGCACCACCATGGGAGTCAGCCCGCAGGCCGAGCAGTTCGCGGAGTTCCTGGCCGCCACCAGTGCCCTGCTCCTCAACCGGGCGGGCGCCGACATCGCCACCCGCGCCAAGGACATCGAATCCGGCCTGGCCGACGTCGTGACCGTGGGCTCCCTGGCCCTCGCCAACCCCGACCTCGTCGCCCGTATCCAGGCCGGCGCACCCCTCAACACCCCCGACCCCGCGACGGTCTACACCGGGGGCGCGGCCGGTTACACCGACTACCCCACCTACGCCGCCTGACGCCGTACCAGATCTCCGAGTAAGGAACCCCTGATGCGTTACACGACCTTCGGCCACCGCACCGGACTGCGCGTGTCCGAGTACGCGCTCGGCACCGCGAACTTCGGCACCCGCTGGGGTGCCGGCGCCGAGCCCGCGGAGGCCCGCCGGATCTTCGACCGGTTCGCCGAGGCCGGCGGCACCTTCCTGGACACCGCGGACACCTACCAGTTCGGCGAGTCGGAGGAGCTGACGGGCAAGCTGGTCGGCGCCGACCGGGACCACTTCGTGCTGGCCACCAAGTTCGCCCTCGGGGCCGCGCCGCAGCCGGGCATCTCCACCACGGGCAACAGCCGCAAGAACATGGCCGCTTCGGTGGAGGCCAGCCTGAAGCGCCTGGGCACCGACCACATCGACCTGCTGTGGGTGCACTTCCCCGACCAGCTCACCCCGATGGAAGAGATCCTGCGCGGTCTCGACGACCTGGTGAGCGCCGGCAAGATCCACCACGCCGGCCTGTCGAACTTCCCCGCCTGGCGGGTCTCGCGGGCGGCGACCCTGGCGGACCTGAGGAACTGGGCGCCGGTCGTCGGTGTCCAGCACGAGTACAGCCTCGTCGAGCGGACCGCCGACCGCGAGCTGCTGCCGATGGCCGAGAGTCTCGGCCTCGGCGCCGCCCTGTGGTCCCCGCTCGGCGGCGGACTGCTCACCGGAAAGTACCGGAGCGGCGCCGAGGGACGCCTGACCGACCTGGGCGCGGTCATCCACACGGAGAGCACCGGCCAGAAGACGGCCGTCGTCGACGCCGTCCTGGCCGTCGCCGAGGAGATCGGCGCACCGCCCGCCCAGGTGGCGGTGGCCTGGGTACGCGAGCGTGCCGCCCGCTCCGCGACCACGCTCGTCCCGATCATCGGCCCGCGCGGCCTCGCCCAGCTCGACAGCTACCTGGACGCCCTCGACGTCGAACTCACCCCCGCGCAGTTCGCCCGGCTGTCCGAGGTCAGCGCGGTGCCGCTCGGCGCTCCGCACGAGGCAATCGCCGGATCCCTGGGCGGCCTCCAGGGAGGCGACGCCGGCCGTGTCGTCGCCCCCGTCGCGCCGGTGGCCTGACCGGCAGGAATCGCCGGACGCCGGGTGCCGGGAGACAGTCGGAACGGATGCCCCGGCTCCGGCCCCCGGCCCCGCGCAGACGGGGAGCACAGAGAACCGATGGAGAACGACGATGAAGACCTTCCTGATCGAGAAGTACGGCACCAAGGGCGCCGGGACCGGAGTCCGTGCCGCCGAACGCCCCGACCCCCGGGTAGGCGCCGACGACGTCCTGGTCAAGATCCACGCGGCGAGCGTCAACCCGCTCGACCTCAGACTCCGCGACGGCGCCTTCAAGGCGTTCCTGCCGTACGCGCTCCCGCTCGTCCTGGGCAACGACCTCGCCGGGGAAGTCGTCCGGGTCGGCTCGTCCGTCACCCGGTTCGCGGTCGGTGACGAGGTCTACGCCCGGCCGGACAAGGACCGCATCGGCACCTTCGCCGAACTCATCGCCGTCCACCAGGACGACGTGGCGCTCAAGCCCGCCACGCTCACCATGGCGGAGGCCGCGTCGCTGCCGCTGGTGGCTCTGACCGCCTGGCAGGTCCTGGTCGAGCGGGCGCATGTCCGGCCGGGCCAGAAGGTCCTCGTCCACGCGGGGGCCGGCGGCCTCGGCAGCATCGTCGTCCAGTTGGCAAAGACGCTCGGCGCGCATGTCACCGCCACGGCGAGCGCCGGCAAGACCGGCCTCGTCGAGGATCTCGGCGCGGACCTCGTCGTCGACTACCGGACGCAGGATTTCGTGACCGTGCTCGACCACGACTACGACGTCGTCCTCGACAGCCTCGGTGGCGACAATCTGGCGAAGTCCCTGCGGGTGCTCAAGCCGGGCGGCCTGGCCGTCAGCGTGGTGGGCCCGCCCGACCCGGCCTTCGCGCGCGAGCTGGGCGCGAACCCCGTTCTCCGGCTGGCGATGAGCGCCCTCAGCTTCAAGGCCCGGCGTCAGGCGAAGCGGCTCGGCGTGCGGTACTCGTTCCTCTTCATGAGGGCCAGCGGCGACCAGTTGCGCGAGCTCACCGCGTTGGTCGACGCGGGCAGGATCCGCCCCGTCGTCGACCGTGTCTTCCCGTTCGACCAGACCGTTCAGGCCCTGGAGTACGTCGAGAAGGGCCGCGCGAAGGCCGGCAAGGTCGTCATCACGATGGCGTGAGTGCCTGCACGTTCCCCAGCTCCCCCGTACCCAAGGCCCCGTCATGAGTCGTCGACGGGCTCGCCGCACGGCGCCGGGTGATCGCCTTCGGCAACCGTGGTGTGGGCGCGTCCGGCGGAGCCACGACCGCCTCCATCGAGGCGATGGCCCGTCACGCGGCTCGGTTCGGCCGGGCTCTCGGGTTCGAGCAGGTCGATCTGCTGGGTCTGTCGATGGGCGGGGGCCCGTTCTGACCCGCCGTGACCCGAAACAGTTCCTCTTCTTCACCGACACCCCGGGCGGCCGAAGGGCGGCGCGCGCCTTCCTGGAACGGATCGGGGAACGTACCGGCGACCGCGACAAGGCCATCTCGCTGCCGTCGTTCCGGGCCCAGCTGAAGGCCGTCCACCGGTGGGGGCTCCAGCCTCCGGCGGACTTGTCGGACATCCGCCAGCCGATCCTGGTGGTGAACGGCGAGAGCGACCGGATGGTGCCGAGCGAGAACACCCTCGACCTGGTCGCACGGCTGCCGCGGGCCGAACTCGTGCCTCTGTACGCCGACGCCGGGCAGGGGGGATCTTCCAGTACCACGACGCGTTCGTCGCACGGGCGCTGGAGTTCCTCGACGCGTAGCCGGACGCCTGTCCTACCGTCTCCGCCAGGGCAGCGCCTGTTCGTGTCCGTTGTCCGCGTCGATGCGGTGCAGGGCTCTGTTGATGGCCTCGCCGATCTCGGCGAGCTGGGTGATCTGGTCCGGGGTGAGGGCGTCGAAGACCGCCTGGCGGACCGCTTCCACGTGGCCGGGGGCCACCTCCTCCAGGAGGCGTACGCCTTCGGGGGTGAGGACCGCGAGCTGGTTGCGGCGGTTGCTGGGGCAGTCCTGGCGGTCGACGTAGCCGGCCTCCTGGAGGCGGGTGACCGCGTGGGTGAGGCGGCTGCGGGTGATGCGGAGGCGTTCGGCCAGCTCGGACATGGTGAGCTGGTGGCCGGGGACCGCCGAGAGGAACGCGAGCAGTGTGTAGTCGGCGTGGGTCACCCCCGCGTCGCGGCGCAGCTGGCGGTTGAGGTGGTCGGCGAGATGGGTGGAGAACTCGACGTAGGCGAGCCAGGCCCGTCGTTCCTCGGGGTTGAGCCAGCGGGGCGTCGCATCCATGGACGCGATGGTAGTGGGCCGCCCTTCCGTCACCTGCGACGACCGGTCCCGTTCACCCCACGACGAACGGCAACCGGGCGGCCGTGGCGCCGAGTTCGGCCCGTTCCGCGTCGGTGGGGGCGCGTCGTCCGGTGCCGACGAGGAGGGCGTCCGTGTCGGAGAGGGGCGCGGGGAACGGCGTACCGGCGATCTCCTCCAGCATCTGCCGGGCCCGGGCGAGCCCCGCGGCGGGCGGGCCTTCGGCGCCGGGGAGGTGGGCGACGAGGTCGAGGTGGTGGAGGGTCCACTCCAGGACGTACGCGGAGAGGTAGTCGGCCGCTGTGAGGACCATGTCCTGTGTGCTGACGCGTAGTCCGGGCGCGGCCAGGTTCGCGGCGCGGCCCGCCGCCGAGCCGACGTCGTCGAGGTGGAACTTGAGCAGCGCCGGGTCCTCGTAGGCCGCCGCGAGCCGGACGGTCAGCGCGTCGAGGGGGTCGTCGCCGGTGGGCGGGGCGCCGGTGACGTGCCAGTACGTCACCGCGTCCCGGGTCGGCCCGGCGTCGGTGGGGGTGGCGAGGGTGATCAGGACGTCCTGCGCGTCGATCACGAGGTGGCACACGAGATCCCGTACGAGCCATCCCGTGCACCCCGACGGCCGCCCGAAGTCCTCGTCGGCGAGCCCCGCGACGGCCGACCGCAGCGCCGCCCATGTCTGTGTGAAGAGGTCCACGCGGGCACGTTACTGGAGCGGCGGGTTGAGCGGCGGCACCACCTGGGTCGCGGTTTCCGCTTGCCGGGAGTTCTCAGCCACTCCGCCGGTCAACCGCCCCCGGCCCCAGCTCCAGCACCCAGTCCTCCCCCACCAGGTCCTGGCCGAAGCTGTGGTGTCGTTCCTCGTGCACCAGCTTGAACCCGAACTCCTGGTAGATCTTCCGGGCCGCCACCAGGACGTCGTTGGTCCACAGGGTGACCCGCTCGTACCCCGCCTCGCGGGCGAAGCTCAGGCACTCCGCGACCAGGCGGGTTCCGAGGCCCGTTCCTCGGCCTTCCGGGGTGACGAGGAGGACGCGCAGCTTCGCCGTTTCCGGGTGGTCGCCGGTGACGAGGAGGACGCAGCCCACCCGGCGGCCGTCGGCCTCGGCGATCCAGCCCGCCTCGCGTACGGGGTCGTGTCGGGTTCCGTAGTCCGCGACGATGCCGGCGACCATCGCCTCGAAGTCGGGGTCCCATCCCAACTGGCCGCAGTAGACCTCACCGTGGGCCATCACCACCCACCCCAGATCACCGGGCCGGTCGGCGCGGCGCACGGCAGTGTGTCCCTGATCCTGCTGAGGCATGAGCGGTTCTCCCGGCCCTGCGATCGCGTACGGCACTGAAACGCTCGTTTCAGTCGGGTTAGGCTCACCAGTTCCCTTCCGGGATCCGTAGTAATCCGTTGTCTGGTGGTGTCGTGTCTGCGGATGGTGCCGGAAGCTACCGGTGGTCGAGGGGGAAGCGGTTCGTACCGCGTGTGCGCGTGGGGTGTTGCGTGGCGGGACGGACGAGCGGACCGGTGAGCTCCTGACCTCCTCGGCGGTGGCGGAGCGGGGGGGATGGTGCGCCTCTCTCGTGTCTGGGATGGCTGCCGGGCTGTTGGCGGAGCGCTGGAACGCCGTCGATGTGGGGGCGTTGGCGTCCGGGGTGGACGGCGGGGGCCGGGCGTTGCCGTCGAACGCGTGGATGGCGCTGCGGCGCCTGGGCTGGACCGTGACGCCGCCGGTGGGTGTGCGGGTCAACGACCGGATCGTGCGGATGGCTCAGGAGCAGGCCGGACGCTTGCTGCGGTCGGTGGCATGGCGTGCCGAGCTGACCGCCGGAATCCTCATCAGCTGGCCCGCCGATCCCGCCCGGCGTACGGCCGTCGAGTGGGATGCGGTGCGTGAGGCGGTGCCCGGCGGCCGGTCCCTGCCCTCCAGCGTGATCACCTCCCGCACCCGGCAGATTCACGCGTTCGCGGCAAAGGGCGGGCGGTTTCCGGCCGACGTGTTCGAACTCGAACCTCCGCCCCGCGCCGCGCGGATGCTGCTGCTGTCGGCGTGCGACGGCCAGCAGGCCACCATCGAACGTGTCGATGACCTCGGCCGCGCCCTGCTGCGCCTCCAGCTTCCCACCCGCTCCGACCCGCAGTCCTACCGGGACTGGACGTGGGTGGCCTGCCCGATCGCGTTGCCGCCAACGGTCCCGGCCGGTGCGGTCCTGCACCTGCCCACCCTCCGTGTCCACCAGGGCCGGGTGCGCGCCGATCTCGCCTACAGGCATGCCGTGCCGAAGACCGCCCGCACCGGACACACCACCGCCCTCGGTGTCGACTGGGGGCTGAACACGCTGCTCAGCGCGGGTGCCGTACGCCTCCACCCAGACGGGCGGATCACCGAACTCGGCGCGGGTGCCCAGTTCCGGGCCGCCGGGGTCCTCGCGAAGCAGCACCGGCTACGCCGCCTGTCCGAGCACCTGCACACCAAGGCCGGCCAGTGCGAACGCCTCATCGGTGGTGACGAGCGGCATTCTCTGGCCGCCCGGCACACCGTCCTGGCCGACGAGATCCGGCATGTGTCCGCACGCCGATCGAACCTCAACGAGGCCCTGGCGTGGTCGGCGGCCCGCTGGACGGTCGACCAGGCCATCACCGCCGGGGCGAGCGTCATCTACATCGAGGATCTGCGGTCCATGGAGGCCCGGGGCATGGGCCGGACCATGAACACCCGCCTCTCCCAGCAGATACGCGGCCGGATCACCGACCGGATGCGGGATGTGGCTGCCGAGGCGGGTATAGCCGTGGTCACCGTCCCAGCACGCAACACCTCCCGGCTGTGTCCGCGTTGTCTGACGCCGCTGCGGCACCGCAAAGCCCCCGACCGATCCACCGCCCTGGGCTGGAAGTGGGCCCTGTGTCCCCACTCGGGCTGCGGTTGGCAAGGTGACCGCGACCACGGGGCCTGGCTGGGGGTGCCCCCTCTGGGGGAGCATCGCCGCACGCGGCCTCACCCACCAGACCAAAACCCTGGCAGACCGCACCAGCAACACCCTCGTCATCCGGTCGGTCGTCGACAGCCTCGAAGCCAGAGCCGTGGTCACCCCGACCGCCCCCGCAACCCGTCGGAAGGACCGGTCGAAGACCGGCCCCACCCGGCACCGAACCACACGCCCCGCGCCCAGGCGACGCAGGGCACCCTCCCCCGCCGCACCGCAAGGTCCGGAGGGACACGCTCACACGGACCGGAGGAAACCGCCCCGCGCAGCCCACCGGCACCAGGACATGACGACAATCAGCACACCCACCCATCGGCATCAGCCACGAGGGACAACGCTGGGCGCGGGCTTCCACCTCCGCGCCCACGCAACCCCACCACGGCGGGCAACTCCCTTGCCAGGCGCTACGTCTGGCATAGGATCAATCAGCTGATCAGAGACGCTAGCCACGTGCCCCAGGAAACGCCAGCCCCGTCCGCCCGGCAGACCGAACTGCTGGAGGCGGCCTACCGGTACGCCCTCACGCACGGCCTCACCGACCTCTCCCTGCGCCCCCTGGCCGAGGCGATCGGCTCCAGCCCGCGCGTCCTGCTGTTCCTCTTCGGCAGCAAGGACGGTCTGATCCGGGCCCTCCTCGCCCGCGCCCGCACCGACGAACTGGCCCTCCTGGACCGCGTCGGCCACCCCACCCGCCCCGTCGGCCTCGCGCCTGCGGTCGAGCGGGTCTGGGCATGGCTCGCCGCGCGGGAGCACCGACCGTTGCTGCGCCTGTGGGCGGAGGCGTACACCCGCTCCCTGGTCCACCCCGACGGCCCCTGGACCGGCTTCGCCCGTACGACGGTGGAGGACTGGCTCGGCGTCCTCGCCGACTGCCAGTCACCGTCCGAACGCGAGGGCCCTGACGCGGCCATCCGCCGCACCCTTGCCCTTGCCGTTCTCCGGGGCGCGCTGCTGGACCTCCTCGCGACGGACGACGAGCAGCGCCTCACGGAAGCGGTGGCGCATCAGGTCGCGCTGCTGGGTGACTGAGGGGTCCGGTGGATGGGTGGCTGGGTGGATGGGTGGCCAAGTGGCTCAGCCACTCAACCTCTCAGCCACCCAACCACTCACCCAGCACCCCAGACAGCGGCTCAGCGATTCAGTGGCTCAGCCACCCAGCCACTAAGCCACCCAGCCACCCGGCCACACCCCCTTCACACCCCCACCCTCCCCACAACCCTCCCCCGAGCCTCCCCGAACCCGATCCGCACCCCACCCGCCCCCGGCGCGCTCCCCCGCAGCACCACCTCGTCCCCGTCCTCCACGAACGTCCTCAACTCCCCGCCCACAGCGACCGGTTCCGCCCCGCCCCAGGTCAGTTCGATGAACGCCCCCCGCTCCCCCTTCTCCGGCCCGGACACCGTCCCGGAGGCGAAGAGGTCGCCGGTTCGGGTGGGGGCGCCGTTCACGGTCAGGTGGGCCAGCATCTGGGCCGGTGACCAGTACATCGCCGAGTAGGGCGGCCGGGACACGACCTCGCCGTTCCACTCGATCTCCAGGGAGATGTCGAGCCCCCAGGGGCGTTCGAGCGCGAGGTAGGGGAGGACGGCCGGTTCCTGGGCCGGCGTGTCCACCTTCGCCCCGGTCAGCGCGAGCAGGGGGACGACCCAGGGCGAGACCGTCGACGCGAAGGACTTGCCGAGGTTGGGCCCGAGGGGGACGTACTCCCAGGCTTGGATGTCGCGGGCGGACCAGTCGTTGAAGAGGACGGCGCCGAAGATGTGGGCCTCGGCGTCGGCGACGGGGATCGGCGTACCCATGGGATTGCCGGTGCCGACCACGAACCCGATCTCGGCCTCGATGTCGAGCCGTACGGAGGGCCCGAAGACGGGATCCGGATCGCCGGGCCCCTTGCGCTGGCCGGAGGGGCGTACGACGTCCGTGCCGGAGACGACGACGGAGGCGGAGCGGCCGTGGTAACCGACGGGCAGGTGCTTCCAGTTGGGGAGCAGGGGCTCGGGGTTGCCGGGGCGGAAGAGGCGGCCGAGGTTGGCGGCGTGGTGTTCGGAGGCGTAGAAGTCGACGTAGTCGGCGACCTCGAAGGGCAGGTGGAGGGTGACGTCGGAGAGGGGGTGGACGGCGTCGGGGGGCACGTCGGAGGCGAGGGCGGCGCCCAGGGCCGCGCGGACGGCGACCCAGCGGTCGTGTCCCTGGGCCATGAAGGGGTTGAGGGAGGGCGCGGCGAAGACCTCGTCGCCGAGGAGGAGCGCGAGGTCGATGACGTGGTCGCCGTAGCGGGTCGCGACGCGGGGCGCGGTGCCGGGGCGGGAGTAGACGCCGTAGGGCAGGTTGGCGGGTCCGAAGAGGGAGTCGGCCGGTACGGGGAGCCGCATGGGGGACCTTTCTGTCGCCGCGCGATCACCGCACGCTAGGTCGCGGTCCTGGGGGCGTCAAGGCAGCCTCACGGGGGATAGATCGCTCAAATGATCGACTTGCCGCTCATTCGTGCACACCTCACGATGGAGGAGCACCGTTCCAGCATCTACGGAAGGGGTGGTTCCATGCCCCAGCACGTTCGTCTGTACTACCGGGATCCCATGGGCGGCCGGACCCCGTGCAACCTCAACTGGCCCGCCGTCAACGCCAACTCCGTCGTCCTCGTCACCGCCTGCGAGTACGCGCCGGACCGCAGCGACCCGCACGGTGGCTTCGGTGGCACCGACCGCAAGCGGTTCATCGGGGCGGCCGATGTCTGGGTCACCAACATCGCGCCGCACGGCCCGCCGTTCGACCCCAACAACGGGGTCGGCTGGGTCCTCCACCACAACTGGGGCGAGCCGATCTACCTCTGCGTCGACATCACCGTCTTCGACGAGGGCCCCGGGGAGATCCAGACCTAGTCCGCCACGGGACTAGGCCACCTCGAACGACCGCTTCGCGAAACCCATCATGAAGCCGTCGATGGTGGTGCGGACGGCCCGCTCCGGGTCGTCCGCGCTGCCGAGAGTGATGAAGAGGGGCAGGAAGTGGTCGGGGGTGGGGTGCGCGTACGGCATACCGGGCGCGCGGGTCGCGTACGCGGCGAGTTCGTCGACGTCGCCCTTGGCGAGGGCCTCGGCCGCCCAGTGGTCGAAGTCGGCGGACCAGGCGGGGACGGTGCCCTCCAGCATCTCGCGGGTGATGAACGGCAGTCCGTGCGTCATGAAGCCGGAGCCGATCACCAGGACGCCTTCCGCGCGCAGGCCCGCGAGGCGGCGGCCGAGGTCCAGCAGGCGGGCGGGGTCGTGGGTGGGCATCGACAGCTGGAGGACGGGGATGTCCGCGAGGGGGTACATCGCCATCAGCGGGACCCACGCGCCGTGGTCGAGGCCGCGGTTCGTGTGCTGGTACAGGGGCTCGCCGTCCGGCATGGCCGCCGCGATCCGGTGGGCCAGCGCGGTGGCGTCCGGGGTGTCGTACCGCATCTGGTAGTAGCGGGGGTGGAAGCCGCCGAAGTCGTAGACGAGCGGGGTGTGCGCGGCGGAGGCGGAGATCGCGAGGGGGGCGTCCTCCCAGTGCGCGGAGACGATCAGGATCGCCTTGGGCTTGGGCAGGTTCTGCGCCCAGTCGAGGAGTTCCCGCAGCCAGGGGCCGTCGTCGAAGAGGGGCGGGGCGCCGTGGCTGAGGTAGAGCGCGGGGAGGGGCCCGTCGGCGGGGGTCCACTCGCGCTGGGCGCGGGCGCGGACCAGGGCGTCGGGGAGGAAGGCGTCGTACGCGCCTGCGGGTGTCCGGGGGTTCAGGACGGAGGACATGCGGGGCCTTTCGGGCGGAGGGACGGTACGACCGGTGCGGGGTTCAGCCGGTCCGGGGGCACCCTTCGGGGCGTACGGCGTCGTTGACGCGCCGTCCCGCCTCCCGCAGATGCCGCTGCTGGGCCTTGGTGAGCGGGCCGAACACCAGCCGCCGCACCTCGGCGACGTGCCCGGGCGCGGTGGCGACGACCTTGTCCCAGCCTGCGTCGGTGAGGGTCGCCAGCGTGCAGCGGCCGTCGCCGGGGTCGGTCGTCCTGCGGACCCAGCCCTGGCGCTCCAGGCGTTTCACGGTGTGCGAGAGCCGGGACAGGGAGGCGACGGCGAACTCGGCGAGGACGCTCATGCGCAGGGTGTGTCCGGGAGACATGGAGAGGCCGGCGAGCACCTGGTACTCGAAGTGGCTGATCCCGGCGTCCCGCTGCAACTGGGCGTCCAGCGCGCCGGGAAGCTGGGTCATCAGCCCGACCAGCGCCGTCCAGGTCTCCTGTTCCTCGGCGTCCAGCCAGGGGGTGTCGTCCGTGCTCATGCGGCCAGCATAACTTGAACCGTCAAGTGACTTCACTTGACGCTTCAAGTCACTGAGCCCACCGGACCGAGCCGCGCCTCACCTCCCCCGCACCGGCAGCACCGCCCGCACCCGCCACCCCTCCACCGCCGGCCCGGCCTCCAGCCCCCCGCCGAGCGCCGTCACCCTCTCCCGCAGCCCGACCAGCCCGAACCCTCCGCCCCGTGCCTCGTCGGGCAGCCGCGCCCCGCCGCGCCCGTCGTCCGCGACCGTGACCTCCAGCGCCGTACCGACGAGCCGCAGCCCGACGGCGACCCGCCCGGCGTCGGCCGCGTGGCGCCGTACGTTGGTCAGGGCTTCCTGGACGACGCGGAAGGCGGCGGCCTGGACCTCGTGCGGGAGGTCGTCGTGGACGGCCGGGTCGCGGCGCAGGACGACGGGCGGCCCGGCGAAGCCCCGCACCAGCCGACGGATCCCGGCGAGGTCGCCGACCGGGCTCCGCGGGGCGGCCTCGCTCTCGCGCAGCACGCCGACCGTGCGCCGCATCGAGGCGAGCGCCTCGGTCGCCGCGTCCTGGATGGAGCCGAGGACGGGGTCGAGCCGCTCCCGCTCACCGGCCGCCAGCACCCGGGCGACCTGGGTCTGGACGAGGATGCCGGTCACGTGATGCGCCAGGAAGTCGTGGAGGTCGGCGGCGATGGCGACACGCTCCTCGCGCCGCGTCTCGGCGACGGCGACGGCACGCCGGAAGTCCACCGCCCGCAGATACCCGGCGACCCCGGCGACGAGGGCGACCAGCACCAGCCCGGCCACCAGGTACACCGGCCCCTCGTCCCCCGACCACGGCGTACGGAAGTACCGCGCGGGCATCACGAGCACCGCCCCCGCGTCCAGCACCGCGCACAGCGCGGCCCACCGCGCCGGAACGTACCGGACGGCGACGTACAGCAGGCACAGCAGCACCGCGATCTCGCCGGGGCCGAAGGGGGCGTCGCGGTGCCGGATCACCGAGGTCGCCGTAGCGAGCAGGGACAGCGACGCGGGCACGGCGGTGCGGAGTTGCGGGGCCGGCCAGGGTCTCAGGACGGCGGTCAGACCGACGGCGAGGACCAGCGCGGGCAGCGCGAGGCCCGTACGGGTCTGGTGGGCGATGACGAGGTCGAGGAAGGCCGCCGCGAGGAGAGCGCCGACCGCGAAGCCCCGGGCGGTGGATCGCATGGCGTCACCGTAGCGGGGCTGAGCTGGTACTTTCCGAAGCCTGAGTGTCCGAGAGGAGGTGCCGCCCGTGCCGGACAGCAGGTTCGCCGTCGGGGCCGTCGCCGGGGCGGCCGTCGCCCTCCTCGCCGGTGTCCTCGGGACGCACGCGCTCTCCACGACTCAGTCGACGACGGGGCTGGACGAGTACAGCACGGTCATGGTGGACGGTCGCAGGGCGCTCTCCGCGAACATCGTCGCCGGTCGGACGCAGAGCCTCTACCACCCGCTGCCGTGGGTGGGGATCAGGGTCCACGACGTGAGCTGCCCGGGTCCGCTGCTCGCGGTCGCCGGGACGCGGATGACCTGCACCGGCCGACGGGGCGACGGGACGGCCGTCCGGATCCCGGTGACGGTCGTCAACGTGACGCCCACGCATATCACCTGGAAGTTCGACCGCTGAGTGCTTCGGTCGCTCCCGACGACAAAGCGCGACCGTGAACGTTAGTCTCCGAGTGGTCGTTCACCAGGGCCGACAATCGAATAAGACGCAGGTGCACAGGTCATCAGGAGGACCCGCCATGAGGATGCTGATCAACGTTCCGGAGACCGTGGTCGCGGACGCGTTGCGGGGGATGGCGGCGGCCCATCCCGAGCTGGTCGTGGACGTCGAGAACCGGGTGATCGTGCGCCGGGACGCGCCGGTCGCGGGGAAGGTGGCCCTGGTGTCGGGCGGCGGTTCGGGGCACGAGCCGCTGCACGGCGGTTTCGTGGGGCCCGGCATGCTGTCGGCGGCCTGTCCCGGCGAGGTCTTCACGTCCCCGGTGCCGGATCAGATGGTCCGCGCGGCGGCGGCCGTGGACAGCGGGGCCGGGGTGCTGTTCATCGTGAAGAACTACACCGGGGACGTCCTGAACTTCGACATGGCGGCCGAACTCGCCGAGGACGAGGGCATCCAGGTCGCGAAGGTCCTCGTCAACGACGACGTCGCGGTCACCGACAGCCTCTACACGGCGGGCCGGCGCGGTACCGGCGCGACCCTGTTCGTGGAGAAGATCGCGGGCGCGGCGGCCGACGAGGGCCAGCCGCTGGAGCGGGTCGAGTCGATCGCCCGTCAGGTCAACGAGAACTCCCGCAGCTTCGGCGTCGCGCTGAGCGCCTGCACGACCCCCGCCAAGGGCTCGCCCACCTTCGACCTGCCGGCGGGCGAGCTGGAGCTCGGCATCGGCATCCACGGCGAACCGGGCCGCGAACGCCGTCCGATGATGACGTCCGGGGAGATCGCCGACTTCGCCGTCAACGCGATCCTGGAGGACATGAACCCCCGCAACCCGGTCCTCGTCCTGGTCAACGGCATGGGCTCGACGCCGCTGCTTGAGCTGTACGGCTTCAACGCCGAGGTCCAGCGCGTCCTGGCCGCGCGGGGGGTCGCCGTCGCGCACACGCTGGTCGGCAACTACGTCACCTCGCTGGACATGGCCGGCGCGTCCGTCACGCTGTGCCAGATCGACGAGGAGCTGCTGCGGCTGTGGAAGGCGCCGGTCAGCACGGCCGGGCTGCGCTGGGGCATGTGACCATGCCCGACGCCGACTTCTTCCGCCGCTGGCTGACGACCGCCGCCGCCTCGATCGACCGTGAGGCGGACCGGCTCACCGAGCTGGACTCGCCCATCGGGGACGCCGACCACGGGGCCAACCTGCGGCGCGGGTTCGCCGCCGTGGTGGCCGTCCTGGAGAAGGACGCCCCCGCCACGCCGCGAGCCGTGCTCCAGCTCGCCGGGCGCCAGCTCATCTCCACCGTCGGCGGGGCCTCGGGGCCGCTGTACGGGACGCTGCTGCGCGGCACCGGCAAGGCCCTCGGGGACGCACCCGAGGTGAGCGACGCCGAGTTCGCTGCGGCGCTGCGGGCCGGGGTGCAGGCGGTCATGCAGCTCGGCGGGGCCGCGCCGGGCGACAAGACCATGATCGACGCGCTGGTCCCGGCCGTGGACGCGCTCGACGCCGGGTTCGCGGCGGCGCGGGTCGCGGCCGAGCAGGGGGCGGCGGCGACCGTGCCGCTCCAGGCCCGTAAGGGGCGCGCGAGTTATCTCGGTGAGCGCAGCGTGGGGCACCAGGATCCGGGGGCGACCTCGGCGGCCCTGCTGATCGCCGCGCTGGCCGAGACCCACGGGGAAGTCCAAGGGGAGGAAACGTCATGAGCGATCAGAAACTCGTCGGGATCGTGCTGGTCTCGCACAGCGCCGCCGTCGCCGAGTCCGTCGCGGACCTCGCGCGCGGTCTGGTGGGCGACGGCACCGCCGTACCCGTGGCCGCCGCCGGGGGCACCGAGGACGGCGGGTTCGGCACCAGCGCCGCCCTCATCACGCGGGCCGCCGCCGAGGTCGACCGGGGTGCCGGGGTGGCCGTCCTCGCGGACCTCGGGAGCGCCGTCCTCACCGTCAAGGCGCTCCTGGAGGACGACGAACTCCCGCACGACATCCGTCTGTTGGACGCGCCCTTCGTGGAGGGCTCGATCGCGGCGGCGGTCACGGCGGCGACCGGCGCGAACCTGACGGCCGTGGAGGCGGCAGCCGGGGAGGCGTACGGGTACCGGAAGGTGTGACGGCCGCGCGGGCGGCGGCACCGGGGGCAGCGGGCGGTAATTCGGTGGGCGGGGCGGGCGTCACGAGACGATCATGGACGCGACACCCCGCCCCCGGCACCCCACCCGCCGCCCCCTCGCCGACGCCTCCTGCGCCGCCCGCCGCCACCCCGGAGACCCCATGCCCCCGCTCCCCGACCCGACCACCCTCCACCCCATGCCCGGCCAGCCCCGTGTCGTCCTGCTGAAGCCGCTGGTCACCTCCCCGTTGATCGACGTCGGGGAGTTCTCGTACTACGACGACCCGGACGACGCGACCGCCTTCGAGACGCGCAACGTCCTCTACCACTACGGCCCGGAGCGGCTGGTCATCGGCCGGTTCTGCGCGTTCGCGACGGGCGTGCGGTTCATCATGAACGGCGCCAACCACCGCCAGGACGGCCCCTCCACGTTCCCGTTCCCGACGATGGGCGGCGCCTGGTCCGAGCACTTCGACCTGCTCACCGGGCTCCCGAACCGGGGTGACACGGTCGTCGGCAACGACGTGTGGCTCGGCAACGGCGTGACAGTGATGCCGGGCGTCCGCATCGGGCACGGCGCGATCGTCGCAACCGGCGCCGTCGTCACCTCGGACGTCCCGGACTACGGCATCGTCGGCGGCAACCCGGCCCGCCTGATCCGCTCCCGGTTCGGCGAGGAGGACGTGGCGAGGCTGCTGGCGCTGGCCTGGTGGGACTGGCCGCTGGAGCACATCACGGCGCACGTACGGACGATCATGTCGGGGACCGTGGCCGACCTCGAAGCGGCGGCCCCGTAATCCGGATGCGCGACCTCACCCGGCCGGGCTAAGGTCATTTCCATGTACGGCTTCCTTCAGCTCTACGGCTGACACGACCCCTCACCGAGCGCCCCGCGCGACACCGCCGGGCCGCGCTCAGTCGTGTCCTCGCGCCATCTCCGTAGACCTGAAACGAGTGTGATCGTCCATGTCCCGTCGCCGTGCCCATATCGCGATGGTCGGCATCCCCGCCGTCAGCCACGTCCTGCCCAGCCTCGACGTGATCCGTGAACTGGTCGCCCGGGGCCACCGCGTGACCTACGCGAACGACCCCGCCGTGGCCCACCTGATCGAGCCGACCGGCGCGGAGCTGGTCCCGTACACGTCCGTCCTCCCGGTCGCCGACAACGACTGGCCCGAGGACCCGATCGGCGCGATGTCGGTGTTCCTGGACGAGGCGGTCCAGGCCCTCCCCCAGCTCCGCGCCGCCTACGACACCGACCCGGCCGACCTCTACCTGTACGACATCGGCGCGTACGCGGCCCGCGCCCTCGCCGAGTCCCAGAACCGCCCCCTGATGCAGCTCTCCCCGACCTTCGTGGCCTGGGAGGGGTACGACACGGAGGTCGCCGCGCACCTCTGGGCGCTGCCGGGCGCGGACGCGTACCGGGCGCGGTTCGACGCGTGGCTCAAGGAGTGCGGGGCGTCGACGCTCACGATGGAGGAGTTCGCCGGGCGTCCCGGGAACACGGTGGCGACGATCACCCGGGCCATGCAGCCGCAGGCTGACCGCGTGGACACGTCCACGGTGACCTTCGTGGGGCCCTGCTTCGACCCCGCCGGGGAGGAGGAGTGGGCGCGTCCGGCGGGCGCGGAGAAGGTCCTGCTCGTCTCGCTCGGCTCGGCATACACGCGTCAGCCCGAGTTCTACCGGCAGTGCGTCGCCGCGTTCGGTGATCTGCCGGGCTGGCACGCCGTCCTCCAGATCGGCAAGTACACCGACCCGGCGGACCTCGGGGCGATCCCGGCGAACGTGGAGGTCCACTCCTGGGTGCCGCAGCGTGCGATCCTCGACCGGGCCGACGCGTTCGTCACCCACGCGGGCATGGGCGGCTGCGGCGAGGGCCTCCTCGCGGGCGTCCCGATGATCGCCGTACCGCAGGGCGCCGAGCAGTTCATGAACGCGGACCGGCTCGTCGAGCTGGGCATCGCCCGCCGTATCGACACGGCGGACGCGACAGCCGAGGCCCTGCGCGCCGCCCTCCTGGAGCTGACCGGCGATCCCGAAGTGGCGCGCAGGTCGGCGCAGTTGCGGGCGGCGGCCCGCTCGGAGGGAGGGACGAGCCGGGCGGCCGACCTCGTCGGGAAGCTCGTCTAGTTCCGGACGAACAGCTTCGCGAGCCGCTCCCCCACGGCCAGCGCCTCCGCCTTGTCCTCGATGGGCTTGACCCGTGAGTCCTTGAAGACGATGTACGTCACCCCCGAGGCCACACCCCCGGTGCGCGGGTCCGCCGGGATCCCGAGGGCCTTGGCGGTGGCGTAGGACGCCTCGCCGATGATGTCGTCGGGTCCGGTGTCGCCGACCACGGCGTACTGGACCCGGCCCCGGTAGATCACAGCGGCGACGGAACCGGCGAGGACCCCGCTGTCCCGGTGGTTCCAGGTGGCGGACTTCATCGGTACGACGATGTAGGGCAGCGTCTCCGCGCTGAGCTGGCGTCCGTCGGACTGCTGGAAGGCGGTGACCGGCGCGAACAGCGGATCGGCGGCCCGGTTGCAGTGCCGGCCGGGGCGCCCGTCGCAGTCGATGTCCATGTCGGCCTTCCAGAACACGGCGTCACGGGTGCCGCAGACGGGCACGGTGCGCGGCGCGAAGTCGTCCGTACGGTACTTGCCGCGCGAGACGGGGTCGCAGCCGCGCACCTTGGCGAGCAGGTCCGCCGCGCCGACGGGGCCGTCGGAGGTGGGCAGGCCGAACGCCTGGGGCACGGCGGCGGGCGCGGTCGGTGCCAGCAGGGCGAGGCAGGCGGCGACGAGTGTCAACGACTGGGGACGCACGTAGAGAAAACCTCTCCGCGAAGGGACTTTGACGGACACTCAGGTAAATCTGGTGTCCCCACGTCACCTCGGCCACCTCAAGGGGGCCGTACGGTGCATGCCCACTGACGGTCCGGCAGAGGTTGCGCCGTACGAAGGAATCCGTCACCTGCCCGGCGGCCCCCGGGGTGCGGGCCGCGCGTGGGCCGCTTTGGCTGTCCGCATGCGCACACTTCAGCTTCTCGTCGGTGCCGGGGCGAGCGCGGCGGCCGTCGCGCTGGCCGCGGGTCCGGCGTCCGCGGCCGGGATCTCGGTGAGTACGACGGGGTCGACGGTGTCGGTGGTGACCAGCACCTGTATCAGTCAGGTCAGCGGCAGCTACGGCACCACGTCCCTGCTGACCAGCAGCCAGACGAGCTTCAGCCAGGGCCGGCAGGTGGCGCTGTCGGGGACGACGGTGAGCCAGTCGGCGGCGTGGACGAGCGTCACGCCCGGCACGTACACGGTGATGGTCCGCTGCGCGGACGGCCGTAGCGCCGGGTCCCAGACGATCATCGTGTCGGCGTCGTCGGCTCCGACCACCTCCTCGACCACGGCGCCCGCCCGGGGGGTCCTGGGCGGGATCGGGGGCGGGATCAAGGACTACGGCACGGTCACCCTCGCGGCGGGCGGGGCGCTGACCGGGCTCGGGGTCGTGGCGGCGGCGTGGTTCCTGCGGCGGCGCCGGCGGCCGTACCGGCTCTGAATCAGGCGTCCGTTTCCGGGAGTTCGGCTTCGGGGAGCTGTGCCAGGGCCTCGCTGAGCCAGCTGATCCAGAACGTCTCCAGGGCGATGCCCGCGCGCAGGACCAGGTGCTGGAGCCTGGCCTGCGCGTTCTCGTCCCCGGGCGGGAAGTCGCGGGCCTCGATCTCCTCGTACTCGGCCAACTGGCGCTGGTGGAGGGCGAGATGGCGGGCGAGGTCGGCGGCGAGGCCGGCCGTGCCGACGACCGCCGCGGCGCGCAGGCGCAGGAGCGTGGCGTCGCGGTGGGGTTTGGGGTCCTGGGGTCCGGCGGTCCAGCGGGCGAGTTCGGCTCGGCCGTCGGGGAGGACTTCGTACGATTTCTTCTGGCCGCGTGCGGGGGTGGCGGAGGGGAGGGTGCGGATGTGGCCCTCCGCCTCCAGTTTTCCCAGCTCGCGGTAGATCTGCTGGTGCGTGGCCGACCAGAAGTATCCGATCGACCGGTCGAACCGGCGGGTCAGCTCCAGCCCCGAGGACGGCTTTTCGAGCAGGGCGGTGAGGATCGCGTGCGGGAGTGACATGCGGTCATCCTAGGGAGGGCGTCACAGCGCCGCCGCGATCTCCGTGCCCTGTTTGATGGCGCGTTTGGCGTCCAGTTCGGCGGCGACGTCGGCGCCTCCGATGAGGTGCGGGGTCCGGCCCGCCGCCACCAGCGCGTCGTACAGGTCCCGGCGCGGTTCCTGGCCGGTGCACAGGACGACCGTGTCGACCTCCAGGACCGTGCTGTGGCCGTCGACGGTGATGTGCAGGCCCGTGTCGTCGATGCGGTCGTAGGTCGCGCCGGGGGTCATGGTGACGCCTCGGTGCTTGAGTTCGGTGCGGTGGATCCAGCCGGTGGTCCTGCCGAGGCCCGCGCCGACCTTGCTGGTCTTGCGCTGGAGGAGGTGGACCGTGCGGGGCGGGGTGGGGCGGTCGGGGGTGGTGAGGCCGCCGGGGGTGGTGTGGTCGAGGTCGACGCCCCAGGCCCGGAAGTAGGTCGCCGGGTTCTCGTGGGCCTTGTCGCCGCTGTCGGTGAGGTGTTCGGCGACGTCGAAGCCGATGCCGCCGGCGCCGAGGATCGCGACGCGGTCGCCGACGGGGGCGTCGTCGCGCAGGACGTCGAGGTAGCCGAGGACCTTGGGGTGGTCGACGCCGTCGAGGTCGGGGACGCGGGGGACGACTCCGGTGGCGACCACGATCTCGTCGTAGCCGGTCAAGTCGTCCGCCTCGATACGGGTGTTGAGGCGGACGTCGACCTGATGTGCCGTCAACTGGTGTGCGTAGTAGCGGATCGTCTCGTCGAACTCCTGCTTGCCGGGGACCTTGCGGGCGACGTTGAGCTGGCCGCCGATCTCGCTCGCGGCGTCGAACAGGGTGACGTGGTGGCCGCGCCCGGCCGCCGTGACCGCGCAGGCGAGCCCGGCGGGGCCCGCGCCGACGACCGCGACGCGTTTGCGCAGGCGGGTCGGGGAGAGGGTCAGTTCGGTCTCGTGGCAGGCGCGGGGGTTGACCAGGCAGGAGGTGATCTTGCCGCTGAACGTGTGGTCCAGGCATGCCTGGTTGCAGCCGATACAGGTGTTGATGGCCTCGGGGGTGCCGGCGGCGGCCTTGTTCACGAACTCCGGGTCGGCGAGCATCGGGCGGGCCATGGAGACCATGTCGGCGACGCCGTCGGCGAGCAACTCCTCGGCGAGTTCGGGGGTGTTGATGCGGTTGGTGGTGACGAGGGGGATCGTCACCTCGCCCATGAGCTTCCTCGTGACGAACGTGTACGCGCCGCGCGGCACCGACGTCGCGATCGTGGGGATGCGGGCCTCGTGCCAGCCGATGCCGGTGTTGATGAGGGTCGCGCCCGCCGCCTCGATCGCCTGCGCGAGGGTGATGACCTCGTCGAAGGTGGAGCCGCCGGGGACGAGGTCGAGCATGGAGAGGCGGTAGATCAGGATGAAGTCCTCGCCGACGGCCTCGCGGACACGCCGGACGATCTCGACGGGGAAGCGCATGCGGTTCTCGTAGGAGCCGCCCCACTCGTCGGTGCGGTGGTTGGTGGGGGCGGCGATGAACTCGTTGATGAGGTAGCCCTCGGAGCCCATGATCTCGACGCCGTCGTAGCCGGCGGCGCGGGCGAGGCGGGCGGTGCGGACGTAGTCCTCGATGGTCTTCTCGACCTCGGCGGCGGTCAGTTCGCGCGGGGTGTGGGGGCTGATCGGGGCCTTGACGGGGCTCGGGGCGACCAGGTCGGGGTGGTAGGCGTACCGGCCGAAGTGCAGGATCTGGAGAGCGATCCGGCCGCCCTCGGCGTGCACGGCGTCGGTGATCACCCGGTGCTGGTCCGCCTCCCCGTCGGTGGTGAGCTTGGCGCCTCCCGGGTAGGGGCGGCCCTCGTCGTTGGGGGCGATGCCGCCGGTGACGATGAGGCCCACTCCCCCGCGGGCGCGTTCCGCGTAGAAGGCGGCCATGCGCTCGAATCCGCGCTCGGCCTCCTCCAGGCCGACGTGCATCGAGCCCATGAGGACGCGGTTGGGCAGCGTGGTGAAGCCCAGGTCGAGCGGGCTCAGCAGGTGCGGGTAGCGGCTCAGGCTCATGGCGCCCTCCTTCGGGGGTGTGCCCTTCCGTTGTAGAGGGCCGGGCGCCATTATGCAACTAGTTGCAAAACGTCAGGGGCGCGGCACCCGACCCTGCCCCGCCCACGTCCGCGACGCCGCCGCCGCGACGCGCCGTACGTCCGCGCCCAGGCGGACGGTGTCGATGTGGCCCCGGCGTCCGGCGACCGAGAGGGCCGCGACCAGGCGGCCGGTGCGGTCCAGGACGGGGGCGGCGACGCAGCTCAGGCCGGGGCGGCTCTCCTCGTCGTCGTAGGCGATGCCGGTGCGGCGGACGCGGTCGAGTTCGGCGCACAGGGCCGTGGGGTCGGCGATCGTGCGGGCCGTGAAGCGGTGCAGGGGGACGGCGGTGGCCCGGGCGGCGGCCTGCGCGTCGTAGGCGAGCATCACCTTGCCGACGGCTGTCGCGTGCGCGGGGAGGCGGCCGCCGACGCGCGAGGGGACGGGGGCCGGGCGGTGGCCGTAGAGCTTCGCGAGGTAGACGACGTCCGTGCCGTGCAGGACCGCCAGGTGGGAGGTGTGGCGGGTGAGTTCGTACAGGTCCGTCAGGTGCGGGAGGAGGAGGTCGTGGACGTGGTCGTGGTCCGGGGCGTAGACCGACCGGCCCAGCTGGTGCAGGCGCTCGCCGAGGCGGTAGTCCGTGCCGACCCGCTCCACGACGCCGTTGCGCTCCAGGCTGCCCAGCAGGCGGAACGCGGTGGACTTGCTGAGCCGCGCCCGGCGGGCGAGTTCGCTCACGCCGACGCCGCTGCTGCCCCGGTCGCCGAAGGCGGCCAGGAGGCTGATGGCCTTGTCGACGGCGGCCCGGTCGTCACGGACCTCGGGAGCGGTGGTCATGGCGGTTCACCCCGGCTTCGAGGGATGGCGTCAATTTCATTGCACCATGCGGAATGCTTTACGTGACAAGCATGGGCAGGCGGGCTCCCGTCCGTCAACATTGACGCCATGCACATTAAAAGTGACGGCATGAACCACGAGAACGACCTCGTCGCCCGCAACGTCCGCCGGTTCCGGCTCGAACGGGCCATGTCCCTGGGGGAGTTGGCCCGCCGCTCCGGTCTCTCGAAGCAGACGCTGTCGAAGATCGAGCAGGGCTCCGGCAACCCCACGGTCGAGACGCTCTCCCTGCTCGGTGCCGCCCTCGACGTACCGGCCCGCCGGCTGCTCACCGAGTGGGGCACGCCCGTGTACGTCCAGCGCCACGACGAGGGCGGCTGGACGACCACCGGCAACTGGTCCGAGCGCCTCCTCGACGAGGTGTACGGCTCGGGGTACGTCCGCACGCTCGTCCTGCGCCTCGAACGCGCGGCGGGCCAGAGCGAGCCCATCGCCCCGCACGCCCCCGGCACCCTCCACCACATCTACGTCATCACCGGCCGACTGCGCACCGGCCCCCTCACCGAGCCCGTCGACCTCGCGGCCGGTGACTTCGCCCGCTTCCCCGGCGACATCCCCCACCGCCACGCCTGCCTCACCGACCGGGTCGTCGCCCACATGGTCACGACCCTCCCCCAGGTCCGCCAGATCAGCCCGACGGTACTGAAGGGAGGAACGACGTGAGGCCTGCCCTACCCCGAAACCCCGTCAGCCGGTGACGCGGATCTCCAGGAGTACCGTCGGCGGCTTGCCCAGGCCCTCGCCGACGCCCTGGAAGTCGTTCTTGGGGACGTCGACGGTCTCGGTCCGGCCCTCGGCGGAGAGCTCGACGCGGACCGGGTGGCTCTCGGTCTGGACGGCGAAGACGTCGGCGAGTTCGAGGGCGAGGAAGCCGTTCGCGGACGTGGCCCGGAAGCAGAAGTCGCCGGCGCCGGCCCGGGAGAGGACCTTGATCTGGTCGGCCGCGTCGTCGCAGGCGACGAGGGTGATGCGGCCGTCGCCCCGGACAAGCTTGATGCCCTGCTCGGCCTGGATGCGGGCCGCGTCCGGATAGGAGAAGTCCTCGACCGCGTAGGGCGGCTCGGCGGCGGCGGTGGACGCGGCCCCCGGCGCGGCGATGGCGAGTGCGGCACCGCCGGCGAGCGCGGCGCCGACCCCGACGCCGGCGATCAGGACTCTGTGAGCGCGGGAAATCACCAGGGATTCCTTCCGATGTGGGACGAGGTGTGCGCGAAAACGGGCCGATCCAGGGAAATTCTCCGATACGGCAGCACGCCGGTTCCACTCACCGCGCTTTACGTGCCATTGACATGATTCCCCCGTGTTCGACCGTGTCGATCTCGGCCACGATCGTACGTCATCGAGCCTTCGTCCAGGTGGGAGAGCACGTATTCTCCGGATGGCCCCGATCGGCCGGGGCCGGGACTTCCTTCGGAAAAGAAAGGATTTGACCCCGTCTTGACACACAGAAGCAGAACACACAGAAACAGAACACTCGGAATACGGAATTCCGCACGAGCCCTCTGCCTCTCCCTCCTTCTCGCGCTCTTCGCGGGTGTCCTCTCGACGCCCGTCCGGGCGGCCGTCCCGCCGGATCCCGGCGAGCCGGTGGGCACGGACCACATCCCCGACACACCCCGCGGCGAGGTGCTGCGCGCCTGGAAGACGGGCGGACCGGGCGTCAAGGCCGCCGCGGAGGCGGCGCTGCTGGGCTCGGACGCCCAGGTGCGCGCGTTCCTCGACAGCGAGCGGGCCGTCGCCGAACTGTCGGACGACCGCGTGGCCACGGTGCAGATCTTCTCGGCGGGCGGCCGGGGCGTCCGGGAGGCCGCGGAACGTGCCCTGGCCGGGACGCCCGCGGACCTCGACGCGTTCATCGAGTCGGGCTGGAAGGCGCCGCTGGAGCAGGACCAGCGGGTGCGCGCGACGCAGATCATCAGCGCGGGCGGCCCGGAGGTGCGGAGCGAGGGCCAGGCGGCTCTGGCGGGCACCGCCGACGACGTACAGCGTTTCGTCGTCGACGGCCAGTACGACGCGCGGCGCAGCGACGAGCGGGTGGAGGTCGTGCAGATCCTGTCCGCCGGCGGGCCCGCGACGCGGGAGGCCGCGCAGGTCGCGCTGGACGGGACGCCGGAGGACGTGACCGAGTTCCTGGAGGTGGGGCGGCACATCGCGCTCTCCCGTGACCAGGAGCTGGCCACGATCGAGGACCTGGTGAAGCTGGTCGAGGAGTCCGGCCGGCTGGCGAAGGTGGAGACCGAGGCCGCGAAGGAGGCGTCGGCGCGGGCCATCGCGGCGACGAAGCTCGCCAAGGAGGCCGCGCAGAAGGCGGCCGCCGAGACCGCCGCCGCGAAGGAGGACGCGACCAAGGCGTCGAACGCGGCGGGCCGGGCGGCCGACGCGGCGAACGGCGCGGCGAAGGCGGCCCAGGAGGCGATCAGCGCGTCCCGGGCGGCGAACACGTCGGCGCGGATCGCGGCCAACGCGGCCGCCCAGGCGGCGTCAGCGGCGTCGGCGGCGGCCCAGTCCGCGGCGAGCGCGCGCAGCGCGGCGGCCGACGCGGCGACGGACGCGACCAAGGCGTCGGCGGCCCGCAAGGCGGCCGAGGGCGCGTACGCGGCGGCGAAGGGCGCGGAGACCGCCGCGAAGGCGGCCGACCAGGCGGCCATCGCGGCCGACGAGTCCGGGAAGGCGGCGCTGGCCGCCGCGAGCGCGGGCACCAACGCGGACCTGGCCGCTGCGGCGGCGCAGGAGGCCAGCGGTCACGCCAACGTGTCCAGCGCGCAGGCCCAGCGGGCGAGCGCGGCGGCGGCCGAGGCGCGCAGGCAGGCGGCCGAGGCGACCCGTGCGGCCAACCGCGCGGTCGCGCTGGCCGCGAAGGCGGGCAAGGCGGCCCGCGAGGCGCGGGACGCCGCCAACTCCGCCGCGACGCACGCCCGTAACGCGGGCAAGGCGGCCGAGGAGGCCGCCGAGCACGCCGGGGACGCCGCGACGGCGGCGGCCGAGTCCACCAAGCACGCGGCGGAGGCGAAGAAGGCCGCCGACGTGGCGACGGCGGCGGTCGTCCAGGCGAAGGCCACCTACGACGTGGCCCGCGAGGTGGAGGCGGCCGAGCTGGCCGACCGCCGCTACACGGACGTCGAGCAGGCGAAGACGCTCAAGCGCGCCGACACCGAGCGCACGGCGCGTGAGCAGCGGGAGGCGGCGGCAGCGCGCGCCGCCGACGAGGAGGCGCGGTCCCTTGCGGAGGAGGTCACCGCGCCGGGCGCCGACCTGACGCTGATCGCCGGCAAGGCCCGCAAGGTCGCGCTGCACATCGCCGGCACGCGCGGGCCCTGGAGCGTCACCACCGCCGAGTCCGCGCTCGCGGGGTCGGACGCGCAGGTCGTCGAGTACATCAGGACCGGCCTGCCGGAGGCCGTACGGCGTGACGAGTACGCGCGCACGGTCAACCTGGCCTGGGAGTCGGAGTACGCGGCGGTCCGTACGGCCGCGAAGACGGCGCTGAACGGTGACGCGGCGAAGATCAGCGCGTTCATCGCGACCGGCCAGCACCAGGCGGCCCGGGACGACTACCGGATCCGGGTCACGCAGCTGATCACGGGCGCCGGTCCCGGGGTGAAGAAGGCGGGGCAGGCGGCGCTGGACTCCGGTTCGACGGACACCATGCGGGAGTTCGTCCACACCGGGTACTTCACGGCCCGCACCAGCGACGAGCGGGTCCGCGCCGTGCAGTTGTACAGCGCGGGCGGTCCGGAGCTGAAGGCCGCCGTGGACGTGGCACTGGCCGGTCCGCCGGAGGTGCTGCACCGGTTCATCGAGGTCGAGCAGTTCCGGGCGGTGCGCAAGGACCGGCTGACCGCGACGCACGTGTCCCGGCTCCAGGGGCTCATCGCCGGGGCGGCCCGGGTCGCGGCGACGGCGCAGGAGAACGCCGCGCTCGCCGCGAAGGTCGCGGCCGAGGCCCGCAAGGCGGCCGCCGAGGCGGCGGAGTACGCCGAGCAGGCCCGGCAGTCGGCGGCCCAGGCGACGGAGTACGCGCAGCAGGCGGACGCGCACGCCGACGCGGCGGAGAAGTCCGCGGCCGAGGCGGCGGCGTCCGCGCGGACGGCGCGGGCCGCCGAGGCGGACGCGAAGGCCGCCGTGGTGCGCGCGGACGTGTCGGCGGGCCAGGCCCGGTCGTCGGCGGCCGCCGCGCAGGTCTCGGCGAGCGACGCGTGGGCGGCGGCCGACGCCGCGTACGCGTCGAAGATCGCGGCCGGTGAGGACGCCGCCGCGGCCAGCCGGGCGGCGACGCAGGCCGGTGAGGTCGCGTTCCGCAAGCTCCAGGAGGAGATCCGGGAGCACTTCGCCCAGGCCGCGGCCGAGGCGGAGGAGTTCGCGCTGCTCGCGGAGGACGAGGAGTTCGCCGCGTACATGGCCGAGCTGGAGGACATCGACTGGGGCCAGGTCCTCTCCGAGGGCGGCCACTTCGCCCTGGACGTCCTCGGTCTGATCCCCGGTTTCGGTGAGGCCGCCGACGGCGTGAACTGCGCGTGGTACGCCGGTGAGGGCAACGCGATCGACGCGGGTCTGTCCTGCGCCGGGATGGTGCCGTTCGCCGGGTGGGGCGCGGCCGGAGTCAAGGGCGGCAAGTGGGTGACGAAGGCGGACGACTTCTTCCGCCGGCTGTTCGGCAAGACGCCGCAGTTCCCGATGTGCGTACGGCCGCTGGCCCGGGTCGCGGTCGCGGCGGGCACGTCCTGCCCGACCAACTTCCAGAACCTGGGCAACGACATCTTCCAGTCGCCGCGCGGCCTCGTCTACATGCCGCAGGGCAACTCCCACCGCATCGACCACATCATGGAGCACACCCGCCCCAACCCGGACAAGCCGCTGCACGGCGTCTTCGTCAACAAGGGCCAGGACGAGGTGCTGGCGCTGATCGACGACGCGTGGGAGCGCGTCAAGGGCCAGACGCCTCAGGTCAGCGCGGGCAACAAGGTCTTCGCCGCCGAGTACGCCGACGCCATCGGCGAGGGCGGGGAGAAGTTCCTGTGCATCGTGACCCGGTACAAGAGCAAGAAGTACCGGGTCATCACCGCGTATCCGTCGGCCTCGGCGACCTGCCCGAGGACGTGACCTGATCCCCCGGGGGGGGGGGGGGGGGGGGGGGGGGGGGGGGGGGGGGGGGGGCGGGCCCCCCCCCCCCCCCCCCCCCCCCCCCCCCGCCGCTGTCGTCCGGTGGGCGTGCCCTGTCCG
>NZ_JBLRVY010000057.1:0-19519 GCF_048159485.1 Streptomyces sp. 4F14
GCCGCACCATGCAAGGCAACTGCCCGGCCGGCCACGAGATCCACCCAGCCAACCAAGAGCCATCAGAAACGACCTAGTCGCTAACCCACGACCTTCTCGATGACAACGGTCCCAACACCCGCGGCCGTCCCCCGAGCATTCACCAGCCGAACCTCCCCGAAGAACTCCCGCCCCTCAGGCCCAGCGGCCTTCACGAGAACGTTCCCGGAGATCTTCGCGGTACCGCCACTCGGAATGGACACAGCGGCCCCGGAGTCCACGGAAACCGACCCCAGCGCGGCGGAGAAGTACACGTCCTTGTACTGGAACGTGGTCGTCCCGGCAGGCACGCTGTACCCGTCCACAACAACCGTGTACGTTCCCGCAGCCGGCGAAACGAGACTCACCGACTCCTCGGAGTCCCCGTCGGCGGCCTGCCCGACCTGCACACCATCGCGATAAACGGTCAGGTCAAGATCCGCAGCCGCGTCGGACACACCCCCGATGGACACGTCGAACCGCTCAACACCGGCCGGAACAACGACGGTCGACGTCTGGGACGCACCATGCGCGATGGTCGGCGTAGCCAGCTTCGCGGACCCCAGCGACCCACCCTCAAGCTTCGCGTTCAGCGGCGCGAACTTGTTGGTCACGGACCAGTCGGCAACGACCGGCGTACCGACCTTCGCCTCGGGCACCGTACGAACGGCCGGCGCGAACTCCGTACCCAGCACGGACACATCGAGCGTGTACGGGTTGTCCAGGTAGGGCGACGTACGCCGCGACTCGACCTCGATCTCCCACACACCCGGCGTCGGGTTCGCGTAAGTCCGCAGATCCGGGCGGCAGTTGTTGGGCAGATCGGGGTTGTTGTAGTCGTTGTAGCAGTAGACGGTGGCCCCGTCCTCCATCAACGTCCCGTACGGGTGCAGGGAGATGAACCGGGTCTGGCTCTTGTCCTTGAGCCCCCCGAGCGCGACCTCAAGGGTCTTGGCGCCCTGCGGCACGGTCACGAAGTACGAGTGACTCGCATTCCGCTGCACGCTGGTCGACTTGGAGAACGAGTACGAGGGAGCGGCGAGCTCCTTGGACACGACGACGGTGGACAGGATCTTCTGGTCCACCCCGACGGTCGCCTTGTCGTCCAGCTCGACGATCGCGCTGTGCACGCCCGCCGACTTGGCCTGCGCCTGCACCTTGACCGTGACCGGCGTGTTCAGCGGCAGGCTGACGGACTTCCCGCCGAGCAGCTTGAACGTACCGTCGTTGGTCTTCAGCGAGACGCTGTGCTTGACAGCCTTGGCGGGACCGGAAGTCCGGGTCACGACGACGTCGTACACCCGCTTCTGCCCGACCTTCAGCCCGCCCTCACGGTCATAGATCCCGGTACCGAAACCGGGCTCCTTCAGCGCGCCGGAAAGGGCCGTGCTGACCGGCGCCTTGACGGCGTAGTCGTGCGCGGTGGCACCCTTCTTGATCGCGTCCCACGCCTGCACGATCCGGATCAGCCCGGAGCCCTGCACGTGCGCGGGAACGCCCTTGATCTCACGGGCCGTGCTGGTCAGCGCAGTTCGCAGAGTCAGCGGCGACAGCGCGATCTTGCGCTGCTTCGCGGCGGACAGCAGCAGCGCGCTCGCGCCCGCGGCCTGCGGCGACGCCATCGACGTACCCTGCAACATCGCGTAACCGGGCGGCAGTTGGTACCCGGACTCGGCGACCGGGGCGCCCGGCGACCAGGTCTGCATCGTGTTGACGGCCGCGCCGGGCGCGACGAGCGTCGGCACGAAGCCGCCGTCCTCGCGCGGACCGGTGGAGGAGAACGGCAGCATCCCGTACTTCGTGGTCACCTGGGAGCCGTAGTTGGACGCCCAGGTCTCCTTGGAGATGGACGCGCCGACGCTGATGACCTTGTCGGCGAGGCCGGGGTCACCGATCGTGTTGGTGCCGGGGCCCTCGTTGCCGGCGGCGATGACGAGCTGCACGCCGTACTGGTCGATGAGGCGCGTGTAGAGCTGGGCGCGCGCGTTGTTGCCGTCGTTCAGCGGGGGCAGACCGCCGATCGACATGTTCACGATGTCGACGCCGCGCTTGGTGACGAGGTCGATCATGCCCTCGGTGAGGGCGACGTTGGTGCAGCCGCCGGTCCAGGTGCAGGCGCGCGAGGACACGATCTTCGCGCCGGGCGCCGCGCCGTTCATCTTGCCGCCGAACAGCGAGTTGGCGGCGGTGATGCCGGCGACGTGCGTGCCGTGGCGGGACTCGACGACGCCGATGCTGACGTAGTCGGACTTGTCGCCTGCGCCGTTGAAGACGACGTCCTTGCGGACCTCGACGACGAACGGGATGCGCTCGGAGATCTCGGTCTTCGGGTCGTCGACACCGAAGTACCCGATCTGGAAACCGTCCTTGTACGGCTTCAGCGCGGTCTCGTCGGTGAAGTCGCCGTCGTTGTCGAGATCGACGCGGACGGTACCGGCGGCGGCGTCGTACAGCACGCCCCACACATCGGTCTTGTCGCCGTCGCGGTTCAAGTCCCCTGCCATGTCACCGCCGTTGGTGGCGGACTCGGCGAAGGTCTGGAACCGGAAGTTCCCGGCGGGCGCCTTCCAGGAGCGGCCCGCGGCGGTGAACGTGGGCCCGGCGACAGCGGAGTTCATCCGCAGCCAGGTCCCGTCGCGGTCCACGACAGGGTCGGTCGCGGTGACCCAGTCGACGATCTTCCGCTCACCGGTCGTGGTCTTCTGGAGCGCCGGGTGACCGAGGTCGACACCGGAGTCCAGGACGCCGATGGTGATGCCGCGGCCGTCGTACGTGGGGTGGTCCTCGACGAAGGACACCGCGCCCGTCTCGAAGGACGGGTTGTACGGGTTGGTCGCGGGCGTCTTCTTGCCGGGCGCGGGGTAACTCCCGGGCTTGGACGCCTCTTTGGAGCTGCTCGGCGTCGGGTCGTCGAGGGCGATCTCCTGACGGAGGTCGATCGCCTGCACGGAGTTCAGCTTCGACGCGGCGGCGATGGCCGCGTCCGCCTTGCCGGTGGGGACGGTCGCCCGGACGTACCCGAGCGCGTCGTCCTTGCGGCCGACGAAACCGCCGTCCAGACCGTCGAGCTGCTTCGCGACCTGCGCGGTCTGACCGGGGGCGGTCGCGACCATCATCGTGACGGTCTTGTCCCCCTCGGCCTTGGCGTCGGTGAGCGCCGCCGCGTCGTCCTGGCCGAGCTTGTCGCCGGACGACTTGGGTGTGCCCTCGGCGGGGACGACCGTGGAGTGCTGGTCACCGGCGAACGCCAGCGGCACGGGGCCGGCGGCCGACAGCGCGGCCACGAGCCCCGCCGCGACGGCTATGCGTACCGTCCGTCTGTGGGGGGTGTTGGTCATGGGCATCCCTAGCTCATGTCAGAAGTGATCCCGAGTGATCGCCCAGCTTTACTTACTGGACGGTTATTTGGGGAGAGTTGGCCGGGAGGCGGTGGATGTATGGGGAAAACCCGCGATGGACTTTAGGGAACAGGCGCCGAATTCAGGACAAAGAGACCGTTGCTGCGAGGGAGCTGTGATCACCCTGTGAGAAGAACCCGAAGGACGGCCGCGTACGCGGTGATCGTCGACAACGACCGCATCCTCCTGCCCCGCTTCCGCGAACCCGGCGGCACGGGCGTGTGGATCATGCCCGGCGGGGGAGTGGAACACGGCGAGGACCCGTACGACGCGGTGATCCGCGAACTCCGCGAGGAGACGGGCTACGACATCGAGGTCACCGCCCTCCTGGGCGTGGTCTCCCGCCGCTTCCCGCTGCCCCGCCGGGGTCTGCGGAGCCCCCGGGACCACCACGGCATGGCGCTGATCTACGAGGCGAAGGTCGTCGGCGGCGAGTTGCACTCCGAGGAGAGCGGCTCGACGGACCTCGCGGCCTGGCACGACCTCGACACCCTGCCGGACCTCCAGACGGGCGAGATGGTCGCCAGATCCGTACGCCTCTGGCGCGAGCGCCCGGCGACGGGCCACCTTGGCTGAAAGCGGCCCAACCCCCCGGATCAGGGACAACTCCCCCTGATCCAACGGCGTCCCTCCCCCTGACCGCATGATCACGAGCAGGGGGAAACCACATGAGGAAACTCCGTACGACGGTGCTGGCGGCCACGGCCCTCACGGCGACGGTCGCCCTGGCGGCCCCGGCGCTGGCCGCCGCACCGGCGTCCCACGAGCCGACCCGCAAGGCCGTCGAGGGCGTCGTCGCCCAGGGCGTGCCCGGCGTCACGCTGACCGCCCGGCAGCACGGCTCCACCTGGTCGACCACGGCAGGAGTCGGCAACCTCCGTACCGGCAAACCGCGTTCGGCAGGCGACCACTACCGCGTCGGCTCGATCACCAAGACGTTCGTGGCGACGGTGCTGCTCCAACTGGAGGCGGAGGGGAAGCTGTCGCTCGACGACACGGTCGAGAAGTGGCTGCCGGGCGTCGTGCACGGCAACGGCCACGACGGCAGCCGCATCACGCTGCGCCAACTCCTCAACCACACCAGCGGGATCTACAACTACACCGAGGACCCCGCGTTCGCCCGCGACTACTTCTACAAGGACGGTTTCTACAAGAACCGTTTCACGCCCCGCACCCCGTCCTATGCCATCGGGCTGGCCATGTCTCACGCCCCGAACTTCGAACCGGGCACCGACTGGAGCTACTCCAACACGAATTACGTGCTCGCCGGAATGGTCATCGAAAAGGCCACCGGCCGCCCCTACGGCCAGGAAGTCCGCACCCGCATCCTCAACCCCCTCCACCTCAAGGACACTTCGGTCCCCGGCAACTCCGTCACCCTCCCGAAGCCCGCCTCCCGCGCGTACGGCAAGCTCGCGGAGACGGCCGACGGGCCGACGTACGACGTCACCGAACTCACCCCCACCATCGCCGGCTCGGCGGGCGAGATGATCTCCACCTCCGCCGACCTCACCCGCTTCTACAGCGCTCTCCTCCAGGGCAAACTCCTGCCCCCGGCCCAGCTCAAGGAGATGAAGACGGTCAACTCCCTCTCGGGCTACGGCCTCGGCATCGCCGAAGGCACCCTCTCCTGCGGCGTCACCGTCTGGGGCCACGACGGCGGCATCCACGGCTCCAGCTCCGTCGCCCTCACGACCGCCGACGGCAAGCACTCCGTCGCCTTCAACCTGAACGCGGACTGGACGGGCGACGTCGTGCCGGTCATCGAAGCGGAATTCTGCGGAAACCCCGCACCGGGCGCAAGCCGTTCGAGTGAATCCGACCTCGCCGTCATCCAGGATCTCGCGAAATAAAACGTCCAGTTCATCCGCCGGAAATATCCGTACCGCCTGATATCGGCTAACCCGCACCAACACGGGGATGGCTTGATACATGTGCAAGGCGGGTGAGCGCGAATGCTCCGTGTGCTGTCTGTCTACGAGGGCTTCTTCTCCGGAGGCGCCCGGATCGTCCACAGCGACGTGGTGCTGGGCCTCAGCGAAGGGGGCCAGCACCACCGCGTGCTCAGCATGCACTCCGAGGTCCACCGCGAGGCGACACGGCAGCGGATGGAGAACGACACGTGCTATCGCCGGCTGACGGCGGCGGGCGTACCGGTGACCGCGCTCGGGCGGGTCTTCGCGGGCGGTGTTCAAGCCACCTTCACAGGCGATGAGCTGGCCGATACCGCGCGGGCGATGGCCGAAGCGGACGTCATCCTGTCCCTGAAGGAACAGCCCCTCGCCCTGCTGAACCAAGCCGGCCTCCCTCGCCGCCCCGTCGTCGTCGGCCTGCACCGCTCGGACCCCGAGAACCAGGCGCTGGACGACCTTCTCGCCGGGATCGCCGACGGCAAGGTCGCGGCGGCGGTCTGCTGCGCGGAGTCGACCCGTGCCGCGTACGAGGCGGCTGGGGTGCCGGGTGACTTGTTGGCGGTGATTCCCAACGGCGTCGACCTGATCCGCTTCCGTCCCGACGCGGGGCGCCGCCTGGCAGTCCGTACGGAGCTGGGCATCTCGGAGACGGCCCCTGTGGTCGTCTTCGCGGCGCGCTACGACGGCATGAAGAACGTCCCGCTGTTCCTGCGGGCGGCGGCGGAGTGGCTGTCCCGCGAGCCTCAGGGGCACGTTCTGATGTGCGGGGCGGGGATGAGCGCGGAGAACGCCGGGCTGCTGTCGGAGATGGCCGCTGCGGGCCTCGGCGGCACCGGGGTGCACCTGCTGGGCGTACGCCGGGACATGGAGATGCTGTACGCCGCTTCCGACGTCGTCGCCCTGACGTCGGCCTGGGGCGAGGCGGCGCCGCTGTGCCTCATCGAGGGCATGATGTGCGGCGCGATCCCGGTCACCACGGACGTCGGCGACAGCGCGTCCATCGTCGCGGGCCACGGCATCGTGACGCCCTTCGACGCCGGCGCGATTGCCTCGGCCTGGTCGGAAGCGGTGCTGGCGAGGACAGAGCTGGGCTCCGCCCTCGCCGCGAGCCGTGAACGGTTCAGCAGGACGCGGATGATCGCGTCGTACGCGGCGTTGCTGGACCGGGTGAGTGGTCGCGCTACGCGGAGGTCGCGCGCAGGTGCGTGAGGAAGGGGGACCAGGCGGAGGGGGGGAGGAGGAGGGCGGGGCCGGTGGGGTTCTTGGAGTCGCGGACGCCGATGTTGGGGGAGAGGGCGGCGACTTCAACGCAGTTCTGACCGGCGTCGCTGTAGGAGGACTTGATCCAGGCGACTTCGAGGCAGTTGGTTCCGGCGTTGCTGTATGACGACTTGAACCATGCCTCGTCGGCGGCGAGTTCCGGTGCGGTGTAACGCTTGTGCATGGACTACAGCTCTCGTTCTAGTCGGTGCAGGAAGGCAGGGGTGTCCTCAGGAGGCAGTGCTGATGCTGTCATGGCGCTGAACCTCCTTGCGAACCTGCTGACTTCACGAGGCTTGTCCGAGGTCGAGACGGAACCCCACGCGGTATCCACCTGCACACGCGGCGGGAACTCGTTGCCGAAGTCGAGGATCGCGAAGTCGTCGATGGAGCGGTAGCTCGGCCGGAACGGCAGCACCTGGATCGTGACGTGGTCCCAGGCAGCCATCTCCTCAACTTGGATGTACTGCTCGCGCATGATGTCGGCGCCTCCGATCGGATACCGAAGGGAAGCCTCCCCCAGGATGACGTGAAGCTCAACGGGGTTCTCGCGGGTGAGCACCTCCTGCCGCCTCATCCGCAGTTCCACGCTCTTGCTGATGAACTCGGACGTGAGCTCCTCGACAGACTTCTGCACCTCGTGCACGGCGTACGCATATCGCTCGGTCTGCAACAGGCCGTAGACCAGCGACGGGTGGAACGCCTGCATGGAGTGGGCCTCGGGCTCGATCCCCACGAACCCAGGCATGCCGGGAGGCATCAGCCCTCGGTACTGGGTCAGCCAATCCTGGTTGTTGGACTCCTTGTTGAGGCTGATGAGCCCGTCGATGATGTAGGGATCGGTGACCCCGTACCGGTCCAACAGCCTGCGCAGATCACCGACGTTGCGGAAGTTCAGCCCGCCGCCTTCGATGCGCTGAAGCGACGCCTCGGAGATCTTCAAGCCCACGACGGCCTGCTTCCTGGTGAAGCCACCGCCACGCTCCCCGAGACCACAGTTCTCCCGCAAATGGCGGATCTGAAGGCCGAGTTCGAGTCGTTGGGCAGTGCGCCCGCGCTTGGCTGCCATGTGCACCCCTCCGTGCTGACCTGCGTACAGCAAGTGACCGTGTGCAGAGTGTGGCAGCCGGTGTGCGGCCCGCGCAGGTGAATCCGCAGATTTAGGCATAGTCCACTTTCCAACACGCTGATTAATCAGCTCGGTTTCGATTGCAGTCGAACGCCCCGTCCCGCCACCGTGGTTGCACAGCCGCACCCCTCACGGAACGGACCCCACATGACCACCCCCGTCCCCACCCCCACCACCCCCCTCACCCAATCCTGGAACATGAGCTACCCCATGACCCTCCGCAGCGTCCCCCTCGCCCGCCGCCAAACCCTCCGCCGCCTCACCCTCTGGGACTGGCCCGGCGACAAGGACGACGCGATCCTGATCGTCTCGGAGTTGGTGGCCAACGCGATCCGCCACGCCCGCCGCCCCGGCCACGAACTCTGGCTCCACCTCGCCCTGTTGGAGCCGGACCCCACCACTCTCCTGATCGAGGTCTCGGACCCCACCTCGAACTTCCCCACCCTCCGCCAATCCCCCACCGCCGAGGCCGGCCGCGGCCTCCAGGTCGTCAAGTCCCTCACCACCCACCTCTCCTGGCACCTGCACAAGGAACTCGGCAAGACGGTGACCGCCCACCTCCCCCAGCCCGACATGCCGCAACGGCCCGCCAGTTGAACCGGCGAGCCGTCACGAGAGCGAAAGGCCGGGGCTAGTTCAGGCAGGTGCTGACCGGCACGGAGGGACTGTTCACGGCGACGTCACCCGTCGGCGGCCAGAACGGCGGGGGGTAGGCGATGTCACCGACCGCTTCGGCGGTCCACGTCCCCAGGGAACACGCGGTGTCGGTACCGGTCTCGATGAAGGAGGAGAAGGCGTTCTGGTGGTCGCTCAAGGAGGCCGTCTGGCCGTTGCGGTCGAGCTCGACGCGGATGCTGAGCGAGAGGACCCATGAAGTGCACGAGGTGGCGGCCCGCGTGGCGATCCTCGGATTCGCGCCGAGCGTGGTCCACGGAGTCCAGACCGTGAGGGTGCAAGTGATCGTGTCCTCTGCCTTCTTGATCACCTGGGCTCGGGAGGAGCCCAGAGGCAGGGTGGCCCGTGTGGTGCCCTTGGGCAACGTGAAGGTACGGCTCACCGACGAGCTCGCGGGGACGGTCTGGACCGATTCGGCGGCGCCGGCGGGCGACGACGCGTTCGCGGCCGGGACCGCCACCAGAAGGGCGGCAGCGCTCACAGCGGCCGTCGTCAGGCATCGGACGGACCGCCGGACGCGATGCGACATGCGTGGTGCGGACATATCAATTCCCTCACAGGGTTTGCCGGGATGCTGCGGACGCCGTTCAGGCTAGGAAGCGACCCATGCAAAAAAGGCGGAGTCGTCCCGTATCGGCCGCCCCGCCTCGCTCACCCCTCTGACCTGTGAAATCACCGCTCATCGAGCACCGCGACGCATGAGTTCCGGCAAGAAGCGGCAAGAAGCGGCAAGAAACGGTCGCGCAGACAGGCACTGTGAGGACGGCGGAGGGCTCCCCTCCACGCGTCGGGCGCTTTATGCTCCTCCTCCCGGTGCGAGGAGGTATGCGTGTCCGACGTCCGATGCCCCAACCCCACCTGTGACAAAGGCCCGTTGCGGCGGTTCAGGGAGCTGGTGGGGGCCGAGATCGCCGCAGCGGCCGAGGTCATGAGCCGGTTCGCGAGCGAGCAGGGGGAACGGTTCCGCCCAGCCGCCTACCACCGGTGCACCGGCACGGGGTGCCGGCGCATCCAGCGGAAGGACAACTGGCAGATGGGCGGGAATCTGCCGGAGGAGATGCAGATCCCGCCAAACCCCTGAGGTGAGGGACTACTCGAAGATCGGGCCCTGCGTACGGGTCCGCTTGATCTCGTAGAAGCCCGGCACCGAGGCGACGGCGATCGTGCCGTCCCACAGGCGGAGCGCGGCCTCGCCCTTGGGCGCCGGGGTGACGACGGGACCGAAGAAGGCGACTTCCTTACCCTCCGGACCGGGCACCGCGATGATCGGCGTACCGACGTCCTGCCCGACCTTGTCGATGCCCTCCTTGTGGGAGGCCCGCAGCTCGGCGTCGAACTCGAAGTCCTCCTGCTCGGCGTAGTCGATGAGGCCGGCGGGGAGGCCGACCTCCTCCAGGGCGCCGGCGATGGCTTCGAGGGTGGGGCCCTCGCCGTTGTTGTGGAAGCGGGTGCCGAGCGCGGTGTAGAGGGGGCCGACGATCGCGTCGCCGTGCTTCTGCCAGGCCGCGGCGACGACGCGGATCGGCTTCCACGCCTGCGTCTCCAGCAGCTCGCGGTACTCCTCGGGAAGCTGGTCGAGCTTGTCCTCGTTGAGGACGGCGAGGCTGAAGGGGTGCCAGCGGATGTCGATGTCGCGCTGCTTCTGGACCTCCAGGACCCAGCGGGAGGTCATCCAGGCCCAGGGGCACAGCGGGTCGAACCAGAAGTCGACGGGGGTCTTCTCGGACATGTCTCTCCTCAAGAGGCGACGCCTGGGATTCACGAGTATTGCCGTGCCAACGTACGACCCGCGCGGACCATTCCCGAGGGTGTTCCCCCATGTGTCGGGTCAGGTGCGCATGGCAGGATCGGTCCTGTCCAGGCGTACCGCGAACAGGTGGCGCCGAGTCCATGAGTGTCTGAGGGAGTGCCGCCGGTGCCTGGTGAGAATCTGTCCCGCGACGAGGCCGGGGAGAGGGCCGCGCTGCTGTCGGTCGACGCGTACGAGGTGTCGCTCGACCTGCGTTCCGCGGTGGGCGACCCGGTCGGCGACCGGACGTTCCGCTCGGTGACGACGATCCGCTTCCGGTGCAGCGAGCCCGGCGCGGCGAGTTTCGCCGACCTGATCGCGCCGAGCGTGACGGCCGTTTCCCTGAACGGCCGCGATCTGGACCCGGGCGAGGTCTTCGACGGGGCGCGGATCGCCCTGGAGGACCTGGCGGCGGAGAACGAGCTGATCGTCGACGCGCAGTGCGCGTACTCCCGTACGGGTGAGGGCCTGCACCGCTTCGTGGACCCGGAGGACGGCGAGGTCTACCTCTACACGCAGTACGAACCGGCCGACTCGCGGCGTGTGTTCGCCAACTTCGAGCAGCCCGACCTGAAGGCCCCGTTCCGCTTCGAGGTGCGGGCGCCCGAGGGCTGGACGGTGTGGAGCAACGGTGCCGGGACGCTGACCGACGGGGTGTGGCGGTTCGCGGAGACGAAGCCGATCTCGACGTACATCACGTGCGTAGTGGCCGGTCCGTATCACTATGTGACGGATTCGTACTCCCGTGTCCTCGGTGACGGTACGACGCTGGAGATCCCCCTCGGCGCGATGTGCCGCAAGGGTCTCGCCCCGCACTTCGACGCGGACGACGTCTTCCTGATCACCAAGCAGGGGCTCGACTTCTTCCACGACCACTTCGACTACCCGTACCCCTTCGGGAAGTACGACCAGGCGTTCGTCCCCGAGTACAACCTCGGCGCGATGGAGAACCCGGGCCTGGTGACCTTCCGCGAGGAGTACATCTTCCGGGGGAAGGTCACGCAGGCGTCGTACGAGGCCCGCGCGAACGTCATCCTCCACGAGATGGCGCACATGTGGTTCGGGGATCTCGTCACCATGGAGTGGTGGGACGACCTGTGGCTCAAGGAGTCCTTCGCGGACTTCATGGGCGCGTTCTCCCTCGTCGGCGCGACCCGCTTCGAGGGCGGCTGGATCACGTTCGCCAACCGCCGCAAGTCCTGGGCGTACCGCGCGGACCAGCTCCCCTCCACGCACCCCGTCACCGCCGACATCCGCGACCTCCAGGACGCGAAGCTCAACTTCGACGGGATCACGTACGCGAAGGGCGCCTCCGTCCTGAAGCAACTCGTCGCGTACGTCGGCCAGGACGCGTTCCTCGAAGGCGCGCGGCGCTACTTCAAGCGGCACGCGTACGGGAACACGCGCCTCGGGGATCTGCTGTCGGTCCTGGAGGAGACCAGCGGGCGGGACATGGGGGTGTGGGCGCGGTCCTGGCTCCAGACCGCCGGCCTCAACTCGCTGACGCCCGAGGTGCGGATCGAGGAGGGGCGGGTCGCCGAACTCGCCGTCGTCCAGGAGGGGTTGCCCGCCCGTCCGCACCGGGTCGCCGTGGGCCTGTACCGGCGTGGCGACGACGGGGTCGTGCGGTACGCGCGGGCCGAGGTGGATGTCACGGGTGAGCGGACGGTCGTCGCCGAACTGGCCGGGGCCGAGGCTCCCGACCTCGTGCTCGTCAACGACGACGACCTGACGTACTGCAAGATCCGTTTCGACGCACGGTCGTTGGACACGCTGCGGGAGTCCCTCGGGGAGATCGTCGACCCCCTCGCCCGTGCTCTGTGCTGGTCCGCGCTGTGGAATCTGACGCGGGACGCGCTGCTTCCCGCCGTGGACTTCGTGGAGTTGGTGGGGCGGTTCGCCCAACGCGAGTCCGACATCGGGGTGTTGCAGATGCTGCACGCCTGGGCCGGGTCCGCGCTCGTCAACTACGTTCCGGCGGCGGGGCGTTCGGCCGGGGAGGAGCTGGTGGCCCGGGTCGCCCTGCGGGACCTTCGTGCCGCCGAGCCCGGCAGCGAGCCCCAGTTGGCGTGGGCGCGGTTCTTCGCGTCCACCGCTTCCTCCGACGCGGACCTGGCGCTGCTGCGGGGGCTGCTCGACGGGACCGAGAAGATCGCCGGGCTCGATGTCGACCAGGAGCTGCGGTGGGTGTTCCTCGACGCCCTCGCCTCCCACGGGGCCGTCGGGGAAGGGGAGTTGGCGGCCGAGCTGGTGCGCGACGACACCGCTTCGGGCAAGCGGCACCACGTCCGCTGCCTCGCCTCCCGGCCCTCCGCCGCCGTCAAGGCGCAGGCATGGGCCCAGGTCGTCGAGGGGGACGCGCTGTCCAACGCCCTCGTCGGGGCGACCATCGCCGGGTTCGCCCGGTCCTCCCAGCGGGAGTTGACCGCGCCGTACGTGTCCAAGTACTTCGACTCCATCGAGCGGGTCTGGGCCGAGCGGTCCATCCAGATCGGGGTGGATGTGGTGTCGGGGCTGTTCCCGGCGTATCCCGTGCCGGGGGCCGAACTTTCGGTGCTGGAGGCCGCCGATGCGTGGCTGACGTCACACGAAGGGGCCGCGCCCGCCTTGCGGCGGCTGGTCCTTGAGGGGCGGGACGATCTCGCTCGGGCGCTGAAGGCACAGGGGCTGTAGGGGAGTCGGCGGGTCGGGCGGGCCGGCGTTCTCGCCGGCCTGCCCCCTCACGTGCGATGAGTTTCGTGGCTGTTCCCTGTCTGTATCCCCAGCACACCCGGACTTGAGGAGAGCGCCATGACTGCCACGTACACCTGGGACGTCTTTTCCACCCTCGACGGCTACGGCTCCTACGGTCCCGACGGCGACTGGGGCGGTTACTGGGGAAAGCAGGGCCCCGAATTCCTCGACAACCGTCTGGCCGCAATGCGCGAGGAGCAGCGGATGGTCCTCGGAGCCAACACCTACCGGCAGTTCCTGAAGCTGCTGGGCCCGATTCCGGAGGCCGATCTCGACCCGGTGAACTCCCGGATGCGCTCCCTGCCGACCACGGTGGTGTCGTCGACGCTCACGGGACCCCTCGACTGGCCGGACGTGACCGTCGCGGCCGGCGACGCCGTCGATGTCGTCGCCCGGCTCAAGGAGGAGTCCGCGGTGCCGTTGCGCTCGCACGGCAGCCTGTCGCTGAACCGGGCGCTGATGGCGGCGGGGCTCGTCGACCGCGTCCAGGTGACGATCTTCCCGGTGGTCAGCGGCCGGACCGGGGCCTACCGGGTCTTCGAGGGCGCGGCCGACTTCGACCTCGAACTGATCGGGAGCCGGACGTTCGACGGGCGGACTCAGGAACTCGTCTATCGGCCGACGCTGCACACTCTGCACGCCTAAAGCTTTGGCCCTATGGCCAGTAATTCTCCTCTCTGTGACCGTTACGGAATTCGTTCAGTCATACCCGTAACCTCCGGCTCCCTCCCCCGGGACCAGCGATTTTCGGCGCTTATCGGCATCCGAACATCCGTCCTTTAGTGCGGCGTTGTCCGCGTTTATCGACGAGCGTGTAACACCGGTTAAAGCACCTGTCCGGCACGGGAATCCCGATTCCATGAACGCCGACACCCCCACCACCGACTCCTCCTTGCTGACGACCACTCAACTCCGCACCCACGGCATCTCCCAGGCCGAGACCAACGAACGGTGCCGTCCCGACGGGCCTTGGCAGCAGGTGCTGCCGGGGGTGTACGCGCTGCACGCCGGGCCCCTCACGAGCGACGAGCGGGTGCGGGCGGCCCTGCTGTACGCGGCGCGCGACAACCGGGGTTCAGTACGGGCACCCGGCCGGGGCGTCCTCGGCACCGAGGTCCCGCCCCAAGGCGCACCGCCCCCGGACGCGATGATCACCGGCCTCGCGGCCCTCGCCCTCCACGGCTTCGGCTCCCTCCCCGCCCACGACCACATCGACCTCCTCGTCCCCCGCCTGCGCCGGCTGCGCTCCACCGGGTACGTCCGCGTCGTCCGCACCGCCAACCCCCCAACCCCCCTGTCCTTCAACGGCGTTCCCGTCGCGCCCGTCGCCCGCGCCCTCGCCGACGCGGTCTCCGAACTGACGGACGCGGGCGTCGTACGCCGCCTCATGGCGGAGGCGGTTCGGGACGGTCACTGTGAACCCGCGGCGGCCGTAGGGGAGTTGAGCCGGGCGAAGCTGCTGACGCGACCGCATGTCGTGGACGCGGTCGACGCGCTGCTCGCGGAGAGCCGGGCCCTCGCGGAGAGCCGCCTCTACCGTCTGGTCCGCGACCACGGACTCCCGGACCCCGTCTGGAACGTCGACCTCCGCCTGCCCGGCGGCCCCCACCTGGGCGGCCTCGACGCGTACTGGCCGGACCACGCGGTGGCGCTGGAACTCGACATCCGTGCCCCCCGCCTGGACGACGACGCGTTGTGGACTGAGTACGCCCGCAAGCGGGAGACGTTGGAACGCCTCGGCATCACCGTCGTCCACGTCACGCCCCGCAAACTCCGCGAGTCGATGGAACAACAGGCAATGGTGCTCCGCACAGCCCTCCTGGCCTCCGCCGACCGCCCACCGTCCGCCTATGTCGTGGTGCTGCCCCGGTAAACGCAGGAGGGGAACCGGAGCAGCACCCGGGGGGAGAGGAGGGGTCACCTGGCCGTCGCGCCGGGTGGCCCCTCCTCCGTGCGGGGCTTTCTCGTACCTTTGTTCTAAAACATGCGTGAGAATGGCGGCATGGACCGCTTCACCGCGACAGGCTGGATGGCCTTCTTCTCCGGCACCGAAACCGAGATGGCCCGGCAACGTGACGTCGAGGCGTGGCATCCGACCACCGGCACGGCTCTCATCGTCGATCCGCGACGAGGTGCGCTCAGGCCCGTGACGGACTTCGAGGACTTCTCCCATCTGGAGCGCGCACACCAGATAGTGGGGGTGGTGCCTGGGGGCGGGTGGCAGGCGCGGTGGGAGGAAGAAGAAGACACCCCGCTCACTCAGCCGGTCCTGGCGTGGATCATCACCTCGCGGGGCGATGCGACGCCGGTGACCGTGGAGCCGGACGGAGGCATCGACTCCTACGGAAACGCGGATCGGCTGTTCGCCCCGGGGGAAGAACTTCGCTGAAGGCGAGGCGGTGCCGGTGGGCGGTGTTGCTCTCCCGTCTCCCCCAACTCGAAGCCCTCGCGCATCAGTTCACCCACAGGGCACCATGACCCCATGACGGAGATCGACAGCACGGTCCCCCACTCGGCCCGTATCTGGAACCACTGGCTCGGTGGCGAGGACAACTTCCCGGTGGACGTGGCGGCGGGCGACGCCTATGCCGCAGAGTTCCCCGGCATCGTGACCATCGCCCGCAGCAGCAGGGCGTTCCTCGGCCGGTCGATCCGGTATCTCGTGGAGGAGGCGGGCGTACGTCAGTTCCTGGACGTCGGCGCGGGCCTGCCGGCGGCGGACAGCACGCATGAGGTCGCGCAGCGGTACGCACCGGAGGCGAAGGTCGTGTACGTCGACCACGACCCCTTGGTCCTCGCGCACGCCCGTGCCCTGCTGGAGGGCAGGACGGCGTACGAGCACCTGGACCTGTACGACCCCGAACGCATCGTCGAGGCAGCGGGCAGGACCCTCGATCTCGACCGGCCCGTGGCCCTGATCCTCAGCGGCATCCTGGGTCACGTGGACGGCTACGACCGCGCCCGAGACCTGGTCCGGGCCTTCCTCGCCGGGCTCCCGTCGGGCAGCTACCTGTCCCTCAACGAGGGCTCCCGGGGCACGGACCCGGCGTACGAGCGAGCCCAGGACGCCTACAACGAAACCGGCGCCGTCCCCTACTTCCTGCGCCCGATCGCCGAGATCGAGGGTTACTTCGAGGGCCTGGAGCTCGTGGAGCCGGGGGTCGTCTCCGTACCCCTTTGGCGCCCGGAACCCGGCGCGGACACGACGCCGATCGGCCAGCACGGCGGGCTCGCCCGAAAGCCGTGACACATACAGAAAGCCCCCGTGAGTCAGGTCCTCACGGGGGCTTCCCTCAATCCGCCTGCCCCCGGTGAAAGTTGAGAAGACGATCACGAGGCAGGACGCTCACGGAACCCTCACGGGTTGAGCAGCAGCACATCCGCACGGGACTTCGCGGCGGCGTAACGCTTCGCGACGTCCTGCCAGTTGACGACGGCCCACATCGCGTCGATGAAGTCGACCTTCTGGTTCTTGTACTGGAGGTAGAACGCGTGCTCCCAGGCGTCGAAGACGAGGACCGGCACCGACCCCTGGCCGACGTTGCCCTGGTGGTCGTAGACCTGCTCGACGATGAGGCGCCCGCTGAGCGGCTCGTAGGCGAGGACACCCCACCCGGAACCCTGCGTCGTGGCGGCGGCCTTGGTGAGCTGCGCCTTGAACCCCGCGAAGGAGCCGAAGGACTCGGTGATCGCGTCGGCCAGCTCCCCGACCCCGTCGGCCGCGAGGGGCTCGCCGCCGCCGTCGCCGGTCATGTTGTGCCAGTAGATGGAGTGCAGGATGTGCCCGGAGAGATGGAACGCGAGGTTCTTCTCCAGCCCGTTGATCGACCCCCACTGCTCCTTGTCGCGCGCTTCGGCGAGCTGCTCCAGCGTGTCGTTGGCACCCTTCACGTACGCAGCGTGGTGCTTGTCGTGGTGCAGCTCGATGATCTGCGGGTTGATGACCGGTTCGAGCGCGGCGTAGTCGTACGGGAGTTCGGGCAGCGTGTAGACGGGCATGGGGGGTCCTCTCAGAACCTTTCCTGCGCACTACTTCTTATTGCAACCAGATTGCAGGTGAAGGCTAACAACAAGAGGCCGCCCCGGCGCAAGGAAGGGCCCCCTTACACGCCGTCGGCATGCAAGGGGGCCCGGAGAGAAGATCAGTCGGCCGACCGCGCCCGCTGCCACCCGTACCCGCCCCCGGCCAGCACCACCGTCAGAGCCCCCGTCCACAGCAACTGCGTCCGCGTGTCCCCCTCCCGCGCCATCAGCACGAACACCGCGACCATGCCCGCCAGCGCGACCCACGTCAGCCACGGGAACGCCCACATCCGCACGACCAGCCGCTCCGGCTCCGTACGCCGCCGCAGCAGCAACTGCGAGACGGCGATGAAGATCCACACGACGAGGATGACCGCGCCGATCATGTTCAGCAGCCACATGAAGACGTCGTCGGGCCGCCAGTAGGACAGCAGCACGCACCCGAACCCGACGACCGACGAGACGAGTACGGCGACCCGCGGCACCCCGCCGGACACGGTGCCCAGCGCGCGAGGGGCCTGACCCCGGTCCACCAGCGAGTACGCCATGCGCGAGGCGCCGTAGATGTTCGCGTTCATCGCGGAGAGCAGGGCGACCAGGACGATGACGTTCATCAGCTGGCCCGCCCCCGGGATGCCGAGGTGGTCGAGGGCGGCGACGTACGGGCCCTTCGCCACGACCTCCTTCGAGTCCCAGGGGACCAGCGTCACGATGACGGCCATCGAGCCGACGTAGAAGAGGGCGATGCGCCACATCGCGGTGCGGACCGCGCTCGCCACACCCCGGACGGGGTCCTCGGACTCGGCCGCCGCGATCGTCACCGTCTCCAGGCCGCCGTACGCGAAGACCGTCGCGAGCAGGCCGATGACGAAGCCCTCGCCGCCGTTCGGGACGAGGTCGGTGAGGTTGGCGGTGCCCGGCGCGTCCGTGCCCGGCAGCAGGCCCGCGATCGCCAGCACGCCCAGCACCAGGAACAGGGAGATCGCCCCGACCTTCAGCGCCGCGAACCAGAACTCGAACTCGCCGAAGTTCTTCACGGCCGCGAGGTTCATCCCGCAGAACACGACCATGAACAGGGCGACCCACATCCACTCCGGCGTCCCCGGCAGCCACCCCGTCACGATCTTCGCGGCGCCGATGCCCTCCAGTCCCACGACCGTGCAGAGCAGGATCCAGAACGCCCACCCCACCGTGAACCCGGCCCACGGGCCGATCGCGCGCTCGGCGTGCGAGGAGAACGACCCCGACGACGGGTACGCCGCCGACATCTCGCCCAGCATCCGCATCACCAGCATCACGAGGGTGCCGGACAGGGCGTAGGCGAGGACGATCGAGGGACCGGCGGCGGCGATGCCGGAACCGGAGCCGACGAACAGGCCCGCGCCGATGACCCCGCCCAGGGCGATCATCGACAGGTGGCGCTGTTTGAGGGCGTGCGTGAGACCTGGCGCGGACGCGGGGGTCTCCGTGGTGGTGCGTATGGGCATGGGCGCGGCTCGTCCAATGCGGTGAGGTGGGCAAAGGGGTCCAGCGTACCGACGCGGGTCACGTCCGCTCCGTGACCGGAATCACGGTGTGGGGGAGCGGTTTGTGTAGAGCCCACCAATGCGCTGACCTGCCGTTTGTCGACGCCTGACGGTTCGCGGGGGTGGGGCTCTGGGATAGCGTCCTTAGGTCCCCCTTATCCACCGTCCCCGCGGAGTCCTGTATGAGCACCCTCGCCGCCGCATCCGCCCCCGGGCGGGTCCTCGCCGACCTCCTTCCCGCCGGTCGCGTCCGCGACGCCGCGCTCGTCGTGGGCGGCGCCGCCCTCACCGGCCTCGCCGCCCAACTCGCCGTCCCCGTCCCGGGTTCCCCCGTCCCGGTCACCGGCCAGACCTTCGCCGCGCTGCTCGTCGGTACGTCGCTGGGTGCGGGCCGGGGCTTCCTCGCGCTCGCCCTGTACGCCGTCGCCGGGGTCGCCGGCGTCCCGTGGTTCGCGGAGGGCGCGTCCGGGGCGGGCATGGTGTCCTTCGGCTACGTCCTCGGGCTGCTGCTGGCGTCGACCGCCGTCGGCGCGCTGGCCCGACGGGGCGCCGACCGGAACGTGTGGCGGATGGCCGGCGCGGTCGTGCTGGGCGAGGCCCTGATCTACGCGATCGGCGTCCCGTACCTCGCGTACGCCGCCGACATGTCCGCGTCCCAGGCGATTGCCGCGGGCCTGACGCCGTACTTGCTCGGCGACGCGCTGAAGGCGGCGCTGGCGATGGGGTTGGTGCCGGGGGTGTGGAAGCTGCTCGAACGGCGGTAGTCGGTCGGCTGCGGGCCCGGTGGGGGTTGTTCGCGCAGTTCCCCGCGCCCCTAAAGGATCGACGGTTGCTGTCCGCTGTGAGTGGGGCGAGGGCTGGTCGCGCCCGCGCGGCGGAGCCGTAAATCGATACAGTCCCGCGCCTCTAAAGGATCGATGGTGGTCGCCCGCTGTGAGTGGGGCGAGGGCTGGTCGCGCCCGCGCGGCGGAGCCGCAAATCGATACAGTCCCGCGCCTCTAAAGGATCGATGGTGGTCGCCCGCTGTGAGTGGGGCGAGGGCTGGTCGCGCCCGC
>NZ_JBLRVY010000058.1:0-16284 GCF_048159485.1 Streptomyces sp. 4F14
ACCCGGAAGCTAAGCCTTACAGCGCCGATGGTACTGCAGGGGGGACCCTGTGGGAGAGTAGGACGCCGCCGAACAATTTTTGAGAAACCCCGCACTTCGGTGCGGGGTTTTCTTTTTGTGCTCCTTCTTTTCAGCCCCTCCTTCTGGAGGGGCTTTTTTGTTTCTACAGCCGACCTGCCGCTTTCAGAGCCAGGTATGCATCCGCCAGTGCCGGCGCCAGTTCGTCGGGTGTCGCGTCGACGACAGTGACCCCGTGGCGTCGGAGTTGTTCGGCTGTGCGGTGGCGTTCGGCCTGGGCTCGGGCTGCGGCTGCCGCTTCGTAGACCGCGTCGACGTCGCCTCGGGCCGCTGCCATGCGGGTGATGTGTGGGTCGGCGACGGAGGCGACGAGGACTGTGTGGCGCTGAGTGAGCTGTGGGAGGACGGGGAGGAGGCCCTCCTCGACGGGGGCCGCGTCGAGCGTCGTAAGCAGGACGAGCAGGGTGCGTCGGGGCGTCGTACGGAGGATGGTCGAGGCTAGGGCGCGGGTGTCTGTTTCGACGAGTTCTGCCTCCAGGGTGGCCATCGCGTTGACCAGGGAGGGGAGGACGTCTCGGGCGGTGCGGCCCTGGACCAGGGCGCGGACGCGGCGGTCGTGGGCCAGGAGGTCGACGCGGTCGCCGGCGCGGGAGGCGAGGGCGGCCAGCAGGAGGGCGGCGTCCATCGCGGCGTCGAGGCGTGGGGCGTCGTCCACGCGGCCCGCGGAGGTGCGGCCGGTGTCGAGGACCAGGAGGATGTGGCGGTCGCGTTCGGGGCGCCAGGTGCGCAGGGCGACGCTGGACTGGCGGGCGGTGGCACGCCAGTCGATCGAGCGGGTGTCGTCGCCGGGGACGTACTCGCGGAGGCTGTCGAACTCGGTGCCCTCCCCGCGCGTGAGGACGCTCGTCCGGCCGTCGAGCTCCCTGAGGCGGGCCAGTTTGGCGGGGAGGTGTTTGCGGCTGGTGAACGGGGGAAGCGCGCGGATCGTCCAGGGGACCTTGTGGGTGCCCTGGCGGGTGAAGAGGCCGAGGGGGCCGTACGAGCGGACGGTGACGCGGTCGGCTTGGTGGTCGCCGCGGCGGGTCGGTCGTAGGCGGGTGGTGACGCGGCGGCGTTCGCCGGTGGGGACCGTCAGCGGGTGGCGGTCCGTGTCCGGGGCAGTGCTGGGGGGCCAGGCGTCGCGGAGGTCGGCCTTGAGGCGGCGGCGGGACGGGTTGGTGATTGTCAACGTGACGTCCGCGGGCTCACCCAGGCGGGCGGTTGTGTCGCCGGAGCGGGTCAGGGAGAGTCGTCGTACGGGGGCCGCGAGGGCGAAGTCGCAGGCGCAGGCCAGGGCCAGAGGGGCGTTGACGGCCAGGATGCCGGTCCAGCCGGGGGCCCAGAGGCCGACGGGGAGGGAGCCGAGGGCGGCGATGAGGGCGGCGCGGCCGGTGAGCGCCATCAGCGGGGGACGGGGACGTGGGCGAGGACAGAAGTGATGACGGAGTCGGCGGTGACGCCCTCCATCTCGGCCTCGGGGCGGAGTTGGACGCGGTGCCTGAGCGTGGGCAGGGCGAGGGCCTTCACGTCGTCCGGGATGACGTAGTCGCGGCCCGTGAGCCACGCCCACGCGCGGGAGGCCGCCAGCAGTGCGGTCGCCCCGCGCGGGGAGACGCCGAGGGTCAGGGACGGGGATTCGCGGGTGGCGCGGCAGATGTCGACGACGTACGCGGTGATCTCGGGGGAGACGGCGGTCTTCGCGACCGCCGCGCGGGCGGCTTCGAGGTCGGCGGCGGTCGCTACGGGGCGTACGCCGGCGGCGCGCAGGTCCCGGGGGTCGAAGCCGTCGGCGTGGCGGGTGAGGACGTCGATCTCGTCCTGGCGGGAGGGCAGGGGGATCGTCAGTTTGAGGAGGAAGCGGTCGAGTTGGGCTTCGGGGAGGGGGTACGTGCCCTCGTACTCGACGGGGTTCTGGGTCGCGGCGACCAGGAACGGGTCGGGGAGGGGGCGCGGGGTGCCGTCGACGGTGACTTGGCGCTCCTCCATGGCCTCCAGCAGGGACGACTGGGTCTTCGGCGGGGTGCGGTTGATCTCGTCGGCCAGGAGGAGGTTGGTGAAGACCGGGCCGGGCTGGAAGGAGAACTCGGCGCTGCGCGTGTCGTAGACGAGGGAGCCCGTCACGTCGCTCGGCATGAGGTCGGGGGTGAACTGGACGCGTTTGGTGTCGAGGTCGAGGGCGGCGGCCAGAGTGCGGACCAGGAGGGTCTTGGCGACGCCGGGGACGCCTTCGAGCAGGACGTGGCCCCGGCACAGGAGGGCGACGACGACGCCCGTGACGGCGGGGTCCTGGCCGACCACGGCCTTGGCGATCTCGGCGCGCAGGGCCTCCAGGGAGGCGCGGGCGGCGCTCGGATCCCCGGTGTTTCCGGCGTTGTCAGTGGTCGGGTCCATCATGGACGGCGTACCTCACTTTCGAGGGCGTCGAGTCGGTCGGCGAGGGCGGTCAGGGCCGCGTCGTCGCCTGGCGGGGGGCCGAAGAGGAGGGTGTGCAGGGTCTGTCCGTCGGCGCCGAGTCGGTCGGACAGGGCGGGGATCAGGGTCTCGGGCGTGTGGGCCCGGGCGCCGGGGAGGCCGAGGAGAGGGGCGAGACGGATGCGGGTGGCGGAGCGCAGGGCGTCGGCGGCGCGGTCGCGGGCGTCGGCCTTGCGGTAGAGGCGGGCGCGGCCTTCGACGGTCTCGGAGGCGCGGATCGCGACCGGGAGGCGTTCGGGGACGAGCGGTCCGAACCGGCGGGCCCGCCACAGGGCGGCGAGCGCGGCGGCGACGAAGAGTTGCAGGGTGCCCCACAGCCAGCCGGAGGGGAGCAGGTCGAAGAGGCCTTTCTCCTCCTGCGGGGCGGCGGAGGAGTCGGCGAGCGAGGGGAGGTACCAGACCAGATGCGGGCGGGAGCCGAGGAGTTGGAGGGCGAGGGAGGCGTTGCCCTGCTCGTCGAGGTGGTCGTTGAGGAGGATGTCGGGGGCGCCGAGGACGATCGTGTCGCCGTCCCCGGAGTCGGCCGGGACGCGCAGGAGGGTGGCGAGGCGGCGGCTCGGGTAGCACTCGTCGATGCCCTGGCGGGTGACGGTGTAGCGGTGGCCCCCGGTGTCGGCGGCGCCCGCGCGGCGGGCCTCGGGGAGCGCGCAGTCGGGGTCGAGGGTGGTGTCGCGGCTGGTCGCCGGGTCGGCGACGACGCCCGGGGCGAGGGTCTGGACGGACCAGCCGCCGGGGGCGACGAGGACGGTGCGGCCGGCGGAGTCGGCGGTCGTGGCGCGCAGGTCGCTCTGCTGGCGCTCGGTCAGCAGGTCGGGGAGGGCGACCAGGAGGGTGCTGTCGGGGCCGGCCGCCGCGCGGGCGTCGGCGAGGGTGGTCACCACGCGCGTGGTGACGCCCCGGTCGGCGAGGAGTTCGGCGATTGCGCGGCTGCCGTAGGGGTCGGCGGAGCGGGGGTCGAGTTCGCCGTGGTGGGTGTCGGACTGGAGCGCGGCGACGGTGACGCCCGCGACGAGGAGGACGGCGAGAGCGAGGGCGACGCCCCGCGCGCGGGTCCACAGGTGGCGGGCGGTGGGGGAGGCAGAGGTCGTCATCCGGTGACCCCCTGGGGGGCCGTCAGGCGGGGTTTCGTACGGCTCAGGGTCTCGTCGAGATCGGCGATGCGCCGGTACGCCGGTTCGCTCGCGGGGCGGCCGCCGTACGTGACGTCGTCGAAGGCGCGGGCGGCGGCGTGCAGGCGGGCGGCGTGGTCGGGGAGGGTGCGGCCGGCCTCGGCGGCGGCCTCGTCGGCGGTGCGGCCGGGGCGGGGGTCGAGGAGGGCGCGCTCCTCCAGGGCGCGGACGATGGCGCGCATCCGTTCCTGGACGGCCTGGCTCCAGTGGCCCTGGGCGGCGTGTTCCTCGGCGGCGGCGCGGTGGTCGGCGGCGCTGCGGACGCGGTCGCCGAAGAGGGCGTCGGACAGGGAGGCGGGGGTACGGCGGGGGGTCCCCAGGCGCCACCACAGGGCGCCCACGACGGCGAGGACGGCCAGGGCGACGACGGCGAGGCCGAGCGGGCCTCCGGGGGTGGCGTCGGACGCGGTGGCGAAGAGCTCGCCCAGCCACTTCCAGAAGGCGTCCAGGGCGCGCTGGACGAGGTTGGGGTCGTTCTCGTGGTACAGCCGCCTCGACAGTTCGCGGCGGGCCGCCTCCCGCGCGGGATCGCGGGGTGTGGTCAGCGGCGGCGTGTCGTCCGAGGCGGCCGCCGACCACAGGACCTTGAGTGTTCCCCCCGCCCCGTGCACGCCGTCAGCTCCCGGGGGTGGTGCCGGTGGTGCCGTAGTCCTGGAGGCCGGCGGCGCGGGCGAGTTCGAGGTCGAGGGCCTCGCGCCGGATGCGCTGGTCGACGTAGAGGAGCACGGAGACGCCGGCGGTGATCGGGAACGTGATCATGTAGCCGATGACGGCGCCGATGCCGCTGATGATCAGGTACGTCCAGCCGTAGGAGACGCCGGAGTTGGTGACGAAGCCGTTGATGCCGCCCTCCCCGAAGGCGGCGCCGATGAGGGCGAACGGGACGATGACGATCATCGCGAGGATGTTGGAGATGATCGTCCCGAGCAGCTGGATGCCGAAGACCCGCCACCAGGAGCCGCGCACCAGCTTGACGGAGCGGCTCAGCGCCTGCTTGACGCCCTGCTTCTCCAGCATCAGCGCGGGCGGCGCGAGGGAGAAGCGGACGCCGAGCCAGATGGCGACGGCGAGCCCGGCGAAGACGCCGACGATTGCCAGGGCGACGCCCGCCGCGGTGGCGCCGCCCGCAGCGGCCACGGCGATTCCGGGCAGGGCGCCGATGACGACCGTGCCGACCACGACGACCAGCATCAGCAGGATCAGCCCGAACAGGCGCGGCACGCGCGGGAGGGCGTCGCGCCACGCCTCGCCGGGCGTGACGGACTTGCCGAGGATGGCGCGGCTGACGACGGTGGTGAGCAGGGCGGTCGCGATGACCGTGCCGATCAGGGAGACCGCGTAGACGACCGACGAGGCGGTCATCGAGTCGCCCAGGGCGCGGCTGACCTCGTCGAAGCTGGCGTCCGGGTCGCCGATCGCGTCCGTGTCCGCGCTGTCCAGGAGCAGGCCCTGCACGAGGACGGTGATGATCTCCACGACGACGGCGACGGCCAGGGAGATGCCGAGGACCGTGCGCCAGTGCGTGCGCATGGTGGAGACCGCGCCGTCGAGGATCTCGCCGACGCCGAGCGGGCGCAGCGGGATGATGCCGGGCTTGGCGGCGGGCGGGGGGCCTCCCCAGCCGGTGCCCCAGCCGCCGGGGGCGCCGCCGTAGCCGCCGGGGTGGGTCGTCGGGGCGTTCCAGCCGGTCGGGCCGGGGGCTCCGGGGCCCGGTGGGGGCGGCGGGGGCGTCTGACCGGGGGACTGGCGCGTGGGCGCGGTCCACTGGCCGGCGGGCGGCTGTTTCTGCGACCACTGCGTGCCGGAGTCGGACGGTCGGCCGCTCTGCTGGTCCGAGGGCGGGGCGGACTCCTGTCCTTCGGGGCCCTCGGGGGCCGATCCGGGCGAGGCCCAGCCCGGAGTGTCGTTCATCGTCGCTCCTTCACGGCGCCGGTCCGCGGTCGCGGCGGCAGGTTGGGTGCCATCGTGTCATGGGGCACCGACAACGGGACCGGCCGCGGTGGGGGCCGCGAACCTTCCATGGTCCGGCGGATCCTGGGCAGACTCACCGCATGGCTGATCCGAACACGCGCACCGGAGACGACAACCGCCCCACCGGGATACCGGCGATCCGATGGGAGGAGCTGCCGGAGGGCCCCGTCCTGGTCCTCCTCGACCAGACGCGGCTGCCCGCCGAGGAGGTCGAGCTGGTGTGCACGGACGCGTCCGTGCTGGTGGAGGCCATCAGGTCGCTCGCCGTGCGCGGGGCGCCGCTGCTGGGCATCGCCGGGGCGTACGGGGTCGCGCTCGCCGCCGCGCGCGGGTTCGACGCCGAGGAGGCGGCGGCGGCCCTCGCGGGCGCGCGCCCGACCGCCGTGAACCTCTCCGTCGGCGTGACGCGCGCCCTGGACGCGCACCGGGCCGCGCTCGGCCAGAGCGGGGACGAGCGGCGGGCCGCGCAGGCGGCGCTGGCGGCGGCCCGGCGGCTGCACCAGGAGGACGCCGAGGCGAGCGCCGGGATGGCGCGGCACGGGCTCGCACTCCTCGACGAGCTGCTGCCGGGCGGCGGACACCGGATCCTCACCCACTGCAACACCGGCGCGCTGGTGTCGGGCGGCGAGGGGACGGCGTTCGCGGTGGCGCTGGCCGCGCACCGCGCGGGGCGGCTGCGCAGGCTGTGGGTCGACGAGACGCGTCCGCTGCTGCAGGGGGCGCGGCTGACGGCGTACGAGGCGGCGCGCGGCGGGATGGCGTACACGCTGCTCACCGACAACGCGGCGGGGTCGCTGTTCGCTGCCGGGGAGGTGGACGCGGTGCTCATCGGGGCGGACCGGATCGCGGCCGACGGGTCGGTGGCGAACAAGATCGGGAGCTATCCGCTGGCGGTCCTCGCGCGCTACCACCACGTGCCGTTCGTCGTGGTCGCGCCGGTGACGACGATCGACCTCCAGACACCCGACGGGGCGTCGATCGAGGTCGAGCAGCGGCCCGGGTACGAGGTGACGGAGGCCGTCACCCCGCAGGCGCCGGTCGTCGGGGCGGGCGGCGGGATTCCCGTGGCGCCGCTCGGCACGCAGGCGTACAACCCGGCGTTCGACGTCACGCCGCCCGAGCTGGTGACGGCCGTCGTCACCGAGGAGGGTGCCGTCTCGCCGGTGACCGCGGAGGCGATCGCCGGGCTGTGCGCGAGGTCACGGCGGGTGACGATCTAGCCGTACGCGGGTGCGCGGGCGGGGCGGAGGGGGGCCTGGGCAGACAGTGACCGTCCACTGCGGCTATGGTCACGGGTCAGTGACCTGCCTCACCTGCGCTCCGGGCACCGTTATGAGAATGGGATGATGTCGTTTATGAAGGGACGAGTCCTTGTCGTCGACGACGACACCGCACTGGCCGAGATGCTCGGCATCGTGCTGCGTGGTGAGGGTTTTGAGCCGTCTTTCGTAGCCGACGGTGACAAGGCGCTGGCTGCTTTTCGGGAGGCCAAGCCGGATCTGGTGCTGCTGGATCTGATGCTGCCCGGGAGGGACGGCATCGAGGTGTGCCGGCTGATCCGGGCGGAGTCCGGGGTGCCGATCGTGATGCTGACGGCGAAGAGCGACACCGTCGATGTGGTGGTGGGCCTGGAGTCGGGGGCCGACGACTACATCGTCAAGCCGTTCAAGCCGAAGGAGCTGGTCGCACGGATCCGCGCGCGCCTGCGGCGTTCCGAGGAGCCGGCGCCGGAGCAGCTCACGATAGGCGACCTGGTCATCGACGTCGCCGGGCACTCGGTGAAGCGCGACGGGCAGTCGATCGCGCTGACGCCGCTGGAGTTCGACCTGCTGGTCGCGCTCGCCCGCAAGCCCTGGCAGGTGTTCACCCGTGAGGTGCTCCTCGAACAGGTGTGGGGCTACCGGCACGCCGCCGACACCCGCCTGGTCAACGTGCACGTACAGCGGCTGCGCTCCAAGGTCGAGAAGGACCCGGAGCGGCCGGAGATCGTCGTGACCGTCCGCGGGGTCGGTTACAAGGCCGGGCCGAGCTGACATGTCCGGGGACAGTGCCGCTTCGGCGCCCGGCAGGTCCGGGGCCCGGCCGGGGCGGCCTGTCGGCCCGGAGGGCCTGAAGGGCCGCAGGACGGCCCGCGACCGCTTCGGGCGGCTCCTGGAGGGCGGGCTGCTCCAGGGCGGCGTACAGGGCAGCCCAGTGCTGCGCCTGGTGCTGCGCTGGGTACGGCGTCCGCTGCTGCCGGTCATGCGGCTGTGGCGGCGCAACATCCAGCTCAAGGTCGTCGTGACCACCCTGCTGATGTCCCTGGGCGTCGTCCTGCTGCTCGGGTTCGTCGTCATCGGGCAGGTCCGCAACGGCCTGCTGGACGCCAAGGTGCGCGCCTCGCAGAGCCAGGCCACCGGCGGGTTCGCGGTCGCCAAGCAACAGGCCGACACGGAGGCCGCCGGCGGCGACGGGCCGGCCTCCGCCGACCGCTCAGCGCAGAACGTCAGCCCCTGGCTCAGCGCCCTCGTGTCGTCGCTCTCCAGCGGTGGCCAGGGCGCCTTCGACGTCGTCACGCTGCCCACCGGCGGCGGCGAGGGCGGGCCGGGACCGCGCGCCTCCGGGGGCGTGAGCCCCACCGCGAGCGTGCCGGACGCCCTGCGCGCGCGTGTCAACGACTCCACCTCCGCCGCCCAGAGCTACACCCGCATCCGCTACGACGGCGGCAAGGAGTCGCAGCCCGCGCTGGTCATCGGCAAGCGGCTCAGCGACCCCAACGGTGCCGCCTACGAGCTGTACTACCTCTTCCCGCTCACCCAGGAGGAGAAGTCCCTCAGCCTCGTCAAGGGCACCCTGGCGACCGCCGGGCTCTTCGTCGTCGTCCTCCTCGGGGCGATCGCCTGGCTCGTCGTACGGCAGGTCGTCACGCCCGTGCGGATGGCCGCCGGGATCGCTGAACGGCTGTCCGCCGGGCGGCTGCAGGAGCGGATGAAGGTCACCGGTGAGGATGACATCGCGCGCCTGGGCGAGGCGTTCAACAAGATGGCGCAGAACCTCCAGCTGAAGATCCAGCAGCTGGAGGACCTGTCGCGGATGCAGCGCCGGTTCGTGTCGGACGTGTCGCACGAGCTGCGTACGCCCCTGACGACCGTACGGATGGCCGCCGATGTCATCCACGACGCGCGCGAGGACTTCGATCCGATGACCGCGCGGTCGGCCGAGTTGCTCGCCGACCAGCTGGACCGGTTCGAGACGCTGCTCGCCGACCTGCTGGAGATCAGCCGCTTCGACGCGGGTGCGGCGGCGCTGGAGGCCGAGCCGATAGACCTCAGGGAGGTCGTCCGGCGTGTCGTCGACGGGGCCGCGCCGCTCGCCGAGCGCAAGGGGACGACCGTACGCGTCGTCGGTGATCTGCAGCCCGTCGTCGCCGAGGCCGACGCGCGGCGGGTGGAGCGGGTGCTGCGCAATCTCGTCGTCAACGCCGTGGAGCACGGTGAGGGGCGGGACGTCGTCGTGAAGCTGGCCGCCGCCGGGGGTGCTGTCGCGGTCGCCGTGCGCGACTACGGGGTCGGGCTCAAGCCCGGCGAGGCCACGCGCGTGTTCAGCCGGTTCTGGCGGGCCGACCCCGCGCGCGCGAGGACCACCGGCGGGACCGGGCTCGGGCTGTCGATCGCCCTGGAGGACGCGCGCCTGCACGGCGGGTGGCTCCAGGCGTGGGGCGAGCCCGGAGGCGGCTCGCAGTTCCGGTTGACGCTGCCCCGGACGGCCGACGAGCCGCTGCGCGGGTCGCCGATACCGCTGGAGCCGAAGGACTCGCGCCGCAACCGGGGGGCGGAAGGCGCCTCCCGCGCGCGCGAGAAGAGCGCGACCGTGCCGGTGCAGCAGAGCGCCGACCGGCTCCCGCGCGTGGGCGCTGTCGCCGCCACGGCGGACCCGACGGCGCTGCCGGGGAGCGGGGCGCGGGTGATAGCGCGCGCGGGAGGGCCGGTTTCGGGGGAGACGGGTGAGGTGCCGGGGGCTGTGGGGAGGCCGGTTCCGGCGGAGGCCGGGCGCGGTGGTGCTGTCGGGGATTCCGGTGCGGCGGGGACGTCCAGTGACGAAGGGGAGGCCGCTCGTGGGCGGTGAGGGGGGCGCCCGGCGGGCGCCCGGGCATGTGGCGGCGTACGTCGTCTGTGGGGCCGTCCTGCTCGGCGGGTGTGCCTCGATGCCCGACCACGGGGATCTGCGCGGGGTGGAGTCGACGCCCCGGCAGGACACGCAGGTCCGGGTGTTCGCGATGCCCCCGCAGGAGGGGGCGACGCCCGGGGCGATCGTCCAAGGCTTCCTCGAAGCGCTGACCAGCGACGATCCGGACTACGCGACGGCCCGCAAGTACCTCATCGGGAAGGCCGCCAAGACCTGGGAGCCGGAGAGCTCCACGACGGTCCTCGACGTCGGCCCCCAGCCGCTCCAGGAGCGTCCCGGGGGGCGTGAGGGCGGCGCGGACATGTCGATCACCCTCGACGGCGAGCGCGTCGCCACGGTGGACGCGCAGCAGTCGTACACCCCCGAGGTGGGCAAGTACCGCGCGACCCTGCACCTCGTGCAGGACGACAAGGAGCAGTGGCGGATCGACGAACTGCCCCAGGGTGTCGTCATGGGGCAGTCCGACTTCGTCCGTAACTACACGTCAGCCAACAAGTACTACTTCGCCTCCCGCGCGCGCGTGGGCGTCACGCCCGCCGCCGTCGCGGACCCCGTGTACGTGCGCAAGCGCGTCGCCCCGACGACCCAGATGGTGCGCTCCCTGCTCGACGGGCCCACGAACTGGCTGCGGCCCGTCGTCCGGTCGGGCTTCCCCACGGGGACGGCCCTGCAGGACGAGGACGCGCCGCTCGTGCCGGACGACCAGAACAAGCTCACCGTGCCGCTCAACGCCAAGGCCAAGGGCGTCAAGCAGGCCAAGTGCGACGAGATGGCCGCGCAGATCCTGTTCACCCTCCAGAGCCTCACGCCGGCCGTCGACGAGGTCGAACTGCGGGCCGACGGGCAGCGGTTGTGCACGCTCGGGGAGGGGCGCTCGGGCGGGGTCGCCGCGCGCGGGTCCGCGCAGAGCCCCGGGCACCTGTACTTCATCGACGGCGACCACCGCCTCCAGTGGATGGCCGCCGACGGCAACGACCCCGTTCCCGAGTCCGTGCCCGGTGCCTTCGGGGACGGCGGCAAGGCGCTGCGGTCCGTGGCCGTGTCCCGCGACGAGCGCGAGGCGGCCGGGGTCACCCTCGACGGCAAGCAGGTGTACATCACCTCGCTCGCGTCCGGCAGTTCGCTCGGCAACCCGGTGCTGACCAGCGCGGGCGCGACCGAGAAGGACCGGTTCACCACGCCCACCTGGGACGCGCAGGGTGATCTGTGGGTGGCCGACCGCAACCCCCTCGCGCCCCGGCTCTACCTGCTCGGCAAGGGCGACGACACGCCCGTCGTGGTGAGCACGCCCGGTCTCCAGGGGCGGATCAACGCGGTGCGGATGGCGGCCGACGGGGTGCGGGTCGCGCTCGTCGTCGAGTCCGGGGGGCAGCAGTCGCTGTTCGTGGGGCGGGTCGAGCGGGACGCGGGCAGTGACGGCCGCGAGACCGTGTCCGTCCAGGAACTGCGCTCCGCCACGCCCGAGTTGGAGCAGGTGACGGCCGTCTCCTGGTCCTCCGACAGCCGGCTCGTCGTGGTCGGCAAGGAGACCGGCGGGGTGGAGCAGGTGCAGTACGTCCAGTGCGACGGGTCGCTGCCCGAGACCGCCGCGCTGCCCGGACTCACGGAGGTGCAGAGCATCGCCGCGTCCGAGGACAGCGAGGCGCCGTTGTTCGCGACGTCCAAGGACGGGTTGCTGTGGCTGCCGGGCGGGAGCGGGTGGCGGACGCTGAAGCCGACGGCTTCGGTGGCGTTCTATCCGGGGTGAACTCGGGGGTCTGCCACCGGGGTCGGGGCCGGTGGCAGGTTTCGGGCCAGGCTCGGTGACAGGCCAGGGTGGGGCGCGGTGGCAGGTTCGGTGCGGGGGTCGGCGGGGCGTGCCGGGGCGGCTTCGGCGGTTCAGTCGGCCGGCCGGTTCGGGGGCGGCGCGAGGCCAGGGTGTTCGAGGGGGTTCGGGGTGGGGTGACGGGTGCGCGTCAGGAGTTTTCCACAGGGGTGGCGGCCGGGCGGCGGCGTGGGCACAGTGGAATGCGTGAACGGTGTACGGCGGTGCTGGAGGGATCTCGGTGACCTGGTGTTGCCGGGAGAGTGCGCGGGGTGCGGGCGGGCTCGTACGGTGCTCTGCGCGCGGTGCCGGGAGGCGTTGAGCGGAAGGGAGGCGCGGTGGGTGAGGCCGAGGGGGAGGCAGGCCGGGTTGCCGCCGGTGTGCGCGGCGGGGCCGTATGCGGGAGCGGTGCGGGAGGTGTTGCTGGCACACAAGGAGCGGGGGGCGTTGGGGCTGGTGGGGGCGTTGGGGGTGGGGTTGGCTCGGGCTGTGGGGGTGGGGCTGGGAGAGGTGGGGGCTGTGTCGGGGTGGGGGTCGGATGCGAGCGGAGAAGCGGCGGGGAGGCTGGGAGGAGACGGGGCGGGTGGGGTGGTCCTAGGGGCGGGAGGCAGTGGGGCGGGTGTGCGGGGTGGGGTGTTGGGGAGAGGCGGGGCGGGTGAGGTCGTCCTAGGGGCGAGAGGCAGGGGGGTGTCGGCAGCCGGTGCGGTGGGTGAGGTGTTGATCGTGCCGGTGCCGTCCGGGCGGCGGGTCGTGCGGGCTCGGGGGCATGATCCGGTGCGGCGGGTGGCGTTGGTGGCCGCGGGGGTGTTGCGGCGGGGCGGGGTGAAGGTGCGGGTCGCGTCCGTGCTGCGGCAGCGGGCGGGGGTGGCGGACCAGGCGGGGCTGGGGTTTCGGGAGCGGCGGGAGAATCTCGCGGGGGCGCTGCGGGTGAGCGGGGCGGGGGCTCGGGTGCTGCGGGGGCGGGCCGTCGTGCTCGTCGACGACATCGTGACCACCGGGGCGTCGCTCGCGGAGGCGGCGCGGGTGGTTGGAGAGGCGTGTGAGGGGGGAGGTGAAGAAGTGTCCGGTGAAGTCGCCCGCGAAGGGCCGGGCCGGGTGGAGAGGAGGCGGCGAGGAGTGCTGTGCGCGGCCGTGGTCGCGGGGTCGCCGGATTCTTTTGAAATAAACCGGAACTGATCGAGAAGGCGCTTCGTTGCAGCTGGTGAGAGGCGCAATTCACCTGAACGGAGGTACAGCGAGTCAGAGGGTGACGGCATCCGTCCGGGCGAGATATGTTCGGTTCCAGGAGAGAAAGCCGCAGGCCGTATCTCTCGAATCCGAATGCCGTGCTGCGGTTTCGGTAAATCACCCGCGGCATCAGGATGTGGATCTCTCCTTCGGGGGAGGAGGTGGACGTCACCGAGTCGGAAGGTTCCGGGGCTCACCGGAATCTGGTGCGAAAGGGAGACGCTCCGCGACGGAGCGGAGCGATCCGGGAACGGAGTTCTGCGTGGACATCGTCGTCAAGGGCCGTAAGACCGAAGTGGCCGAGCGGTTCCGCAAGCACGTGGCCGAGAAGCTGAATCTGGAGAAGATCCAGAAGCTCGACGGCAAGGTGATCAGCCTGGACGTCGAGGTGTCCAAGGAGCCGAACCCCCGACAGGCCGACCACCGTGACCGGGTGGAGATCACGCTGCGCTCCCGCGGCCCGGTGATCCGGGCGGAAGCGGCGGCCAGCGACCCGTACGCGGCCCTCGACCTGGCGGCGGAGAAGCTCGACGCACAGCTGCGCAAGCAGCACGACAAGCGCTACACCAGGCGCGGTTCCCGCCGGCTGACGGCGGCGGAGGTCCCCGACCACGTCCCCGGCGTGGCGACCCTCAACGGCAGCGACGGCGAACCAGCGCCCGCCGGGCGCAACGGCGGCGTACCCACCAAGAGGATGGGCTCGCTGGAGGTGCAGGGCGACGGCCCCCTCGTCGTCCGGGAGAAGACCCACGTCGCGGCCCCGATGACCCTCGACCAGGCGCTCTACGAGATGGAACTGGTCGGACACGACTTCTACCTCTTCGTCGACTCCGAGACCAAGGAACCCAGCGTCGTCTACCGGCGGCACGCCTACGACTACGGCGTGATCCACCTCCAGACCGACACGATGGTCACCGCGCAGGCGCACTCCGGCGAGCCCGGCGGCACGCTCGGCGGCTGACCGCGCCGGCGATGACCCCGAGGGTGCCCCTGGAGCGCGTGTGCGCCCCCAGGGGCACCCGCGTGCGACCACTTCACGCCCTGCTCCGTCACCGCTTTGTCGCCAGGGCATGGAATCATGGCCAGGGCGGCTCAACGAGTGGGCCGTTGCCTCGGGTTGGCGATGGCACAGGACCAACGGCCCCAGCCTCAGGGGGAGGAACGATGGCGGACAGCTTCGGACCGATGCGGGACGAGGACGCGCGCGACGGCGTCGTCGGCATGGGCCCGGACGCGGGCACCTCGCGAGGGGAGCCGATCAGAGTGCTGGTCGTGGACGACCACGCGCTGTTCCGCCGCGGACTGGAGATCGTGCTCGCGGCCGAGGAGGACATCCAGGTCGTCGGCGAGGCGGGGGACGGGGCCGAGGCCGTCGACAAGGCCGCGGATCTGCTGCCCGACATCGTGCTGATGGACGTACGGATGCCCAAGCGCGGGGGGATCGAAGCCTGTACCTCCATCAAGGAGGTGGCGCCCAGCGCGAAGATCATCATGTTGACGATAAGCGATGAGGAAGCCGACCTCTACGACGCGATCAAGGCGGGGGCCACCGGGTATCTGCTCAAGGAGATCTCCACCGACGAGGTCGCCACCGCGATTCGCGCCGTCGCCGACGGGCAGTCGCAGATCAGTCCCTCCATGGCGTCGAAACTGCTCACCGAGTTCAAATCCATGATCCAGCGGACCGATGAGCGGCGGCTCGTGCCCGCGCCGCGGCTCACCGACCGGGAACTCGAAGTGCTCAAGCTCGTCGCGACCGGGATGAACAACCGGGACATCGCCAAGGAGTTGTTCATCTCCGAGAACACCGTGAAGAACCATGTGCGCAACATCCTGGAGAAGCTTCAGCTGCACTCCAGGATGGAGGCCGTGGTCTACGCGATGCGGGAGAAGATCCTTGAGATCCGGTGAGGCCGTGCCGGTGCGGTGAGTTGTGCCGGGTGGTCAGCGCAGGGCCTCGGTCAGGGCCCTTTCGGTCTCCTTCGTCAGGGCTTCCTGGAGGGCCGGGGGGTCCACCCGCTCCACCCTGATGTCCTTGCAGTCCACCCAGCTCGCCGCCTCCACCAGGGCCTGGGCCACCGCCGGGACCGCCTTCGGGCCGTCCAGGGACACCTGCTTCGCCACCAGCGTGCCGCCCTCTCTCGCCGGGTCCACTCTGCCGACCAGGCGGCCGCCCGACAGGACCGGCATCGCGAAGTAGCCGTGTACGCGCTTGGGCTTCGGGACGTACGCCTCCAGGCGGTGGGTGAAGCCGAAGACGCGTTCCGTGCGGGCGCGGTCCCAGATCAGGGAGTCGAAGGGGGACAGCAGGGTCGTACGGTGGCGGCCTCTCGGGGTGGTCTCCAGGGCCTTCGGGTCCGCCCAGGCGGGTTTGCCCCAGCCGTCCACCGTCACCGGGGTCAGGCCCGAGTCCGCGATCACCTCGTCCACCTGGTCGGCTCGTAGGCGGTGGTAGTCGGCGATGTCGGATCTCGTGCCCACGCCCAGGGCCTCGCCGGCCAGGCGGACCAGGCGGCGTACGCACTCCCTGTCCGACAGGTCGTCGTGCAGGAGGGGGGTCGGGATGGCTCGGTCCGCCAGGTCGTAGACGCGTTTCCAGCCTCTGCGGTCCACGCAGACGACTTCGCCGTGCATCAGGGCGCGTTCTACCGCGACCTTCGTGCCGGACCAGTCCCACCACTCGCTCGTTCGTTTCGCGCCGCCCAGGTCTGTGGCCGTCAACGGGCCCTCCGTGCGGAGTTGGTCGATCACCTGTTTGTAGACGCCGTCCGGGAGGGGGTGATTCCAGTGGGGGCGGTTTCTGTACGCGCGGCGGCGGAAGGCGAAGTGGGGCCATTCCTCGATGGGGAGGATGCAGGCCGCGTGGGACCAGTACTCGAAGGCGTGCGGGGGTGTGGTGGGGGTGGTGGGGGTCCAGTACGCGGACTCCACCGTCTTGCGGCCGACCGCGCCCAGGCGGGCGTACGGGATGAGTTCGTGGGAGCGGGCCAGGACGGAGATGGTGTCCAGTTGGATCGCGCCGAGGTGGCGGAGGGTGCCTCGGACGCCGGATCTGCGGTCGGGGGTGCCTAGGAGGCCCTGCGCTTTGAGGATGATGCGGCGGGCTTCGTCGGGGGTGAGGGTGGTGGTTGGGGGCGGGAGGGGCGTCATGTCTTCGCACGATAGGGGGTGGGTCTGACAGTGGGGGTTGACCTGGGGTTTTCTCGCCCCCGCCGCCCCTACCCGTCCCATCCTCCAGGGGCTGCCGCCCCTTCGACCCCGCCAGGGGTGGGTGGGGGAGGTGAAGCGGCTTTCGGGTGGGTGGGTGGTGATCGGCCCTGAAGGGGCCTCGGGGGGCCCCCCCCGCCCGGCGGGGGGGGGGGGGGGGGGGGGGTGGGGGGGGCGGGGCGGGGGCCGGGGGCGGGGGGGCGGGCGCGGGCG
>NZ_JBLRVY010000059.1:0-14679 GCF_048159485.1 Streptomyces sp. 4F14
GGGGGGGGGGGGGGGGGGGGGGGGGGGGGGGGGGGGGGGGGGGGGGGGGCCGGGCGGGGGGGGGGGGGGGGGGGGGGGGGCCCGGGGCCGCACGCCCGCGCCGCGACCCCCCGTTCCGGCAGGGTTCGCGGCGCGTCGTACAGGGCATGCGCGGGCCGCGTCGAGTGGGCCCGCCGCTCCGGCGCCCCCCTCAGCGGCGCGACTTCGTGCGTTCCAGGGCCGTGACCCCCACCGCCGCCAGGCCGATCTGGATGAGCCACTCGATCCAGTCGACGCCGTCCGTGTCCCGGACGTCGAGGCCGCCGGCGAGGGCGGAGCCGACGAGGGCGGCGGCGATGCCGACGAGGATGGTCCACAGGACGCCGATGTGCTGGCGGCCGGGGACGACGAGGCGGCCGAGTACGCCGATGACGCAGCCGATGACGATCGCGCTGATGATTCCGGAGATCTCCATCTTCGCCCCTTCGAGTCGGGATCCCGTCGCCCTACGGGTGCCCTCCCGGGCGCGGAACACTCCGCCGGGGTCATTGCCTGGCCTTGATCTTCTCCTCGCCGGCGCTTGATGGTTCCCCCACCTGGGCGCCATGTACCTTTCAAGCGGTCAATGCGCGTAGACCCGTTCGGCCTGGGTCTTCGCGTACGCGACCCGTACCCGCACCCGCCTCTTTCCCCCCATCCTTCACACGGAGGTCCGCCGGATGCCCGGTATCGCACGTCCCCACGCCAAGGCCACCAGCACACTCGCCGCACTCGGCCTGCTCGCCGCGGGCGTCACGCTCCAGCTCACCGCCGCCACGCCCTCGCAGGCGGCCACCGCCCACCGCGTCCTCTTCGACAACGCGCACGCCGAGACCGCGGGCAACGCGGACTGGATCATCTCCACCAGCCAGCCCGACCCGCTGGGCGAGGACTCCGCGCCGTCCGACGAGTCGGACTGGACGGGGGCGCTGTCCTCCTGGGGCGTGGCGCTCCAGCAGACCGGGGACTACAGCCTCAAGACGCTGCCGTCGGGGTCGAGCCTCAGCTACGGCGGCTCCTCGGCGACGGACCTGAAGAACTTCGACACGCTCGTCCTGCCGGAGCCCAACACCCTGTTCACGGCTGCCGAGAAGACCGCGATCATGACCTTCGTGAAGAACGGCGGCGGCCTCTTCATGATCTCCGACCACACGGGCGCCGACCGCAACAACGACGGCGAGGACGCGGTGGAGATCCTCAACGACCTCATGACGAACAACTCCGTCGACTCCACCGACCCGTTCGGCTTCTCCATCGACTCCCTGAGCATCAGCTCCGGCTACCCCGCCGCCATCACCGACTCCACGGACCCCGTCCTGCACGGCTCCTTCGGCACGGTCACCAAGAGCCTCATCGCGAGCGGCACGACGGCCACGATCAAGCCCGCCGACAACTCCACGGCCAAGGGCCTCCTCTACCGCTCCGGCTACTCCGGCAACACCGGCGCCTTCTTCCTCACCTCCACCTTCGGCTCCGGCCGCATCGCCTTCTGGGGCGACAGCAGCCCCATCGACGACGGCACCGGCCAGTCCGGCAACACCCTCTACGACGGCTGGAACGACTCGGGCGCCACGAACGCGGCCCTCGCCCTGAACGCGACGGACTGGCTCTCGAAGGCGTCCTGACCGACCGGCCTCCGCCGCATCCCCGGCGCGGGGATGCGGCGCTGCCGTGCCTGTGGAAGCGTGGCGGCGAGACGGAGCGAGGGAAACGATGGAGTACACGTACGTCCTCTATGTCGGCGCCCGTGCCGAGCAGGTCTGGGACGCGCTCACCGACGCCGAACTGACCGCCGCCTACTGGGGGCACGGCAACGTGTCGGACTGGGTGGAGGGGTCGCGCTGGGAGCATGTGCGCACCGACGGGTCCGGGGTCGCGGACGTGGTCGGGGAGGTCGTGGAGAGCCGTCGGCCCGAGCGGCTCGTGACGACGTGGGCCGCGCCCGAGGAGCCGGAGCGGGCCTCGCGGGTCGCGTTCGGCATCGAGGCGTACGGGGAGATCGTCCGGCTCACCCTCACGCACACGGACCTCGCCGACGCAGCTGAACTCGCCGCCGTGTCCTCCGGCTGGCCCGCCGTGCTCTCCAACCTCAAGACGACGCTGGAGACCGGGCGGCCCCTGGCGACGGAACCCTGGACGGTTCCGGAGGGCTGAGGCGGCCCGGTCGGGTCGGGGCGGGCTTCAGGGTTTCGTGCTCCTCGCCGCCGTGCCGGCGCACATCACCCCCAGGATCACGGCCAGCGCGCCGATGATGATGTTGTTCAGCTTCACCCCGGTGTCCGGGCTGCTGCCGACGACCCACGGGGCGATGACCATCCACACGCCCAGTGCGCACATGGCCCAGCTGAGCCCGTACATACGGGCGGGCGCCACGGTGAAGCCGATGCCCAGGAGGGCGATCGCGATGCCCACGATCAGGTTGTGGGTCATGAGGGGTGGTTGACTGCCGGTGTAGTGGAGGATCCAGGGGGATACGGCGCAGTACAGACCGAGCAGGAACACCGGTCCGTCCACGAGCGCCACATCACGACCGCCGAGCATGCGGGCGTACCGGTCCCGCATCTCGGAGACATCGGGGTGAGTCGCTATGTCACCTCGGGTGGGCGAGACGTTGGCCATGATTCGTCTCCTTCGACGTGATCGCGGTGATAACGCCGCTTTTCCTTCTATTCTGCTCTTATTTTTCGTTTATGTGTAGTGCTGTGTCAGGTGTAGTGCTGTGTGGACGAAGGTGTCGTGCAGATCCCGCGCGGCCTGAGGCACCGCCCCCGCCCGCCGGCGCCGCAGCACCAGCAGCACCTGCGGGGTACGCCCCGCCAGCGGCCGGTACGTGATCGCCCCCAGCCGCGAGCGCAGCGAATGGGGGTCCCCCCGGCCGAAGGCTGGGGGAGGATCCCCCACGACGCTGAAGTCCGGCAGCACCGTCACCCCCAGCCCCTCCGCGACCATCAGCTTCCCCATCTCCGCCCCGTCCGTGGAGTACGCGAACGACGGCCCGCTCCCCCCGAGCAGCCGGTGGACGTAGCGGTGCATGACGTACCCCGACCGCATCCCGATCAACGGCACCCCCGCCAGCTCCTCCACCCCGACCGCCTCCCGCGACACCAGCGGACACCCCGGATGCATCACCACCACCGGCCGCCCCCGCAGCAGCTCCGTCGACGCGAACTCGGCCGGCATGTCGTCCCCTTCGAGATGGTTGACGAGCCCGAGGTCGAACCCCCCTTCCAGCAGCGCCCGCTGGATGTCGGACTGCTGCGCCCCCACCACCTCGACCTGCGTCAGCGGATGGGCCCGCCGGAACTCCCGCACCACCGGGATCAGCAGCGGCACGGTCGCCGCGTTGACCGTCCCGACCCGCACCATCCGGCTGGTCCGATGCTGCTCACCGGCGGCCGACCGCAGCCGGTCCACCGCGTCCAGCACCCCGATGATGTGCGGCAGCAGCTCCCGGCCGGAGGCGCTCATCGTCGCCCCCGACCGCTTGCGCTCCAGCAGGTCCACCCCGAGCTCCCGCTCCAGGTTCCGCACCGTCTCGCTCAACGCGGGCTGGGAGAGCCGCAGTTCCTCCGCCGCCCGGCGCAGGGAGCCGAGCCGGGTGACCGCCGCGATGTATTCGAGCTGTTCCGTCCGCATGCCCGGCAGAATGCGGGCCGATTCCCGGCGCGTTCAAGGGTTTCCCTGTCACACCTTCGTGAAATTCAATGGTCCGCGATCCGAGACCGGTCGGGTTCTCCTTGACGGCCTCGACGGACGGCTGCCACGATCGACGGCATGATGATGCGACTGGACCTCACGCGGCGACGCCATGTCGACCTCGCACGCGTCTCCAGCGCCTCCTGTCGCGCCGCGGCCTGATCAACCCCCGCAGATCCGCCGCAGTTCCCGTTTCCCGCCGCCTGAATTCCCTGCCATTCGGCACCTCTTGAATTCGGCGTGCCCAAAAACGCTTCAGGAGTTCCGCATGTCCGAACCCGTGAAATTCGCCTACTGGGTCCCCAACGTCAGCGGTGGACTCGTCACCAGTTCCATCGAGCAACGCACCGACTGGGGCTACGACTACAACCGCGAACTCGCCGTCCTCGCCGAGAACAACGGCTTCGAGTACGCCCTCAGCCAGGTCCGCTACATGGCCAGCTACGGCGCCGAGTTCCAGCACGAGTCCACCAGCTTCTCCCTCGCCCTCCTCCTCGCCACCGAACGCCTCAAGGTCATCGCCGCCGTCCACCCCGGCCTGTGGCACCCCGGCGTCCTCGCCAAACTCGGCGCCACCGCCGACCACCTGTCCAACGGACGGTTCGCCGTCAACGTCGTCTCCGGCTGGTTCAAGGGCGAGTTCACCGCCCTCGGCGAACCCTGGCTGGAGCACGACGAACGCTACCGCCGCGCCGAGGAGTTCATCACCGCGCTGCGCTCGATCTGGACCGAGGACCACACCGAACTCGCCGGGGACTTCTACCGGTTGCGGGACTTCACCCTGAAGCCCAAGCCGCTGCACACCCCGGAGATCTTCCAGGGCGGCAACTCGACCGCCGCCCGCGCGATGGCGGGCCGCGTCTCCGACTGGTACTTCTCCAACGGCAAGGACTTCGAGGGCGTCACCGAACAGATCGACGACATCCGCAAGTCCGCCGCCCAAGTGGGCCGCACCGCACCCAAGTTCGGCCTCAACGGCTTCCTCATCGCCCGCGACACCGAGGCCGAGGCCCGCGACACGCTGCGCGAGATCGTCGCCAAGGCCGACCGCGAAGCCGTCGAGGGATTCGGCGCGGCCGTGAAACAGGCGGGACAGTCCACCGCCGACAAGAAGGGCATGTGGCAGGACTCCACCTTCGATGACCTCGTGCAGTACAACGACGGTTTCCGCACCGGCCTGATCGGCACCCCCGAGCAGATCGCCGAGCGGATCGTCGCCTACAGGAAACTCGGCGTCGACCTCTTCCTCCTCGGCTTCCTCCACTACCACGAAGAAGTCGAGTACTTCGGCAAGAAGGTGCTCCCGCTGGTACGCGAACTCGAAGCCCAGCAGACCGCCTGACACACCGTCACCCCGAAGGAAAGGACGTACGACCATGAGCACCGAGACCCCCGCGAAGACCGCCGAGTACTGGATCGCGCGCGCCACCGAGGTGGCCGCCGTCCTCGCCACCGACGCCGCCGCCCGCGACAAGGCCGGCGCCACCCCGCACGCCGAGATACAGCTCCTCAAGGACGCCGGTCTCGTCACCCTGCTCGGCCCCACCGAGCACGGCGGCGCGGGCCAGGACTGGCCGACCGCCTACCGCGCCGTCCGCGAGATCGCCAAGGCCGACGGCTCCATCGGCCAGCTCCTCGGCTACCACTACCTGTGGTTCTGGGCCGCCCGCCTGGTCGGCACCCGCGAGCAGTGGGAGCGCCTGGAGGCCGAGGCCACCCGAGAGACCTGGTTCTTCGGCGGCGCCGTCAACCCCCGCGACCACGACGTGACGGTCACCGAGGACGGCGACGACCTCGTCTTCACCGGCGCCAAGACCTTCTCCACCGGCAGCAAGGTCTCCGACGTCACCGTCCTCGAAGGCGTCCTGGACGGCACCGACAACCATGTCTTCGCCGTCGTCCCCTCCACCAGCCGGGGCCTGACCTTCCACGACGACTGGGACAACATCGGCCAGCGCCTCACCGAGTCCGGCGGCGTCACCATCGACGCCGTCCGCGCCCCCTGGACCGACGCCCTCGGCTATGCCGGCAAGGAGTTCCAGCCGCGCACGTACAACACCCTCAACGTCCCCACCATCCAGCTCGTCTTCGTCAACTTCTACCTGGGCATCGCGGCCGGCGCCCTGGAGACCGCCGCGACCTACACCCGCACCAAGTCCCGCTCCTGGCTGCACAGCGGCCACGACCGCGCCGTCGACGAGCCGTACGTCATCGACGTCTACGGCGACCTCACCGCCAAGCTCTGGGCGGCCGAGGCCCTCGCCGACGCGGTCGCCCTGGAGGGGCAGAAGCTGCACGACGAGCCCGACGCGGTCACCCCCGAGACGCGCGGCGCCTTCGAGGTACGGGTCGCGGCGGTCAAGGCGCGCGCCACCGACGTCGCCCTGGAGGCCACCAACCGGGTCTTCGAGGTCACCGGCGCGCGGGCGACGGCTTCCGCCGAGGGCCTGGACCGGTTCTGGCGCAACGTCCGCACCCACACCCTCCACGACCCCGTCGCCTACAAGCGCCGCGAGGTGGGCCGCTGGGTCCTGGACGGCGAACTGCCCGAACCGACCTGGTACTCCTGACCGCTCCCCCGGGGTGCTCCTCATGGAGCAGAGGAGCACCCCCTTCTCGAAAGAGGACCCCATGGCCACCGTCCTGTCCGTCTCCGGCAGCCCGTCTCCCTCCTCCCGCACCGGCCGCCTCCTGCGCCACCTCGACCAGCGCCTCACCGCGCAGGGCCACCGCGTGATCCCTTTGGACGTCCGCACGATCCCCGCCGAGGCGTTGCTCGGCGCCGACTTCCAGCACCCGGCGATCGTCGAGGCCACCGAACTCTTCGCGAGCGCCGACGGCGTGGTCATCGGCACCCCCGTCTACAAGGCGTCCTACTCCGGCGTCCTCAAAGCCCTCCTCGACCTTCTCCCGCAGTACGCGCTCACCGGCAAGACCGTCCTGCCGCTCGCGACCGGCGGCTCCACCGCGCACGTCCTCGCCCTGGACTACGCGCTGCGCCCGGTCCTCACCTCGATGGGCGCCGCGCACATCGTGCAGGGCTGGTTCACCCTCGACAAGGACATCACCACGCACGACGACGGCACGGTCACCGTCGCCCCCGGCTCCGCCGAGGCCCTCGCGGGGGTCGTCGACCAGTTCTCGGCCGCCCTCGGCCGGACCGCCTACCTGGCGGCGGCGAGCTGATGGCCGCGCACGTGATCGCCGACGCGGCCGAGGCGCTCACGGTCGCGCGGGCGCTGGCGGCCGAGTTCCGTACCGACGCCTCGGCCCGCGACCGCGAACGCCGCCTGCCCCGCGCCGAGTTGGACCGCCTCTCGGCCTCGGGCCTGCTCGCCGTCACCGTCCCCGCCGAGCACGGCGGCGCCGACGTCGACGCGGTGACCCTCGCCGAGATCTTCCGCCTCCTCGCCACCGCCGACGGCAGCCTCGCCCAGATCCCGCAGAGCCACTTCGTCTACGTCAACGTCATCCGCCGCCGAGGCACCGAGCAGCAGCGGAAGTTCTTCTACGACGAGATCCTCGCCGGCCGCCGCCTCGGCAACGCCCAGTCCGAGGCCGGCACGAAACACGTCCAGGACATCCGCACCCGCCTCGACCGCCGCCCCGACGGCTCCCACACCCTCACCGGCACCAAGAACTACTCCACCGGAGCCCTGTTCGCCCACTGGATCCCGGTCCTGGCCCGCGCCGAGGACGACAAGCTGTACGTCGCGTACGTCCCCGCCGACGCGCCCGGCGTGAACGTCGTCGACGACTGGGACGGCCTCGGCCAGCGCACGACCGCCAGCGGAACCGTCCACCTCGGCGCCGTACCCGTCCCGGCGGACCGCGTCTTCCCGCACCACCTCACCTTCGAGGGCCCTCAACTCCACGGCGCCGTCGCCCAGTTGCTGCACGCCGCCATCGACGCCGGGATCGCGGGCGGCGCGCTCGTCGAAGCCGTCGACTTCGTCCGCACCAAGAGCCGGCCGTGGTTCGAGAGCGGGTACGAGACCGCCGCCGAAGACCCGCTGCTCATCCAGCGGTTCGGGGAACTGGCGATCCAAGTCCGGGCCTCGGACGCCCTGTTGAAGGAGGCGGCGCGGGCTGTCGACGCCGCGCGGGCGGAGTTGACCGACGCGACCGCAGCCGAGGCGTCCATCGCGGTCGCCGCCGCGAAGGTGACCGCCGCGCAGGCCGCCGTCGACGTCGCCGCCGCCCTCTTCGAGGTCTCCGGCACCCGCTCCGCCCTCAACTCCCTGAACCTGCACCGGCATTGGCGCGACGCCCGCACCCACACGCTGCACGACCCGACGCGCTGGAAGGTGCAGCACATCGGCCGCTACGTCCTCAACGGCACCCGTCCGCCCCGCCACGGCCTGCTCTGACCTCCCGAGGAGACCCCCACATGTCGTCCCTGACCTTCCACTGGTTCCTGCCGACCAACGGCGACAGCCGCCATGTCGTCGGCGGCGGCCACGGCACCCCCGCGACCGCCTCCGGACGCGACCGGCCGCCCACCGTCGCCTACCTGAGCCAGATCGCCCGCGCGGCCGAAGACCTCGGGTTCGTGGGCGCGTTGACGCCGACCGGCGCCTGGTGCGAGGACGCCTGGCTCACCACGGCCATGGTCAGCCAGCACACCGAGCGGCTGAAGTTCCTGGTCGCCTTCCGGCCCGGGTTCGTCTCGCCGACGCTCGCCGCGCAGATGGCGTCCACGTTCCAGCGGCAGACCGGCGGGCGGCTCCTGCTCAACGTCGTCACCGGCGGGGAGAGCCACGAGCAGCGGGCCTACGGGGACTTCCTCGACAAGGACGACCGGTACCGGCGTACCGGTGAATTCCTGGAGATCGTACGGGAGTTGTGGGACGGCAAGTCCGTCGATCTGGAGGGGGAGCATCTCCGGGTCGAGGACGCGAAGTTGGCGCGCGTGCCCGATCCCGTCCCCGAGGTGTACTTCGGGGGGTCCTCGCCGGTCGCCGGGGAGATCGCCGCCAAGTACGTGGACGTCTACCTCACCTGGGGCGAGCCGCCCGCCCAGGTCGCCGAGAAGGTCGCCTGGATCAGGTCCCTCGCCGCGCGCCACGGCCGCACTCTCCGCTTCGGGATCCGCCTCCACGTCATCACCCGCGACACCTCCGAGGCGGCCTGGGCCGAAGCGGACCGCCTCCTCGCCGGATTCGACCCCGAGACCGTCAAATCCGTACAGGCGGGCCTCGCCAAAAGCGAGTCCGAAGGCCAGCGCCGCATGCTCGACCTCCACGGCGGCGACCGCGACGGCCTGGAGATCCACCCCGGGCTCTGGGCCGGCATCGGCCTCGTCCGGGGCGGCGCCGGCACCGCCCTCGTCGGCTCCCATGAAGAGGTAGCCACCCTCATCAAGGAATACGCGTCCCTGGGCATCGAGGAGTTCGTCCTCTCCGGCTACCCCCACCTGGAGGAGGCGTACTGGTTCGGCGAGGGCGTCCTGCCGAGGCTCGCGGAGGAGAACCTGTGGACACACCCCGCAGGCCGGCCCCAACCACCGTCGCCCCAGGTGCCGTTCGCGAGCTGAACGGGGTGCGAGCAAGGTCCGGAGCCGTGGAGAACTTCCTCGCCGAGGACCCGCACTCGACCGGCACGATCAAGTGGTCCGCAGTTCGGTCAGGACGTCGAAGTCCAGCCCGTCCGCGCGCGCCAGATAGATCCGCTGGCGGACGTGGCTGCCTTCCAGATGGAGGAGCCCGCGGGGGCCTTCGTACGACACCGAGGATGCCGTCGCCCCGATGCGGGTGACGTCTCCCGTGCCCGCCCGCCGCAGCAGGGCCGCGAGCAGCAGGACCCCTTCGTAGCAGGACTCCCCGAGGCTCCCGGGGGAGGGGGCGTCGAGGCCGTAGCGGCGGGCGTAGAGGCCGTGGAAGTCGAGGGTGTCGGGGGTGGCGAGGGAGGTGAAGAACCCGGCGGTGCTGTAGAGGTCGGTCGTCGCGGCCGGGCCGCTGGCCAACAGCATGTTCTCGTCCATCAGCGTGCTCAGGCGCAGGGCGCGCGCGTCGAGCCCGTACCCCGCGAACGCCCGGTTGAAGCGGACCGCGTCGCTGCCGACGAGCAGCATGAGGACGCCGTCCGCGTCGGAGCGTTCGATACGGCGCAGGACGGGCGCGAAGTCGTGGGTGCCGAGCGGGAGGTACGCCTCGCCGATGACCCGCCCCCCGGCCCGCCGCGCGTACGCGTGCGCCGCCCGCGCCGTACGCCGGGGCCAGACGTAGTCGTTGCCGACGACGAACCACCGCCGCACCCGCCGCTCCCCGGCGAGCAGGAGCATCGCCGGGCAGAGCTGGTCGCGGGGCGTCTCGCTGGTGAGGAAGACCCCGGCGCGGTCCTCGCCGCCCTCGTACAGCGCGGTGTACACGTACGGCACCCGGTGGGCGACGCGCGGCGCGAGGGCCTGGCGTACGGAGGAGATGTGCCAGCCGGTGACGCCCTGGACGGCCCCGAGGTCGACGAGGGACTCGACGCGGTCGGCGACCTCGCGGGGCGGTGCGCCGCCGTCGACGGGGATCAGCCGCAGCTCCCGGCCGAGGACCCCGCCCGCCCGGTTGACCTCCTCGGCGGCGAGCCGCGCGCACAGCTCGCAGGCGGGCCCGAAGATCCCGGCGGGCCCTTGCAGCGGGAACACGAGGGCGACGCCGAACACGGAGGGGTCGGGGCGGGGCATGGCGCCATGGTCGCGGGTCCGTCCGGCGAACTCCAGTGCGTCTCATACGATGTACACACCTCGTCGCTAGGAGCAGGATGTCGACCTCGTCCGCCCGCCGGCCCAACGACCTGATACGCCTGCTCACCCGGGCCGAACGACTGTCCGCGCGCCGGCTCCAGGCGGCCCTGGACGAGGAGGGCTGCTCCCTGGACGCCTGGCGGGTGCTGACGCTGCTCGCCGACGACGCCGGGCACCACATGTCGGCGATCGCGGAGGCCGCGTTCCTGCCCCCGCCGACGCTCACGAAACTCGTCGACCAGCTCGTGGACCAGAACCTCGTCCACCGCCGCGTCGACCCGCACGACCGCCGCCGCATCCTCGTCCACCTCACCCCCCGGGGCCGCGACCACTGGCGCCGCGTGGACCGCGCCGTACGCCGGGACTGGCCGGCGCTGGGCGAGGGTGACGAGGAACTGCTGAAGGCGCTGCTGGTGCGCCTCGCGGAGACGGTGGACGGCTCCACGCGCGTGTGATCGCCGGGTGGCGCAAAGTAGTCGTACGGCCGGGGAATGTTGGCCCATGGTCGATAGTTGCTATATACATCTGATCGAGAAGCGTCAGACCGCCACCGTCTACCCGAGCGAGGCACCACCGTGACCACCGAGCAGCCCGCCGCCGTCGTCACCCGCCTGCGGACCACCTTCCGCACCGGCCGCACCCAGCCCGTCGAGTGGCGTACGACGCAACTGCGCCGCCTGCGCGACCTGCTCACGGAGAAGGGCGCCGACCTCGCCGAGGCCCTCCACGCGGACCTCGGCAAGAGCGACGCCGAGTCGCAGCGCACCGAGATCGGCTTCACGGTCCGCGAGATCGACCACACCCTCGACCACCTGACCGGCTGGCTGACCCCCGAGCCCGCCCCGGTGCCCCCGCACCTCGGCACCGACGCGACCGCCCGCACCCAGTACGACCCGCTCGGCGTCGTCCTCGTCATCGCCCCCTGGAACTACCCGGCCCAGCTCCTGCTGACCCCCCTCGTCGGCGCCCTCGCCTCCGGCAACGCCGTCGTGGTCAAGCCCAGCGAACTCGCCCCCGCGACCTCGGCCGCCCTGGCCCGCCTGCTGCCCGCCTACCTCGACACCGACGCGGTCGCCGTCGTCGAGGGCGGCATCCCGGAGACCACCGCCCTGCTCGCCGAGAAGTTCGACCACATCTTCTACACCGGCAACGGCGCCGTCGGCCGCGTCGTCCTGCGCGCCGCCGCCGAGCACCTCACCCCGGTCACCCTCGAACTCGGCGGCAAATCCCCGGCGTTCGTCGACTCCACCGCCGACCTCAAGGTCGTCGCCGACCGGCTCGCGCGCGGCAAGTTCCTGAACGCCGGCCAGACCTGCGTCGCCCCCGACTACGTCCTCACCGACCCCGCGACCGCCGCCGCCCTGGAGCCCCTCCTCGCGAGCGCCGTCGAGAACGTCTACGGCACCGACCCGCAGCAGTCGGACACGTACGGCCGGATCGTCAACGAACGCCACTTCGACCGCCTCACCGGCCTCCTCGGCTCCGGCCGCACGGTCGTCGGCGGCGGCCACGACCGCGCCGACAAGTACATCGCCCCGACCGTCCTCGCCGACGTCGACCCCGCCTCCCCGGTCATGGGCGAGGAGATCTTCGGCCCGATCCTGCCGATCGTCACCGTCGCCGGCCTCGACGAGGCCCTGACGTTCATCAACGACCGCGACAAGCCCCTCGCCCTGTACGTCTTCTCCGAGTCCGCCGAGACCCGTGACCGCATCGCCGCCGAGACCTCCTCCGGCGCCATCGGCTACGGCCTCCCCCTCGCCCACCTCACCGTCTCCGACCTCCCCTTCGGCGGCGTCGGCGAGAGCGGCATGGGCAACTACCACGGCCGCTACTCCATCGAGACGTTCAGCCACCGCAAGGCCATCCTGGACAAGCCGCTCGGCTAGGACGCGCCTCGGCAGGGCCTGGCCGAAACGCGATCCGTAGGACCGGGTGCCTGTGCGAGACTCCGCCGATGACCACAGAGAAGATCACGGCGGCGGACTCCGGCACCTGGACCCTCGGCGACCTCACCGTCAACCGCGTCGGCTTCGGCGCGATGCGGCTGACGGGCAGCGCCGCCTTCCACCTCGGCACCCCCAGCGACCGCGACCGCTCGATCGCCGTGCTGCGCAAGGCGGTTGAGCTGGGCGTCAACCACATCGACACGGCCGCCTTCTACTTCTCCGCCCTGCGTTCCGCGAACGAACTCATCAACAGCGCCCTCGCGCCCTACGCCGACGACCTGGTCATCGCCGTGAAGGTCGGACCGTTCCGCAACTGGGCGGGGGAGTGGGACACTTCGGCCCGCCCCGAGGACCTGCGCAGCCATGTCGAGGAGAACCTCCGGCAGTTGGGCCGCGACCACCTCGACCTCGTGTACCTGCGCCGGATGCGCCAGGACTCGATCGCCGAACACTTCGGCGCCCTCGCGGAGTTGAGGGACGCGGGCCTGATCCGCCACCTCGGCGTCTCCGACGTCGAACCCCGGCACCTCGCCGAGGCACGGGAGATCGCCCCCGTCGTGAGCGTCCAGAACCGCTACGGCCTCGGCGGCGCCGACCCGGCGACCGAGGAAGTCCTGCGCCTGTGCGGCGAGTCGGGCATCGCGTTCGTCCCGTTCTTCGCCATCGCGGGCGACGCGGGACCCCAGGGCGCCACCGCCGACCACGACGACGCCGTACGGGACATCGCCGCCGCCCACGCGGTCGCCCCCGCGCAGATCCGGCTCGCCTGGACCCTCGCGCAGGGGCCGCACGTCCTCGCCATCCCCGGCACCGGCAACCCCGGCCACCTCGCCGAGAACGTCGCGGCGGGCGCCCTGCGGCTGACCGGCGAAGAGCTGGCCCGACTCCAGGAGGCCCACCGTAAAGTAGCGGGGTGAATGGTGACTCCGTGACGCTGCGACCGGTCCGCGAGGACGACCTGCCGGTCCTGGAGGCGTTCCTGGTCGACCCCGAACTCGCCGGCCCCTTCCAGTGGTTCGGCTGGGCCGACCCCGCGCGGTTCAGACGCCGCTGGGCCGAGAACGGCATGCTCACCGACGACGGCGGCCACCTCACCGTGGCCGCCGACCAGGCCCCCGTCGGCTTCGTCGCCTGGCACAAGGCCGGCGTCACCCGCGCCGCCCACTGCTGGAACATCGGCATCCAGCTCCTGCCGGACCACTGCGGACGCGGCATCGGGACACAGGCCCAACGCCTCCTGGTGCGCTACCTGTTCGCCCACACCACCGCCCAACGCGTCGAGGCCGACACCGACATCGAGAACCTCGCCGAGCAACGCGCCCTGGAGAAACTCGGGTTCACCCGCGAAGGCGTCCTGCGCAGCGCCGCCTTCCGGGCCGGCCACTGGCACGACCTGGTCCGCTACAGCGTGCTGCGCGACGACCCGATGCCTTAGGGCGCTTCTGATGGATCTCCGCGGCGTCGCGACGCCCGGCACGCTCCCCCAAGCTCTTCGAGCAGGGGGGACCCCCACTCGCGGCACCGCGCAGAAGCCCCCGTAGCTCCTCCCCCACTCGCGACTTCGCTTGAGCGGGGGGACCCCCATCGAGGACTTCCACGCGGCACCCCGAGAGCACGCACCGAACGCCGCCCCTTCTCCCGCGGATATCCATCAGAAGCGCCCTAATCCGCCAGCCACACCCCGCCCCGCATCAGATGCCGGCGCGGCAACTCCCGTTGCTCGCACCAGGCTTGCACCTCCAGCGGGCGGACCCGGAAGAACCCGTACGACGCGGCGTCCCGGCGCGGGTCCCACCCGGTCTTCGCCTCGAACGCCCGCGCCGCGTCCTCGGGCACCGACTCCAGGGTGTACGCCTCGGCCTCGCCGTCCACCAGGACGACGTCCCGGGTGTCCCCGAGCGCCAGCCTCACCCGCCCGCCGCCCGCGAGGTTGCGGCCCGTCGGATTCGTGAACCGCGTCGCCAGCCACAGCGCGTCGCCGTGCCACACGAACCAGAGCGCCACCAGACACGGCACCCCGTCCGGCCCCGCGGTGGCCACCCAGATGTCCATCTCCCGTTCCAGCCGGGCCAGGGTGTCCCGCTTACGGTGCTCGAAGCCGCGTACCGGCTCGGTGATCGTCATGGGCGGAACGTATCCGGGACCGGGGACGCGGCACCTCGGGCGGGAGACGGGGCGAAGGTCGTTCCCAGGCCCTAGGGCGCTTCTGATGGATCTCCGCGGCGTCGCGACGCCCGGCACGCACTCTCGCCGCACCGCGCGAAAGCCCCCGTAGCTCCG
>NZ_JBLRVY010000060.1:0-14650 GCF_048159485.1 Streptomyces sp. 4F14
CCCCCCCCCCCCCCCCCCCCCCCCCCCCCCCCCCCCCCCCCCCCCCCCCCCCCCCCCCCCCCCCCCCCGGCCCTGTCGTACTCAGGTACTACCCGGGTACGACCTCAGCGGACGCGGTGCCCCGCGCCGTCCTCGTGGGTGTAGTACCGGTAGAACGCGACGGCGAAGAGGCCCGCCGCGACCCCGAGGGACATCATCACCGAGCGCCAGATCGTCGCCCCGGTCTGGCTGTAGACGAAGCCGAAGGCGCAGCCCGTGAAGGACGCCCACAGCACGGCGTGCAGCTCGCGCTTCAGGCGCGGCGCCAGGGCGCGCACCGCGACGTACACGGCCGCGAAGGCGAGCGCGCTGACGAAGCCGAGCAGCAGGTTCCAGCCGGTGATCGGGCCGCCCGAGCGGCGGACGGCCGCCACCCAGTACCCGTAGACGAGCCCTAGTACCACCGGTACCGCCACCGCCGCGATCCGGTGGGCGCGGGCGCTGAAGATGTCGTCGGGAGCATGTGATGCGGGTGCCGCGTGAGCCATCTGGAGTACTCCTCTCCGGGTATCCCCCCATCCCCGACCTCCAGAGCACACCCAGGGAGGGACGGTGGCAAGTCGGTCGCCGCGCGGATGCGGACGACCCCGTCGCGTGGTTCCCTCGGCCCATCGAGTTTCCGGGTAGGGGGGCCGGGTCCTGGTCGGGGACGTCCAGGGCAAGGGGCTCGCCGCCGTCGAGGCCGCCGCGGCGCTGCTCGGGACGTTCCGGGAGGCCGGGTACCACGAGGCCGATCTCGGGGTGGTGGCCGCGCGGCTGGAGACGCGGATGCTGCGGCACCGGGGGCACGCGGCGGCGGTCGGGCGCGACGAGGGCGACCGGTTCGCCACCGCCGTACTCCTCGGGTATCCCCCCCAAAGGAGCGGTAGGGGGTGTGGCGGTCGTCGAGGTGGTGGTGTTCGGGCACGAGCCGCCCCTGGCGGTGGGTACCTCAGGGGTACGGGTACTGGGTGACGAGGCCGACAGCGGGCTGCCGCTCGGGCTGGGGGAGCTGGAGGTATCAGGAGATCCGGGATACCTGGGAGGTACCCCTGAGGTGGTACGGGTCGAGGTCGGCGCCGAGGAGACCGTCCTCCTCGTGACGGACGGGGTGACCGAGGCACGGGACGCGCAGGGCCGGTTCTACCCCCTGGTGGAGGCGCTGACCGAGGCTCTGACCAGGGACGCTGGGCTCGTGGAGCCGGAGCGGCTGGTCGCGTTCGTCCGCGAAGGGGCGCTGCGGCACAGCGGGGGGAGACCGGGGGACGACACGACGGTCTTCGCCGTGTGGATGGTGCCCGGGGGGTGAGCGGCGGTCGGCGGGGGTGCGGGGGTTTGCCGTTCCGGGGCTCCCCTTCGCGGGCGCAGCGGCTACGGTGCTGACGTAAGTGATCCATCAGGGGGAGGGACCCATGCCCGGAACCGTGCTGCTGCTGGCGGCTTCGCCCGTCGGCAAGGGGCGCCTGGTGGATGCCGCGTCCGTGCTGCCGGTGCTGGCCGCCGTGCCGCCCGCCGTGCTCGCCGGCGCCGACACCGCGAACGTCGTCGAACTCGCCGATCCGCTGGAGCCGCAGGCCGTCCTGACCCGGCTGCGGGCCGCCGCCGCGTCGCCGGGACCGCTCACCCTCTTCGTCGTCGGCCAGCTCCAGCTCGACCGCCGCCAGCGCCTGCCGCACCTCGCGCTCGCCCGCACCACCCCCGCGACCGTCCGCTACACCGGGTTCCCCTGGCACTGGTTCCGCGAGGAGCTGCGCCTGCGCGCGCCGGGCACCACGACCGTCCTCCTCGACCTGCACTCCGACGCCGACACCTGGGAGTGGCTCCGCGACAACCCCCTCGGCTGCGGCCCCGACGTCACCGTCCACGGCCGGGTCGCCCCGCCAGGCGGACGCCGGGGCACGGGTACGCCGGCCTACATGAGGGCCGTGGCGACCATCCTGCGCAGCGGGGGCCGACCGGGCATCGAGCACCTGCACGGGGCCGCGCTGGCACGGGTACGGGGTGACGCCGGGAGCGCGGACCTGGTGATCGGGCCGGGTACGGGGTGGGGGGCCGGGGCGTCCGGGACGTACGGCGGGAGTACTACGGGTACGGGTACGGCGGGCACAGGTATGACCGGTACGGGTACGACGGGCCCCCGGTCTCACGGCGAACCCCACCCCGCAGTCCCCGTCGTCGTACCCCCGCCCCCGAGAACCGCCCCCCGCATCCCCGCACAACCTCTTGCGCACCCGCACACCCCACCTAGCTCTCAGGGGGTACCCGGGGATGCGGCCGGCCCCTGGGAGGCGCGCGGGGAGGCGGCCCGCCCCCGGGAGGTGCCCGGCGACCCGGCTGGCCCTCAGGGCGTACCCGGGGACACCGCCACTCCTCAGGGCGTACCCGGCGACGCGCCCGGCGCCCCCTCCGGCGACCCCCACGCCGCCATCACCGCGGCCGTGCAGAGCGGCCGGCACGGGGACGCCGACGTGTTGGCCGCGCGGCAGGAGGAGACGGCCGTGGAGGAGTACGGCCCCGGCTCGGACGAGGCGCTGCACTGGGCCGAGGTGCGCGCCGACCTCGCGATGCTCGCGGGGGATGCGGAGCGCAGCTGCCGTACGTGGCTGTCGGTGGCGTCGCTCAGGCTGGCCGGCGGGCAGCCGGCGGACGCGCCCGCCGTCGAGGCTGCCGTGGACCGGGCGCACCACCAGTGGGGCCGGATCGACGCGCTGACCCCGGCGCGTGAGCTGGCCCCCGCGCTCACGGCGCTGCGCACGAGGGTCCCGGGCCGCAGGGAGGGCGCGCTGGACCACATCCGGCAGCAGCTCAGGCACCTGGAGAACGAGGCGCGGGCGACTCCGGCGGGACGCTGAGGGAGCGGCCACCGGGCTGCCCCTGAGCCGTCACGGGGAGCTGTTACCGGGGAGCCGTCATCGGGGAACCGCCACCGAGCGGTCCCGTCCGTGTCCTGAGCCGAGCCCTGACCGTGTCCTGAGCCGAGCCCTGGCGGGACGCCCCCTGTCACGCCCCCGCAGCCCTGCGGCCCGCAGCCCCGCGCCCGTAGCCCCTGAGTAGTCCCCGGGTACCCCTCGCCCCGCCCCGTGTTCGGGTCACCCCCGTCACCACCACCCCGCAGGCGTACCCCGCTACCCCCTCGATATCACCCGGACAGCCTCACCCCACGGGCCCCCTCCACCCCGTCCTGCTATCCACGAAGCGAGGGGGGCGTTGCACCGCTGGTCCGAGCTTCGGGAAATCGAACGAAGGATGTGCCGCCCATGGCCACCACCACGCTCGCCATCAACTTCACCCAGGGACTGAACGACGCCTGGTCCAAGGTCGCGCAGTTCGTGCCGAAACTCGTCGGCTTCCTGATCATCCTCGCCATCGGCTGGTTCGTGTCGAAGATGATCGCCCGGGTCCTGGACCGGGTGCTGCGCAAGGCCGGTTCGGAGCGGCTCGCGGACCGGGCGGGGGCGGACCGGTTCCTGCGCGACTCGAAGTACGACATGACCGGGATCGTCTGCAAGATCGTCTACTACGCGCTGATGCTGATCACGCTCCAGCTCGCGCTGGGCGTCTTCGGCACCAACCCGGTCAGCACGATGATCAACAGCATCGTCGGCTGGCTGCCGCGCGGCATCGTCGCGGTCGTCCTCGTGGTCGTCGCGATGGCCATCGCCAACGCGGTCCGCTCGATCGTCGGCAGCGCGCTGTCCTCGATGTCGTACGGCCGGACGCTCGCGACCGTCGTGTGGGCCTGCATCCTCGCGCTCGGCGTGATCGCCGCGCTCGGCCAGGCGGGCATCGCGACGACGGTCACCCAGCCGGTGCTGTACGCGGCGCTCGCGGCCGGCGCCGGGATCCTGATCGTCGGGGTCGGCGGCGGGATGATCGGGCCGATGCGCCAGCGGATGGAGCGGCTCCTGACGACCGCCGAGCGCGAGACGACGCGGGCCCGCGACAGCGTCACCGCCTACCAGGCCGGCCGGCAGGACGCGATGAGCAACCAGCCGGTGCGGGAGCGCACCGACCAGGACATGTGAGACGGCCGGGGGCCGGACCGTACCTGAGTACTACACGGGTAGTACCGGCACGGTCCGGCCCTCACGCATGTGCTCAGCCCGCGCCGTACGGGTCGAACGCGATCCCGCCCGGCTTGGCCTTGTTCAGGGTGTCGTTGAACTTGCTGTCCTGGAGGGGGAAGTTGGCGTTGCCCCAGCTGGAGTTGTTCAGGATGGTCTGGAGGTTCTTCGACGGGTCCTTGCTCGCCGGGTAGTGGTCCCAGCTGACCAGCGCCGGGTGGTCCCAGCCGCCGTCGGGCCAAGCCTCCGCCGTCTCACCGGACTTGGCGAAGCGGAAGGCGTGGGTGGAGGCGCCGTCCTTGTGGTAGACGATCTTCGCGTGGACGCCGTCCATGGGCGCCTCGTTCACCGGGATCGTGCTGAACCCGCCGTGCCGCGAGGCGGAGATGTACGACGGCTGCGCCGCGCCCTGCTTCACCCAGACCACCACGCACTCCCAGTCGTGGCGGTGGCCGAGCCCCGAGATGCCGGTCGGGTCGGCCTGGTCCTTCTCGAAGTACAGGGTGTAGATGATCCCGCACCAGCCGTTGTTGCACTTGACCCGGGCGTAGGTGTTCGCGTTGCCGAGGTGGTCCGTGCGACAGCCGCCGCCGATCGAACCGCTCGGGTTCAGACCGCCGTTGAGGTTTCCCCACAGGTCGATCGCCGCCGCCGGGAGGCAGCCGTCCGAGTCATAGTCGAAGTACGGCTGGAAAGTTCGCTGGAACGATGTCGAACTCTCGGGCAGGTTCGAGAGATTGGGGGCGGCCGAGGCCGTGCCGGCGGTCAGGCCGACGGCGAGGGACGTGGTTGCGGCGGCGACGAACGCGGCCTTGGCGAAACGCTTGTACTCCTGGAACACGTGCGGGTCTCCATGTGCTCGGGGGTGGTTCAGCGATGCTGATGTGACCCTGACAGCACAGAAGTTGAGAGTACAAGCGCTTTCTGTGAACTGATCCTTACGGTTTTTCCACACCCAGGTCGTGCTGGTGAACCAGCCAGGTGATCGCGGTCAGCCGGCACACCGCGTAGTCGTAGCCCACCGGTTCACGCCAGTCGAGCTCGTCGAGGGCGTCCAGGAAACCCAGGGCGTAGTCCGCGAGGTCCTCGCGGTGCGGGGGCCGGGGTACGAGGCCCGAGTGGTTCGCCGCCAGCCGGTCGCGCAACTCCGCGACGTGCTGGTCCACCTCGGCCACGAAGCCGGGCTCGAACGCGAACTCCGCGAAGCGCGGGGCGTACGAGCTGCTGATACGGGCCAGAGGGGACATTTCTCCACGGTAAGGGTGTAGACGGGTAATACCGGAGGGGTAGGGTGCGTGATTCCCGCCACCCGACCGCCACCGACTGTCACCCCGCTCGCACCGCTCGGGCTCCCTCCGCGGCCCGCCCCTCAGTGGCCGCCCACCTGGTCCGCCGTCTGCGCCGCGGGGCGCTCCTCGCCGGTTCTGGCCTGGCCCGTGGTCGACGCGAGGACCAGGGCGGTCACGGCGATCAGCGCGGCGGCGAGGCCGCGGCTGAGGGTGGTTCGGGGCATGGGGGACCTCACGGGAGGTGGTGGCCACAACGGGGCGGAGGTGCGCTGTACGACGTGCGTGTCCGGAGTGTCACGCGGCGTTCGAGGTGTCGACCAACCTAGGGGTGTACGGGTATGAGGGCAAGGGGGTCAGGAGGGAGTTGTGCAAGCGGTTTCTCCCTCGCGGCACAAGGCGTCGGAGTGGTGGCCAGGTGCGCGCGCGGGCCGGTGGCGCGCGGTAGCAGATCGGCGCCGTCACAGCTCGTCCTCCGGGGAATCCGGGGTGGTGCACAGGCGTCGCCGCTAGCGTCCCGGGGGTCATGGAGAACCAACGGACCGTCGCCGACGGGGTACGGCTCGCGGCACGGGTGGCGGTGTACGCCGTCCTCGGCGGGGCTGTGCTCGCCGCGGTCGCCGCGATCGGCACCGTCGCCTCCGTCCTCGGCCCGATGCTCGCGCTCGACGTCTTCACCCCGGCCGTCGCCGCCTGGTGGACCGTCTTCACCGCCGTCGTCGTGCAGGCGGTCCCCTTCCTCCTCCTCGGTACGGCCGTCTCGGCGGCGATCGCCACGTTCGTGCCGGAGACGCTGCTCAGGCGGCTGCTGCCGGCGAACCCCGCGCTCGCCGTACCGGTCGCGGGGGTCGCCGGGGTAGTACTTCCGGGGTGTGAGTGCGCGTCCGTGCCGGTGGCCGGGAGCCTGATGCGGCGCGGGGTGGCGCCGGCCGCCGCGCTGGCGTTCCTGCTGTCCGCGCCGACCGTCAACCCCGTTGTCCTGGTGGCCACTTCGATCGCGTTCCCCGGTCAGCCCGGCATGGTGCTGGCCCGGCTGACCGCGTCCCTCGGCGTCGCCCTTGTCATGGGGTGGCTGTGGGCGCGGTTCGGGAGGGAGGAGTGGCTGCGGCTGCCGAAGGCGTGGTCCTCCGGTACTACGGGGGTTACGGGTACTACGGGTATGACAGGGGTCGTCTCGGAGGACGTGGGGGTGTCGGGGGTCTCGCGGAAGCCCGGCGTCTCCCGGAAGCCGGATGCCTCCCGGAAACGGGGCCTCTCCAGCAAGGCGCGCGCGTTCCTCGGCGGCCTCCAGCACGACTTCCTGCACGCCGGAGGGTTCCTGGTCCTCGGCGCCGCGGCGGCGGCCACCTTCTCCATCGTCGTACCGCGTTCGGCGCTGGAGGTGTTCACCGGTTCGCCGTGGCTGTCCGTGCTGCTGCTCGCCGGGCTCGCGGTCGTGCTGTGCGTGTGCAGCGAGGCGGACGCGTTCGTCGCCGCCTCCCTCTCCGCGTTCCCGCCGACCGCCCGGCTCGCTTTCATGGTCGTCGGCCCGATGGTCGACCTGAAGCTGATCGCCTTGCAGGCGGGGACGTTCGGGCGCGCGTTCGCGGTGCGGTTCGCGTCGGCGACGTGGGTGGTGGCCGTGGGGGCGAGCGCCCTCGTGGGGTGGTGGCTGCTGTGAGGCGGTACGGGCCGGCGGTGCTGTCGGCGCTGGTCGGAGCGGCGGTGCTGCGGATCACGCTCTTCGGGGACCTGTATCTCCGGTACGTACAGGCCGGGTTGAGGCCGTGGCTGGTCATCTCCGGTGTCCTGCTTGTGGGGTTGGGGGTGATGGCCGGTGTACTGGCGCGGGCCGAGCGGGACGAGTACGACGACACCGACGGTCACCTTCACGACGGCGACAGCCGCCCTCACGACGGCGACGCCGCTCAACACCCCAGCCACAGGCCCCGGTTGGCCTGGCTGCTCGCCCTCCCCGCCCTCGCGATCCTCCTCTGTCCCCCTCCGGCACTGGGCAGTTACAGCGCAGGCAGGGAGGCGGCGGCCCGCGCGGCCCGGGGCGTCGGGACGTTTCCCGCGCTGCCCGCCGGGGATCCGGTCGAGCTGACGGTGGCCGCGTTCAGCTCGCGCGCGATCTACGACAGTGGACGCTCGCTCACCGGCCGTACCGTCCGGATGACCGGCTTCGTCACCCGGGGCAAGGGCCAAGTCTGGTACCTGACACGGCTGTTGGTGACCTGCTGCGCCGCCGACGCGACGACCTCCAAGGTGGAGATCCGAGGCGCCGACGCGCCGGCCGTCGACACCTGGGTGACGGTCACCGGAACGTGGGTTCCCCAGGGCGAGTTGGGTTCGGACGCGGCGTGGCCCCCGGTGCTGACGGCCGGCGACGTCGTACGTGTCACCCAGCCGAGGGACCCGTACGAGAAGCCGTAGCCGCCCGTCGGCTCCCGGCCCGGGCGGGGCCCGTACGTCAGAGCTACACCTGCACCCGCCCCTGCTTGCGTACGTCCGCCAGCCGCAGCGCGCCGAGCTGGACGGCGATCTGGGTCGCCTCGTTCGCGACGTCGCCCATACCGCCGTTCGTCAGGGTGTAGGCGTCGTCCCCCGCGCGGACGGCGGCGATGTCGAGGGTGAGGGTGGTGGGCCGGCCGTCCTCGTCGTGGCTCGTGAGAGTGACATGGAGACCCTGTCGTACGTCCCCCACCTCAGGTAGGGGTACCTCGGTCACCATGACGTCCTGGACGACCTTCTGCGGCGAGGTCGCGGTGAAGCGGGCGCACACCTGGGGGACCGTCTTGAGCCAGGCCAGCGCGCGGTCCACCTCGGCGACCGGACGCTGGGCGGTCACCTGGAAACGGAGCTGTGCGTCGGTGTCGGCGTCGTCGAGGCCGACGGCCGCGCGGGCGGGGGCGCCGAGCAGCTCGTCGGCGTACAGGGCGTCGAGGAAGCGGGCGCAGTCCGGGACCGTACTGGTCGACTTGAGCACCCCGTCCCGCCAGGTCGCCGCGCCCCGGGTCGCCGTCCAGGGGGCGCCCAGGTCGGCGACGGTGAGCAGCGCGGCCCGCGCCTGAGCCTCGCTCAGCACGCCCGGCGCCTGCGGACTCGCCTTCGGGGAAGGGGACTTGGCGATGGTCGGCGTGGGGTGCGGGGCGACCGCCGGATGTTCGAGACCGAGCGCCGCGCACCCCGCCATCGTCCCCGCACACACCAACGCCACGCTCACACCCAGGGCTCGACGCACCGCACCCGCCTCCTGACGCAGGGACACCTGCTCCCACGCCAGCACCCCGCCCGGGGACCGACCACCGTGGCGGTCCGTCCGGGGGACGAGGTTCCTGCGGGTGGGTGTGCGGAGGCGAGGTTCCTGAGGGGGGTGTGCGAGGGGCGCGTGGTGAAGAGGGTGGGTGTGCGAGGGGCGCGTGGTGAAGGTGGGCGTGCGGGCGTAATACCGGGGAGCTAGCCCTCCAGCGTCTCCAGGTACAGCTTCACGTAGCGGTCCACGTCCACCTCCAGAGCTACGTCCACCAGCACCTTCTCGTGGCCCAGGCCGTGGATCTCCGCCTCGCCGGGGCGCGGGCGGCGGTCGACGACCGTCTGTCCCCGGGTCGGGCCCGGCGCGAGGGAGACCTCGACCGGGAGGAGGCCCGTGGTGAGGCCCCCGGGATCGGCGACCGCGCAGACCGCGCCCGCGTCGCCGAGGCAGCCGGTGGGGCTGGGGTCGCCGCTCGCCTCGGGGTCGCGGTGGGCCAGCAGGTCACCCGTCAGACGTAGTACCGGGTCCTGGCTCGCGCGCAGCCGGGCGATGTCGTCCCCGGGGACCAGGACCTGCCGGAAGACGTCCAACCCGTACATCGTGAGAGGGACCCCGGCGGTCAGCAGGATCGCCGCCGCCTCCGGGTCGTGCCAGACGTTGAACTCCGAGACGGGGGTGGCGTTTCCGACCTCCACCGCGCCGCCCATGAAGACGATCCGCTCGATGTTCGCGGTGACCTCGGGGTACGTCCGCAGCAGCAGCGCGATGTTGGTGAACGGGGCCGTCGGGATCAGCGTCACCTTGCGCGGCGAGGCGAGGATCTCGTGCCGCAGGAGTGATACCGCGTCCAGCTCCACAGGGGTACGGGCGGGGGCCGGGAGGCCGAGGTCGCCCATGCCGTCGAGGCCGTGCACGTGCGCCGCCGACCGCGCCGGTTCGATCAGCGGGCGCTCCGCTCCCCGCGCCACGGGGATCTCCGGCGCACCCGCCATCTCCAGCACGGTCAGGGTGTTGCGGACCACGCCGTCCACGTCCGTGTTCCCGGCGACGCAGCTCACCGCCCGCAGGTCGATCGCCGGGTGGCGGACGGCGAACAGCAGGGCGAGGGCGTCGTCGACACCGGTGTCCACGTCCATGATCACGGGGATGGGCTGGGCGGTCACGGGACCCCTTCCGGGCGGTGGGCATGACGGGCGGGCGGCCGTCACGGGCGGCGGGCGCACCCGGCGACCGCCGCGCCGGACGGCCGCGGTGCCGGGTGGCTCTCGTGTCGAGCCTATGCGGTGCCGGTCGATCTCACCGGCTGGATCCCGCCACAGCCCTGGCCGGACCAGCGGTGATACCTGGGAGTGACACCGACGCTGATACCCACGGCGGACGCCCGACGCCTACGGCGACATCCCCGCCCGCCCTCACCGAGCGCGCCCCCTCACTCCCACAGCCCGGTCCCCCGCGCCGCCACCCGCCCCGCGATCCGCCGTACCAGCTCCGCCGGATCCAGCTCCCCGGCCTGCCGCCCGTCCCGCAGGCGTACGGCGGCCCGCCCGGCGGCGGCCTCCCGCTCGCCGATCACCGCCTGGTACGGCACCAGCCTGGCCCCCCTGACCCGGGCCCCCAGGGTCCCCTGGTCCGGCCCGGCGTACGCGACCCTGATACCTGAGGACTCCGCCTGACGTACTAGCTTCAGGGAGTGAGCCTCCTGCGCCTCGGAGACCGGCAGCACCACGAGCTGCACCGGCGCGAGCCAGACGGGGAAGGCGCCCCCGTGCCGCTCGATCAGATGGGCCACCGCCCGCTCGACGCTGCCGACGATGCTGCGGTGCACCATCACCGGCCGGTGCTTCGCGCCGTCGGCGCCGATGTAGGTCAGCCCGAACCGCTCGGGCTGGTGGAAGTCGATCTGCACGGTCGACAGGGTCGCCTCCCGCCCCGCCGGATCGGCGATCTGCACGTCGATCTTCGGGCCGTAGAACGCGGCCTCGCCCTCTGCCTCCTCGTACTCGATCCCCTCAAGCGCCTTGCGCAGCAACGCGGTCGCCTTGTCCCACAGCTCGGGTCCGGCGACGTACTTGCCGCCCTCGCCCGGCAGCGACAGCCGGTAGCGGGACGCCTCGATGCCGAGGTCGTCGTAGGCGCGGCGGATCAGGCGCAGTGCCGACGCCGCCTCGTCCACGGCCTGGTCGAGGGTGCAGAAGACATGCGCGTCGTTCAGCTGGATCGAGCGCACCCGGGTCAGCCCGCCGAGGACGCCGGACAGTTCGGAGCGGTACATGCCGCCCAACTCGGCGATACGCAAGGGGAGTTCACGGTAGCTGCGGGCGCGGAAGCGGTAGATCAGGGCATGGTGGGGGCACAGGCTCGGGCGCAGGACGACGTCCTCCGAGCCGAGCCGCATCGGGGGGAACATGTCGTCGCTGTAGTGGTCCCAGTGGCCCGAGATCTCGTACAGCTCCCGTTTGCCGAGGACCGGCGAGTACACGTGCCGGTATCCGGCCGAGACCTCCAACTCCCGGACGTACTCCTCCAGTTCGTGCCGTACGACCGCGCCGTCCGGGAGCCAGTACGGCAGGCCCGCGCCGATCAGGGGGTCGGTGTCGAACAGGCCGAGTTCACGGCCGAGGCGTCGGTGGTCGTCGTACGGGGCGGGGTCCTTGTGGGGGTTCATCGGAGGGTCTCCTCGCTGGTGGGGAGGCGAGTGACCCCACGCGAAAGCCCCGGGGCACTCGCCCCGGGGCTTCGTCGATCAGCTCAGCTGTCAGCGCGCCGGGACCTGGTCCGGCGTCGTCGTGGAGGACGAACAGGCGCGCTTCATACGGTCACGCTAGCGGGGTAGCGCGCCGCGTCTCCAATGGTTTTACGGGTACTGCGGGTACTACGGGTACTGCGGGTATGACCCGGTTCACGGCTCCAAAGCGCCGTAGCTCCGAGGTACTACACGGGTACTACCGGCGTCACGACTGCGCGCCACGCCTGCGCCGCGTCGCCACGACGACCGCCGCGCCGCCCGCGACCAGCGCCGCCGCGCCGCCGATGAGCACGCCCGTGTTGCCGTTCGCGCCGGTCTCGGCGAGGTTGCCGCTGCCGCCGTTGGGGGTGGGGGCGGAGGCGGGGGTGCTCTGCGAGGCGGAGGCGGACGGCGTCGGCGAGGAGGAGTCGTCGTCGCCCGGCGGGGTGGAGGCCGGTTCCGAGGCGGACGGGGACGGGGAGGCCGAGGAAGGCGGCGTCTCGGTGCCGCCCGACGGCGGGGTGGCGGCCGGGGGCTGCTCGGTGGGCGGGGTCGACGGCGGGGTCGAGGCCGGCGGCTGCTCGGTGACGGTGCAGTCCTTCGTACCGCCGTTCCAGGCCGCGATCAGCTTGTCCTTGATGACCGGACGGTCCGGACCCTTGGGCAACTCCCCATGCTCGAAGCCGTCGTTGGCATCCTTCTTGCCGTCGAACTTCACCGCGCCCCGGTACAGGTCGACCTGCGCGAAGCAGCCCGCGTTCGGGACGGCGATGTCGAGGGTGTCCTTCTGGCCCTTCTTCACCGTGACGGTGTCGAAGTCGACGAAGACCTGCTCGCCGGAGGTGTTGAAGGTCGCTCCGTGCGCGAGGTACGAGGCGAGGGAGACCGTGCAGGTGCCGCCCGCGCCGAGGACGGTGACGTGGACCTTGCCGTCGCCGGAGGGCTTGAGGTTCTGGTCGTCGACCTTCACCGAGTCGAAGAAGGTGTTTCCGTCGAGCGAGAACTGGCAGCGGTCGGCCTCGGTCTTCTCGCCCGCGCCGGTGCCGGGCCGGTACTGGCCGCCGTTGTTCCAGCCGTGCCCGCCGCCGGTGGTCGCCCACGCGCCGGACGCGGCGGCGACGGAAGCGGCGCACAGGGCGAGCGACGCGACGCCCGTCCCCAGCAGGCGGCGCGCGGAGACACTTCTCGCTATGGACATGCGTATCCCATCTTGGCGAGCCGGAGTGACGAAACGTCAATCCGGGTCGAGCCAGGGGTGGTTGGTCGGATCACGTGACTGGTCCCGCACAACCGCCGGGCTGCGGCGGCCGTGTGGACCAGGAGGAACACCCGGCGCACGGGTCGGTGCGCCCGGGGTGTGGGAGTCATCGTGATCTTCGCGTGGGAACGCTGTCAACTCGCGCAGGGTTAACGTGAGTTAACGGAACGTCAGCCGCCGTTGTTGTTACCGCCGTTGTTGTTGATCCCGCCGTTGTTGTTCCCGTTGTTCCCGCCCGCGTTCGGCCCCGACGTGACGCCGGCGCTGGCACCGGCGATCTTGTCGATGTCGACCGGCGTCGAGGTGGCGGTCGGCGGCGGGGTGAGGACGAGGACCTGCCCGCCGGGGACGCCGGGCGGCGGCGTCAGGTCGGACTTGGGCAGCTTGGGCGGCGTGGTCTGCTGGAACAGGGACTGGTCGATGTCGACGAGACCCGTCTGCTCCATGACCGTGATGTGGTCGAGGACCGTGTCGTTGGCCTGGTCGGCGAGCGCGCGCACCAGCGTGTTCTTGGTGGTCGAGCGGACCTTTGCGACGGTGTTGAAGATCGAACCGTGCGTGATGCGCAGGATGTTGGCGAAGTCCCGGTCGAACTGGTCGCCCTTGGTGTCGGACGTCAACTGGCTGACGAAGCCGACCTGTTGGGGGCTCGCGACGTTCGGCAGGGTGATGTTGAGCATCGGTGCGATCTTGCGGCACGTGGTGTCGAGGGCGGCGTGGCCGTCGATGAGGTGCTGGCTCGCGACGATGACGCCCTGGCTGGTGCCCTTCTGCACACCCAACTGGCCGACCGGGTACTCCCACAGACCGGCCGCGCGCACCTTCACCACGAAGTCGCGGTCGAGCTCGGTGAGAGGGCCCCATTGGGTGGTGGCGATGATTCTGTCGTTGGAAGCCGATGCCGTCTCGACACCCAGCATCGATGGGTAGACGAGTGCGGCGAGCGTCATGCTCAGGGCGCCGCCCACGAAGAGAGTTCCCATCGCGTTGCGTGAAAAGCGCACCGTGCCTCCTGCCCGGTCGGGGAGCCCGCCGCGCGAGAGCGGTGGGGTCGGACGTACAGGAGTACGGACGGGATCAGCCTGTGACTCACCTGGGTGGGCAAAAAGTTTCTTGGGCGGGGTTTGGGCAAAGCGCGGGCGAGTGCTTGCTTACCCCGGTCTTACATTCGCCGCATGCCCCCACAGCCACGCACAGCACCGCCGTTGCCCGTGCTGCCGTACCGGAAGCCGACCAAGGGCCGCGACTACTGGGTGATCGACGACGTCATACCTGAGGTGGACGCCGTACGGGAACGGTGCCTCGCCCACGACAACTGGGTCAGGGGGTACCCCTACACCTCCGAGACCTGGCCGGGGCTGCGGGCCATGCCGGGACTCCTGCCAGGTGAACTCGCCCGCGTGGAGCGGCTGGTGAGGCAGGCGACCGGGGCGAAGGAACTGTGGGTGCAGGAGGCGCCCGGCGGAGGCACCCTCAACCACAACTGCGTGCAGGTCGTCGGGGAGGGTGAGAGCGAGCCCCGGCCGCACACCGACTCGCGGTCGCTGTGCCGGTACGCCGCCGTCCTGTATCTCAACCCCGTAGCTCCCAAGGACTGCGGCACCGCCTTCTACCGGCAGTCCCTGCCCGGCGGCCGGCTCGGCGGGAACGTCGTCCAGGCACCCCACAACAACCTCGTCGACGCCCTCGGCACGCGCTTCGTCGCCCCCGACGCCTTCGAGGAGGACCTCCGCGTCCCCCACAAGTACAACCGCCTCCTCCTCTACAACGCCAACCTCGTGCACAGCGCGACGGGTTACTGCGGGACGACCCTGGAGGACAAGCGGATGACGGCGGTCTTCTTCTGGATGGCGTGAACCGGATTCCGGAGGTGGCGAACCGAATGCTGGCGAGAACGCCCCGAACCAGCGGCTCGCGCCGAGAAGTTCCCGGCAGATCCGAGGACTGACCGAAACCCTCCGGGCGGCCGGGACGGGCAGGACTGAGACGCGTGCCGCGTGCCGCGTGCCGCGTGCCGCGTGCCGCGTGCCGCGTGCCGCGTGCCGCGTGCCGCGTGCCGCGTGC
>NZ_JBLRVY010000061.1:0-9637 GCF_048159485.1 Streptomyces sp. 4F14
CCCTTCTTCCCCACCGACCCCCCGCCCCGGATCGTCGACCTCCCCACCTACCCCTTCCAACGCCAACGCTTCTGGCTGCCGAGCGGGCGAACTAGCGGTGATGCAGGAGTGCTTGGACTCAGCGCCGCCGGTCATCCCCTCCTGGGTGCGGCAGTTGAGTTCGCCGATCGAGGCGGGTGTCTTCTGACGGGGCGGCTGTCGCGTTCGGGCGCTTCGTGGTTGGTCGATCACGAGGTGGGTGGCGTGGTGTTGGTGCCGGGGGCGGCCTTGGTGGAGTGGGCTCTTCGGGCCGGGGACGAAGTGGGGTGCTCCGTGGTGGAGGAACTCACCTTGCAGGCCCCTGTGTTGGTGCCCGATTCGACTCTTCGGGTTCAGGTCGTGGTGGATGAGGCTGGTGGCGATGGGCGCCGCGAGGTTCGGATCTACACCCGTTCCGACGACGAGTGGACGTGCCACGCGGTCGGCGTCCTGGCTCCACAGCTTCCCGAGCCCTCCGACGATCCCCTCCCGGCCATTCCTTGGCCCCCACCCGGTGCCGATCCCATCGACGTTGCGGACTTCTACGCCCGCACCGCTACGGACGACGGATACCGGTACGGCCCGGCATTCCAGGGCCTGCGCGCAGTCTGGCAGCGTGGCGACGACCTCTACGCCGAGGTCACCCTCCCCGAAGCAGCCGGCTCCCCCGACGGGTACGGCATCCACCCCGCCCTCCTCGACGCCGCCCTTCACCCCCTCCTCGCCGCGCACCTCCAGGGCGACGAGACGCACGTTCCCTTCGAGTGGACCGGCGTATCGCTGAGCGCGGTGGGGGCCACGACCGTCCGGGTCCGCCTGACCCCGTCCGAGAGCGGAGTCGGTGTGACGGTCACCGATGCAACAGGCGGGCCTGTCCTGCGCGTTGAGGCTCTCCGTACCCGGCCGATCGACCCGTCCCAACTCACCGCCGTTCGACAGCGCGACCTGCGGGGCCTGTTCACGGTCGAGTGGACGCCGGTCGAGGTGCCGGAGGCGGACGTGGACGCGGACGACGCGGCTGTGCTGATGGTCGACGGTGATGAACTCGCCGCCCTCGAAGGGGTGTTGGTCAGGGTGCAGGACGCCCTGGCCTCGGCCGACGACCCCTGCCTGACAGTGGTGACCCGCCGAGCGGTGTCCGTCGATGGTGGGGATGTCGATCCAACTGCCGGAGCTGTGTGGGGTCTTGTCCGTAGTGCCCAGACGGAGAACCCCGGCCGCTTCGTCCTGGTCGACACGGACGGCGGCGACCTCCCGCCTGGCCTCCATGCCCTCGACGAACCCCAACTGGCCCTGAGAGACGGCAAGGTGCACATACCCCGGCTGGTGCCTGCTCGCCGCCCGTCCCTCTCACCGCCTCCAGGTGAACCCGCGTGGCGGCTGTGCATGGCGGACGGTGGTTCGCTCGACGCCCTGACTGCGGTTCCGTGTCCAGAGGTACTCGCGCCCTTGGCGCCGGGCCGGGTACGGGTCTCCGTGCACGCGGCCGGCGTCAACTTCCGCGACGTACTGGTCGGTTTGGGGATGGTTCCGGCGTACGGAGCGATGGGAGGTGAGGGGGCCGGGGTCGTTACCGCGGTCGGTGCCGGGGTCACCCGGGTGGCGGTCGGTGATCGTGTGATGGGCATGTTCGAAGGGGCCTTCGGGCCTGTGGCGGTCGCTGATGAGCAGTTGATGGCGCGAGTCCCCGACGGGTGGGACATGCGGCAGGCCGCGGGGGCTCCGGCGGCGTTCCTCACTGCCTGGTACGGGCTGGTCGAGCTGGGCCGACTCCAGGCGGGGGAGCGGGTGTTGATCCACGCCGCTACCGGTGGGGTGGGGATGGCTGCCGTGCAGGTTGCCCGGCTGGTCGGTGCCGAGGTGTTCGCGACCGCCAGTCCCGGGAAGCATGCCGTGCTGGGGGAGTTGGGGATCGACGAGGCGCATCGGGCTTCCTCGCGGGAACTGGGGTTCGCCGCGAAGTTCGGGCGCGTGGATGTCGTACTCAACAGTCTCACCGGTGAGTTCATCGACGAGTCCTTCCAACTCCTTGGTGACGGGGGGCGGTTCCTGGAGATGGGGAAGACCGATCTTCGGGAACCCGACGCGCATCCTGGCGTCATGTATGCGGTGTACGACGCGAGCGTGGATGCCGAGCCCGAGCGGATCGGGGAGATCTTCGACGAGCTCGGTGCGATGTTCGCCTCAGAACGGCTTAAGCCGCTCCCGGTACGTTCCTGGCCGCTGGCCGATACGGGGGAGGCGTTGCGGTTCATGAGTCAGGCGAAACACACCGGGAAGCTCGTCCTCGACGTACCACCCGCCCTCAATCCCGACGGTGCCGTCCTAATCACCGGCGGCATGGGGATGCTCGGGCAGGTCGCCGCCGAACACCTTGTGCGCGCTTATGGCGTACGGCGTCTCGTACTGGCCGGGCGGCGTGGTGCTGAGGCTCCCGGTGCCGGTGAACTCGTGGCGCGGCTCGGTGAGTTGGGTGCCGAGGTGTCCGTTGTCGCCCTTGACGTGAGCGATGCGGGCGCGGTGGCCGAACTGGTCGCGTCCACGGACCGGTTGACCGGAGTGATTCATTCCGCGGGTGTTCTGGACGACGCCGTCGTCACCGCCCAGACCCCCGAGCGGCTTGCGACGGTGTGGGCGGCGAAGGCCACCGCCGCCGCCAACCTCCACCGGGCGACACGGGACTTGAGACTCGGCATGTTCGTCGTGTTCTCCTCGGTCGCCGCCACCCTCGGCAGCCCCGGTCAGGCCAACTACGCGGCCGCCAACGCCTATTGCGATGCGCTCGCTCAACACCGAAGGGCCGGGGGTCAGGCCGGTCTGTCCGTCGGGTGGGGCATGTGGCGGATCGAAGGCGGCATGGCGGGCGGACTCAGCGACACCGACATGGCCCGGCTCGGACGCGTCGGCGTCCGCGCGATGACCGCCGACCACGGGCTGGCCCTCCTCGACGCCGCCCACCACCACGGCCACGCCCACGTGGTGGCCTGCGACTTCGACCCGCGTACCCTGGCCGCACTCCCCGCCGATGCCCGGCCCGCCCTCCTGCGCGGCCTCGCCACGAGCACCACCGGCAGGCGTACCGCGTCGGCGGGCGCGCACCCCGCCGACCTCGCGGCCCGGCTCGCCGCCCTCTCGCCCTCCGACCGGCACCACACCCTGGTCAAGCTCGTCAAGGAACGGGCCGCCGCCGTCCTCGGACACCACACGGACAGCGCCGTCCAGGGCGGAACCTTCAAAGAACTCGGCTTCGACTCCCTCACCGCCGTCGAACTGCGCAACACCCTGTCCGCCGCGACCGGACTGCGCCTGCCCGCCGGCCTCGTCTTCGACTACCCCGACGCCGACACCCTGGCCGCACACCTCGCGAGCCAACTCGCCCCCGACGCCGCCGTATCCACCGGACAGGAGGCCACCGACCCGATCCTCCGGGAGGTCGCGCGGCTGGAGCGCGCGCTGTCCGCCGCGGCCGTGGAGCACCTCGACACCGACGCGGTCACCGCCCGGCTGGAGACGCTCCTCAGCAAGTGGAAGACAGCCGGCACCCCCACCGGGACGCAGGGAACGAAGGAACAGCTCCAGGTCGCGACCGCCGACCAGATCCTCGACTTCATCGACAAAGAACTGGGTGTGTGACCGACCGTGCGGAAGGCTGGGTGAACTCCCATGGCGAGTGAAGAGCAACTGGTCGACTACCTCAAGCGGGTCGCCGCCGAGCTCCACGACACCCGGCAGCGCCTGCGCGAGCTGGAGGAACGCCACCAGGAACCGGTGGCCGTCGTCGGCATGGCCTGCCACTTCCCCGGCGGCGTCGAAACCCCTGAAGACCTCTGGGACCTCGTCGCGGCCGGCACCGACGCGATCGAACCCTTCCCCACCGACCGGGGCTGGGACCTGGAACGCATCTACCACCCCGACCCCGAGAACCCCGGAACCTGCTACGTCCGCGAAGGCGGCTTCCTTGCCGGAGCGGACCGCTTCGACGCCGAGTTCTTCGGCTTCAGCCCCCGCGAAGCCCTCGCCAGCAGCCCCCAGCTCCGCATCCTCCTGGAAACGGCCTGGGAAGCCCTCGAACGCGCGGGCATCGCCCCCACATCCCTCAAGGGCAGCCGGACCGGCGTCTACATCGGCTCCGGGACCACCGGCAACCAGACCCAGGGAGACCTGGAAGGCAAGTCCAACGAGGGGTACGCGGGCACCGCACCCAGCGTCCTGTCCGGCCGTATCTCCTTCAACCTCGGCCTGGAGGGACCCGCCGTCACCGTCGAGACCGCGTGCTCGTCCTCGCTGGTCGCCATGCACCTCGCGGCACAGGCACTGAGGCAGGGCGAGTGTGAACTCGCCCTCGCGGGCGGCGTCACCGTCACCTCGACACCCGAAGTGTTCACCGGCTTCGCCCGCCAACGCGGCCTGGCCCCCGACGGCCGCTGCAAACCCTTCGCCGCAGCGGCCGACGGCACGGGATGGGGCGAAGGCGTGGGACTCCTCGTCCTCGAACGCCTCTCCTCCGCCCGACGCAACGGCCATCGCGTCCTCGCACTCCTCCGGGGCTCGGCCGTCAACCAGGACGGCGCCAGCAACGGCTTCACCGCCCCCAACGGACCCTCCCAACGCCGCGTCATACGCCAGGCGTTGGCCAGCGCCCACCTCTCCACGTCCGAGATCGACGCCGTCGAGGCCCACGGAACCGGTACTCGGCTGGGCGACCCCATCGAGGCCGAGGCCCTCATCGCGACGTACGGCAAGGACCGCGAGGACGACCGGCCGCTGTGGCTCGGCTCAGTGAAGTCGAACATCGGACATACGCAGGCGGCGGCGGGCGTCGCCGGGGTCATCAAGATGGTGATGGCGCTTCGGCACGAACTGCTCCCCGTCACCCTCAACGTCGATGCCCCGACCCCGCATGTGCAGTGGGACGGGGGTGGGGTGCGGTTGCTCACGGAGGAGGTGCCGTGGGTGCGGGGGGAGCGGGTTCGGCGGGCCGGGGTGTCGTCGTTCGGGATCTCGGGGACCAATGCGCACGTGATCCTGGAGGAGGCGCCGCTGTCTGCTGAGGCTTCTTCGGTCGAGGAGCCTGGGCTTGTGCCGTGGGTCGTTTCCGCGCGGAGTGAGGCGGCGCTTGGGGAACAGGTGCGGCGGGTGCGGGAGTTGGAGGGGTCGGCGAGTGAGGTGGGGTGGTCGCTGGTCACGACTCGGTCGGTGTTCGAGCATCGCGCGGTGGTTGTGGGTGGGGATGTGGTGTCGGGGGTGGCGGGGGACATTGGTCCTGGTCCGGTGTTGGTGTTTCCGGGGCAGGGGTCGCAGTGGGTGGGGATGGGGGCTCAACTCCTGGACGAATCACCGGTGTTCGCGGCGCGGATCGGGGAGTGTGAGCAGGCCCTTGCGCCTCATGTCGACTGGTCGCTGACCGACGTGCTGCGGGGTGGCGGCGACTTGGACCGTGTCGATGTGGTGCAGCCGGTCCTGTGGGCGGTGATGGTCTCCCTCGCTGCCGCCTGGGAGGAGTACGGCGTTCGTCCTGGCGCAGTGATGGGGCATTCGCAGGGTGAGATAGCTGCGGCCTGCGTGGCGGGGGTGCTGTCGCTCTCGGACGCGGCGAGGGTCGTTGCCGTCCGTAGTGATGCGCTGCGGCAGTTGCAGGGCCGGGGTGACATGGCCTCGATCGGCGCCGGACCGGACGAGGTGCGTGCACTGATCGGCGACCGACGCCCGGGTGTGTCCGTCGCCGTGGTCAACAGTGCCTCCTCCACGGTGATCTCGGGCCCGCCCGCTGATGTGGCGGCGGTGGTTGCGGAGGCTGAGGTGCGGGGACTGAGGGCACGCCTCATCGACGTGGGCTACGCCTCCCACAATGCACAAATAGACCAACTCGCCGGAGAGTTGACGGAACGGCTGTCCGGGGTCCGCCCGGTCGCGGAGTCCGACATCGCCTTCTACTCGACCGTGACCGCAGGCCGTATCGACACCAGCACGCTCGACACCGGCTACTGGGTCACCAACCTCCGCGAGCAGGTCCGTTTCGCCGAGACCGTCAAGGCGCTCCAGGCCGACGGCTACCGCCTGTTCATCGAGGTGAGTCCCCATCCGGTGCTGGCCCTCCCGATGGAAGAGACCATCTCGTCCGGGACCGTCGTCCCGACCCTGCGCCGCGACCACGGCTCCGTGAAGCAACTCACCCTCGCCGCCGCCCAGGCTTTCGTCTCCGGCGCCGACATTGACTGGCGCAGGTGGTTCCCGGAGCCTCCACGCACCATCGACCTCCCCACCTACCCCTTCCAACACCACCACTACTGGCTCAAGCGCACCAGTACCCGCCCACCGACTGCCGCCGCCCAACCCAGCACCTCCGACGCTCAGTTGTGGCGCGCTGTCGAGGAGCGGGATCTCGGGTTGCTCGCTGAGACGCTGGGTTCCGAGGACGGCAGCGAGGAGGCCGTCCGAGCTCTCGCACCCGCGTTGCCCGTGCTCGGGAGCTGGCGTCGGCGGCAGCAGGAGCAGGCGACCATCGACTCGTGGCGCTACCGCGTGACGTGGACGCATGTCCCGGACGACGGTTCGCCCGAACTCGGCGGTGACTGGCTGCTGTTCGTGGCTGCCGGACAGGAGGAGCATCCGGCGGTGCGGGCTGCCGTCGACGCGTTGACGAAGCATGACGCCTCCGATGTACGGATCTTCTCCGTCGGACCTCGGGCGGATCTCACGCCGGTTCGGACGGACGGGCTCGCCGGGGTCGTCAACCTGCTTGCCCTGGGCGAGGATCCGCATCCCGATCACTCTGCCGTGCCTGCCGGGCTCGCCGCGACCGTCGCTCTTGTCCAGGCGCTCGGGGATACGGGCGTGCCGATGTACACCGTCACTCAGGGGGCGGTCTCGACGAGTGCCGCCGATCCGCTCGGCCGCCCTGTGCAGGCTCAGGTCTGGGGGCTGGGGCGGGTTGCCGCGTTGGAGTATCCGCGGTTGTGGGGTGGGCTCGTGGATCTGCCTGCGCGGATCGATCATCAGACGCCGTCTCGGCTTGCCGCCGCGCTGGCGTCGCAGGGCGAGGATCAGATCGCCGTCCGCTCCGACGGGATTCACGTACGACGGCTCGCTCATGCCGAACCAGTTGAGGTCAAGGCCGGTTGGCGGCCCGAGGGGACGACGCTCATCACCGGTGGCACGGGCGGCATCGGCGCCGTACTGGCGCGCTGGCTCGCCCACCAAGGCGCACCCCACCTCCACCTCACCAGCCGACGAGGACCCGACGCCCCCGGCGCCCACCAACTCGCCGCCGAACTCACCGACTTGGGCACCCAAGTCACCGTAACCGCCTGCGACGTCAGCGACCCCGACCAACTCCGCGCCCTCATCGAGGCCCACCCGCCCACAGCCGTCATCCACGCGGCGGGGGCCGCTGATCTCACTCCCATCGGGGAGTTGACGGTCGCGCACCTGGGGGGCGTGTTGGGGGCGAAGGCTCGTGCGGCCTGGAGTCTGCATGAGTTGACGCGGGAGTTGGAGCTTTCGGCGTTCGTCATGTTCTCGTCCGGGGCTGCTGTGTGGGGCAGTGGGCAGCAGGGGGCGTACGGGGCCGCCAATCATTTCCTCGATGCGCTGGCCGAGTATCGGCGTGCTCAGGGGCTGCCGGCCACTTCTGTCGCGTGGGGGCCCTGGGCGGAGGCCGGGATGTCGGCCGGTGAGGAGTCGTTGGCGTACTTCAAGCGGTTCGGGTTGCTGCCGCTCGGTTCGGAGTTGTGCGTCAAGGCGCTGCATCAGGCGGTCAGTTCGGGGCAGGCCACGCTGACTGTCGCGGACTTCGACTGGGCGCGGTTCACTCCGACGTTCACCGCGCAGCGGCCCAGTCCCTTCCTCGCCGATCTGCCGGAGAACCGGCGGGAGGCCGAGGGGGGCGGTTCCGATGCCGAACTAAGCGCGTTCCGGGCCGAGTTGGAGAAGACGCCGGCGGCTCAGCGGCAGGACTTCCTGGTGCGGCGGGTGCGGGCGTACGCGGCGGCGACGCTCGGGCGGGCGGTGGAGGAGGTGCCCGCGGTGAAGCCGTTCCAGGAGCTGGGGTTCGATTCGCTGACCGCGGTGCAGTTGCGTAACCAGCTCAACTCCGTGACGGGGCTGGCTTTGCCGCCCACCGCCGTCTTCGACCATCCGACGTCCGAGGCGCTCGCGACGTATCTGCGCGGGCAGTTGGGCATCGAGGGCGAGGCCGGTGAGGGGCAGGTGCTCACGGCGCTCGACTCCTGGGCCACGGCGTACGACGCGGCCGGGCTGGACGAGGCGGCCCGCCGCCGGGTCGTGGGCCGGTTGCGGGCGCTCGTCTCGAAGTGGAGCCCTGCCCCGGACGGGCCGGAGGGGTCCGACCACGACGATCTGGAGAAGGCGAGCGCGGACGACATCTTCGACCTCATCTCCAGCGAGTTCGGGAAGTCCTGAGCACTTTTCCACCACCAAGCAGCCTCAAGGAGCCGGGTCGGATGTCGAACGAGGAGAAGCTTCTCGACCACCTCAAGTGGGTCACCGCGGAACTCCGCGAGACCCGTCGCCGGCTCCACGACAAGGAATCGACCGAGCCGGTCGCCATCGTGGGCATGGGCTGCCGCTACCCAGGCGACGCCGTGTCCGCCGAGAAGCTGTGGCGCCTGGTGCGCGACGGGGGCGACGCGGTCTCGGCGTTCCCCGACAACCGGGGCTGGGACCTGGACTCCCTCTACCACCCGGACCCCGAACACCCGGGCACCAGCTACGTCCGCGACGGTGCCTTCCTGTACGACGCGGGCGGCTTCGACGCGGAGTTCTTCGGCATCAGCCCCCGCGAGGCCGTCGCGATGGACCCTCAGCAACGGCTCCTCCTGGAGACCGCCTGGGAGGCCGTCGAACACGCCGGTCTCGACCCGAAGTCCCTCCAGGGCAGCGACACGGGCGTCTTCACGGGCGTGAGCGCACACGACTACCAGATGCTGCTCAGCGAGACCGCCAGCGAGGTCGAGGGATACATCGGGACCGGCAACCTCGGCAGCGTCGTGTCAGGGCGGATCTCCTACACGCTGGGGCTCGAAGGTCCGGCAGTCACGGTCGACACGGCCTGCTCGTCGTCGCTCGTGGCGATCCACCTCGCGGCGCAGGCACTGCGGCGGGGCGAGTGCTCCCTCGCGCTGGCCGGGGGCTCGACCGTCATGGCCACGCCCGGCCCGTTCACCGAGTTCTCCCGGCAGCGGGGGCTGGCACCCGACGGCCGCTGCAAACCGTTCGCCGCCGCCGCTGACGGGACCGGGTGGGGCGAGGGTTCCGGAGTGGTCGTCCTCGAACTCCTCTCCGAGGCACAGCGGCACGGGCACCGGGTGCTGGCCGTCCTGCGCGGGTCCGCCGTCAATCAGGACGGCACGAGCAATGGGCTCACCGCGCCCAACGGGCCGTCCCAAGAGCGGGTGATCCGGGCAGCGTTGGCTGATGCACGGCTGTCTCCCGAGGACGTCGATGTCGTCGAGGCGCATGGGACGGGGACGGTGCTGGGGGATCCGATCGAGGCGGGGGCGTTGCTTGCTGTGTATGGGCAGGGGCGTTCTGTGGAGCGGCCGTTGTGGTTGGGGTCGGTGAAGTCGAACATCGGGCATACGCAGGCGGCGGCTGGGGT
>NZ_JBLRVY010000062.1:0-6809 GCF_048159485.1 Streptomyces sp. 4F14
GCTCCGGTGGTGTCGGTGGGTTCGCTGATGCTGCGATCGGTGTGTGGGGAGTTGCTGGAGTCCGGGGGTGAGCAGCGGTCGTTGTTCGGTGTGGAGTGGGTGGTGTTGCCCGGTGTCGGGGACGAGGCACCGGCTGGGTCGTGGGCGGTGGTCGGTGCCGATGGGCTGGGGGCGGTGGGAGCGCCGTGTTATGCGGGGGTGGCTGATCTGGTGGAGGCGGGTGTGCCGGTGCCGGATGTGGTGGTGGTTCCCTGCGTCGGGCTGTTGGAGGGTGATCGGGGTGCGGATGCGCGGATGTTGACGGGTCGTGTGCTGGGTGTGATGGGGGAGGTGCTGGCGGAGGAGCGGTTGGGCGGGTGTCGTGTGGTGGTGGTGACGTGTGGTGCGGTGGCGGCTGGGGCTGGGGAGGATGTGCCGGATCTGGCGGGTGCGGCGGTGTGGGGTCTGGTGCGTTCGGCGATGTCGGAGCATCCGGGCCGGTTGGTGTTGGCTGATGTGGAGTCGTTGGTTGCGGATGTGCCGGTGGTGGTGGGGCTGGCGGGTGGTGACGAGCCTGAACTCGCCCTCCGAGAGGGCCAGGTGCTGGTGCGGCGGTTGGCCCGCCCGGATGCCGGGGCGTTGACCCTGCCTGCGGGTGACGGGTGGCGACTGGCTGCCGAGGTCGTTGGGACACCGGACGGCCTGGCGTTCGTACCCAACACCGGCGGGGCCGCGGAGTTGGCGGACGGTCAGGTTCGAGTGGAGGTCCGGGCCGCGGGGCTGAACTTCCGGGATGTGCTGGTCGTTCTGGGCGTGGTGGCTACCGGCAGTCTGGCTGTGGGCGGTGAGGGCGCCGGGGTGGTGACGGAGGTCGGTCCGGGTGTGACGGGGTTCGTTCCGGGTGATCGGGTGATGGGCGTGCTGTCGGACGCGTTCGCGCCCGTGGCGGTTGCTGATCACCGCACTCTTGTTCCGGTTCCTGACGGGTGGTCGTTCGCTGATGCGGCGGCGGTACCGGTGGTGTTCGCGACGGCGTGGTACGGGCTGGTGGATGTGGCCGAGGCCCGGCGGGGTGAACGGGTGCTGATTCATTCCGCTGCCGGTGGTGTGGGGATGGCGGCGGTGAGGATCGCCCGCCATCTGGGGCTGGAGGTGTTCGCGACCGCGAGTCCGGCCAAGCACGACGTGCTGGTGGCGATGGGGGTGGCTCCGGATCACATCGCGTCGTCACGGAGTGCGGAGTTCGAGGAACGTTTCCTGGCCGCGACCGGTGGTGAGGGCGTCGACGTCGTACTGAACAGCCTGGCGGGCGAGTTGGTGGACGCGTCGCTGCGGTTGCTGCGTGCCGGTGGCCGGTTCGTGGAGATGGGCAAGACGGACGTCCGTGATGCCGGTGCGGTGGCCGCGGCGTGTCCGGGGGTGAGGTACGAGGCGTTTGACCTGCTGCCCGCGGCGGGGCCGGAGCGGCTCGGGCGGATTCTCGCGGAGTGTGTGGGGTTGCTCGCGGAGGGGGTACTGGACCGGTTGCCGGTGATGGTGCGTGATCTGCGCCAGGCGCCGGAGGTGTTCCGGTTCATGAGCCGGGGCGAGCACGTCGGCAAGATCGTGTTGCGTGTTCCGGGTGGTCTTGTCGGTGACGGCACGGTGTTGGTCACGGGTGGGACCGGCACGCTGGGTGGTCTGCTGGCGCGGCACCTGGTCGACCGGCACGGCGTACGGCATCTGCTGCTGGTGAGCCGTCGTGGGCCGGACGCCCCCGGTGCGGCGGAACTGGTGGCTGAACTGGAGTCGGTCGGGGCGAGTGTGACCGTGGTGGCCTGCGACATGTCCGACGGGGACGCCGTCGCCGAGTTGGTCGCCGGGGTGTCGGCGGAGCATCCGTTGACGGCGGTGATCCATGCGGCGGGTGTGCTGGACGACGGGACGGTCACGTCGTTGACGCCGGAGCGGGTGGATGCCGTGATGCGTCCGAAGGCGGATGCGGCGTGGTATCTGCACGAGGCGACCGCCGGGCTGGACCTGGCCGCGTTCGTGCTCTTCTCAAGCTTCGCGGCGACTTCCGGTGCTCCGGGGCAGGGCAACTATGCCGCGGCCAACGCGTTCCTGGACGCGCTGGCGTTGCACCGGCACGCGCAGGGACTGCCGGCGACGTCGCTGGCGTGGGGCTGGTGGGCCGACACCAGCGGCATGACCGGACGTCTGGGCCACACCGACCACGCCCGGTTCGGCCGGGCCGGAGTGCGTGCCATGCCGACGGCGGAGGCGTTGGCGTTGTTCGATCTGGCCTGCCGACGTCCGGAGGCGTATCTGGTCCCGGTCGGGCTCGAACTGCCACGGCACGGCGGGGCCGAACCGGTGCTGCCGTTGTTGCGGGGCCTGGTGGGTGCCGGCTCGGTCCGATCGGTCGCCCGTGCGGGTGAACGGGACGGGTCCGGTCTGGCCGGGCGGTTGGCCGGTCTGACCACTGCTGATCAGCAGCGGCTGCTTCTGGATCTGGTGTGTGGTCATGTCGCCACCGTTCTGGGACACGCCTCCGCGAGAGTCGTAGATCCCGAGAGGGTGTTGCGGGACATCGGTTTCGATTCGTTGACGACGGTGGAGTTGCGCAACCGGCTGGCGACGGCGACGGGTCTTCAACTGCCCGCGACGCTGGCATTCGACTACCCGACCGCCTCGCGGCTGGCCACCTACCTGCGGCAGCGGCTGCTGGGCACGGTCGAGGCTGCGCCGGCAACGCCGGTGACCACGGCGGCGGTCGACGAGCCGATCGCGATTGTCGGGATGGGGTGCCGGTTCCCGGGTGGGGTGTCGTCGCCGGAGCAGTTGTGGGATGTGGTGGTGTCCTCGGTTGATGCGATGGGTGAGTTTCCTGCGGATCGGGGCTGGGATCTGGTCGGTGACGGTTTCGCCCGGGTGGGCGGGTTCATCGAGGACGCGGCGGAGTTCGATGCGGGGTTCTTCGGGATCTCGCCGCGTGAGGCGTTGGCGATGGATCCGCAGCAGCGGTTGCTGCTGGAGACGTCGTGGGAGGCGCTGGAACGGGCAGGGATCGACCCGAACACGCTGAAGGGCAGCAGGACCGGGGTCTTCGTGGGCGGGACAGGTTCGGGATACGAGACCGTCGGGAGCGCCTCGGACGAACTGGACGGATACCGGCTCACCGGTGGTGCGAGCAGCGTGTTGTCGGGGCGGATCGCGTACACGCTGGGGTTGGAAGGTCCTGCGGTCACGGTGGATACGGCGTGTTCGTCGTCGCTGGTGGCGTTGCATCTGGCCGCGCAGGCGCTGCGGTCCGGTGAGTGTTCGATGGCGTTGGCCGGTGGCGTGACGGTGATGGCCACGCCGGAGATCTTTGCCGAGTTCGCCGTTCAGGACGGGTTGGCTGCGGATGGCCGTTGCAAGCCGTTCGCTGCGTCGGCCGATGGTACGGGGTGGTCTGAGGGTGTCGGGTTGTTGGTGGTGGAGCGGCTGTCGGATGCCCGGCGTATGGGTCATCGGGTGTTGGCGGTGGTGCGGGGTTCGGCGATCAATCAGGACGGTGCGTCGAACGGGCTGTCGGCACCGAACGGTCCCTCCCAGCAGCGCGTGATCCGGCAAGCACTGGCCAGCGCCGGTCTGACTGCGGCCGAGGTGGACGTCGTGGAGGCGCACGGCACCGGCACTCGGCTGGGGGATCCGATCGAGGCCCAGGCCCTGCTGGCCACCTATGGGCAGGACCGGCCGGCGGATCGCCCGCTGTGGCTGGGATCGGTCAAGTCCAACTTCGGTCACACGCAGTCGGCTGCCGGTGTTGTCGGTGTGATCAAGATGGTGCTGGCGATGCAGCGGGGTGTGCTGCCCCGCACCTTGCACGTGGATGCGCCGAGCACGGAGGTGGACTGGTCGTCCGGTGCGGTGGAGTTGCTGACCGAACAACAGCCGTGGCCGGTGGTGGACCGGCCGTGGCGGGCGGGGGTGTCCTCGTTCGGGATCAGTGGCACCAACGCCCACCTCATCCTGGAGCAGGCTCCTGAGTTCGAACCGGCCTCCGGTGCGGATGTTGTTGCGCCGGTGGTGCCGTGGGTGTTGTCGGCGCGGTCGGAGTGGGGGTTGCGGGAGCAGGCGCGGCGGCTTGCGGCGCATGTGGAGATGGATCCGGATCTGGATCCGGTGGAGGTGGGTGCGGCACTGGTGTCGACCCGGGCGAGTCTGGGGCATCGTGCAGTGGTCCTGGGCACCGATCGGGACGAGTTGCTCGCTGGGCTGAGCGGGCTTGCGGCCGGGGAGCCGGGTGCCGGAGTGGTGACCGGCAGGGTTGGTCAGGGCTTGGTCGGTGAGCAGGGTGTGGTGTTTGTGTTCCCGGGTCAGGGTGCGCAGTGGGTGGGTATGGCGCAGGGGCTTCTGGCTGCTTCGCCGGTGTTTGCGGGGCGGATGGGGGAGTGCGCTCAGGCGTTGGCCTCGTTCGTGAAGTGGGATTTGTTGGAGGTGTTGGGGGACGAGGAGGTGTTGGGGCGGGTTGATGTGGTGCAGCCGGTGTTGTGGGCGGTGATGGTGTCGTTGGCGCACCTGTGGGAGTCGGTGGGGGTGACGCCTGCTGCGGTGGTGGGGCATTCGCAGGGGGAGATCGCGGCGGCGTGTGTGGCGGGCGGACTCTCACTGGAGGACGCGGCCAGGATCAGCGCCGTGCGCAGCCGGATGATCGCCGGGTCACTGGCGGGGCGGGGTGGGATGGTGTCGGTGGGACTACCGCTGGCTGAGGTGGAGTTGCTGCTCGTTCGGTGGGAGGGGCGGGTGTCGGTTGCGGCGGTGAACGGGCCGTCGTCGGTGGTGGTGTCCGGCGACCCCGAGGCGCTGGGCGAACTGGTCGTGGCGGGTGGGGTGGAGGGTTTCCGGGCTCGCCGGGTCGAGGTGGACTATGCGTCGCACTCCGCGCACGTGGAGCAGATCGAGGCGGAGCTGACCGAAGCGCTGGCGGACATCGCGCCGGTGGAGGGAAGCGTCGCGTTCTACTCCACCGTGACCGGTGGGCTGATGGATACCTGTGAGCTGGGTGCGGGGTACTGGTATCGGAATCTGCGGGAGACGGTGCGGCTGGCGGACACGACCCGTGCGCTGGCTGCGGCTGGTCACGGGGTGTTCGTGGAGGTCAGTCCTCATCCGGTGTTGACTCCGAGTCTGGAGGAGACGCTGTTCGAGTCTCATCCGGCGGCGGTCGTGACGGGGACGTTGCGGCGGGGTGAGGGCGAATCCGGGCAGTTGTTGGCTGCTGTGGCCCGGTTGCACACCCGGGGCGTTCCGGTGGACTGGTCCGCGATAGTGGGCCGGGGTTCGGTGATGGATCTGCCGACGTACGCGTTCCAGCGTGAGCGGTACTGGCCGCGCCCCCGGGCTGCGGCTGGCGACGCGCGGGGTATGGGGTTGGTGTCGGTGGGTCATCCGTTGCTGGGTGCGGCGGTGGAGTTGGCCGGTGGTGAGGGTGTGGTGTTCACCAGCCGCCTGTCCCTGGCCTCGCACGATTGGCTGGCCGATTACACGGTGAGTGGCGTGGTGGTCGTGCCGGGCACCGCGTTCGTGGAACTGCTGGTGCGGGCTGGTGACGAGGTCGGGTGTGGTGTCCTGGAGGACTTGGCGTTGGAGCGGCCGTTGGTGCTGCCCGAGCACGGGGCTGTGCAGGTACAGGTGGTGGTCGGAGCGCCGGCGGAGTCAGGTCGTCGTGCGGTGAGTGTCTACTCCCGGCCGGAGGAGACGGGCGCGGAGGTGGGCTGGATACGGCACGCCGACGGAACGCTGACTGCGGCAAGGGTTGCCGTGCCGGTGTGGCAGGACGCGGCATGGCCGCCGGCGGGAGCGGTGTCGGTGCCGGTGGACGATCTCTACGACGGTCTGGCCGAGGCGGGTTATGGATACGGGCTGGTGTTCCGGGGGTTGCGGGCGGTGTGGCGGCGGGGTGAGGAGGTCTTCGCTGAGGTGCGGCTGCCGGAGGGGGCGGTGGAGCTGGCGGGGGAGTTCGGGATCCATCCGGCGTTGTTCGACGCCGCCCTGCACGCTGCTGCGTTCCTGCCTGCGGGGGGTGAGGGTGGGCTCCCGTTCGCGTGGAGCGGTGTGTCGTTGCATGCGTCGGGCGCACGGTCGTTGCGGGTCCGGTTGTCGGCCATTGACGACGGGGTGCTCAGCCTGAGTGCGGCTGATGACACCGGTGCTCCGGTGTTGTCGGTGGACTCGCTGATGCTGCGATCAGTGCGGGCGGAACTGCTGGAGTCCGGGGGTGAGCAGCGGTCGCTGTTCAGCGTGGACTGGACGGTGTTGCCCGGTGTTGGGGACGAGGTTCCGGCTGGGTCGTGGGCGGTGGTTGGTGCCGATGGGCTGGGGGCGTCGTGTTATGCGGGGGTGGCTGATCTGGTGGGGGCGGGTGTGCCGGATGTGGTGGTGGTTCCGTGTGTGGGGTTGGTGGAGGGTGATCGGGGTGTGGGTGCGAGGGTGTTGACGGGTCGTGTGCTGGGTGTGGTGAGGGAGGTGTTGGCGGAGGAGCGGTTGGGCGGGTGTCGTGTGGTGGTGGTGACGTGTGGTGCGGTGGCGGCTGGGGCTGGGGAGGATGTGCCGGATCTGGCGGGTGCGGCGGTGTGGGGTCTGGTGCGTTCGGCGATGTCGGAGCATCCGGGCCGGTTGGTGCTGGCTGATGTGGAGTCGTTGGTTGCGGATGTGCCGGTGGTGGTGGGGCTGGCGGGTGGTGACGAGCCTGAACTCGCGGTGCGGGAGGGGAGGGTGCTGGTGCGTCGGCTGGCCCGTCCGGATGCGGGGGCGTTGATGCGGCCTGTTGCTGGTGGTCTTGTCGGTGACGGCACGGTGTTGGT
>NZ_JBLRVY010000063.1:0-6740 GCF_048159485.1 Streptomyces sp. 4F14
ACCTCCCCGAACGCCTCAGCAAACACCGGAAACTCCCCCACCAACCCCCGCCCCATCCCCACCCACTGCACACCCTGCCCCGTGAACAAAAACGCCGTCCTGCCGCCCTGACCGGCCGCCCCACTCACCACACCGGCACCAGACTCCCCTGCAGCCAACCCACGCAGACCCTGCATCAGCTCGTCCCGATCCCTGCCCAGAACCACCGCACGATGCCCCAAGCTCGCCCGGGTCGACACCAGTGCCGCACCCACGTCCACCAGGCCCAGCCCCGGAACCGCCTCCACGTGTGCCGCAAGCCGCCGCGCCTGGTCCCGCAACCCCGACTCCGACCCAGCGGACAACACCCACGGCACCACCGACGGAGCAGACTCCATCCCGGACACCGGCGCTGGTTCGAGGGCCTGTTCGAGGATGAGGTGAGCGTTGGTGCCACTGACTCCGAACGAGGAGACACCTGCCCGCCACGGCCGGTCCACCACCGGCCACGGTTGCTGTTCGGTCAGCAACTCCACCGCACCAGCCGACCAGTCCACCTCCGTGCTCGGCGCATCCACGTGCAAGGTGCGGGGCAACACACCCCGCTGCATCGCCAGCACCATCTTCATCACACCAGCGACACCAGCAGCGGCCTGCGTATGACCGAGATTGGACTTCAGCGACCCCAGCCACAACGGACGATCCCGGTCCTGCCCATAAGTCGCCAGCAACGCCTGGGCCTCGATCGGGTCTCCCAACCGGGTGCCGGTCCCGTGCGCCTCCACGGCATCCACCTCAGCCGTGGTCAGACCAGCACTGGCCAACGCCTGCCGGATCACCCGCTGCTGGGAGGGACCGTTCGGCGCCGACAGCCCGTTCGACGCACCGTCCTGATTCACCGCCGAACCCCGCACCACCGCCAACACCCGATGCCCCTTACGCCGAGCATCCGACAACCGCTCCACCACCAACAACCCAACACCCTCAGACCACCCCGTACCATCAGCCGACGCAGCAAACGCCTTGCAGCGACCATCCGCCGCCAGCCCACCCTGCACGGCGAACTCGGCAAAGACCCCCGGTGTCGCCATCACCGTCACACCACCGGCCAACGCCAGATCACACTCACCAGCGCGCAATGCCTGCGCGGCCCAGTGCAACGCCACCAACGACGACGAACACGCCGTGTCCACCGTCACCGCCGGCCCTTCCAACCCCAGCACATAAGCGATCCGCCCCGACAACACACTGCCCGCACCACCGGTCAACCGGTACCCGTCCAGTTCCTCCGAGGCACCCCCGACAGCCTCATAACCCGAACCAGCACCACCCACGAACACCCCGGTCCTACTGCCCTTCAACAAGATCGGGTCGATCCCGGACCGTTCCAGCGCCTCCCACGAGGTCTCCAACAACAACCGTTGCTGCGGATCCATCGCCAACGCCTCACGCGGCGAAATACCGAAGAACCCCGCATCAAACTCCGCCGCCCCATGGAGGAACCCACCCACCCGGGCGAAACCGTCACCGACCAGATCCCAGCCACGCTGTGTCGGGAACGCCGAGATCGCATCCACACCACCCGCGAGCAAGGCCCACAACTCCTCCGGCGACGACACCCCACCCGGGAACCGACACCCCATTCCCACAATGGCGATCGGCTCGTCCGGCTCCGCCTTCACCACAACGGGAGCCACCGGCACGGCCTCGACCGTGCCAGTCAGTTGCTGCCTCAGGTGGGTGGCCAGCCGCGAGGCCGTCGGGTAGTCGAACGCCAACGTCGCAGGCAGTTGCAGACCTGTCACTGCCGCCAGCCTGTTGCGCAACTCCACCGTCGTCAGCGAATCGAAGCCCATGTCCCGCAACGCCTTCTCGGGATCGACGGCCACTCCGGAGGCGTGCCCCAGAACGGTCGCGACATGACCACACACCAGATCCAGAACCAGCCGCTGCTGATCAGCAGCAGTCAGACCGGCCAACCGCCCGGCCAGACCGGAACCGTCCTGGTCGCCCGCGCGGGCAACCGGCCGGGCCGGCCCACGATGCCGTGGCAGGCTGGACCGCGACCGCTGTTCGTCCCCGGAATCCAGCAGTTCCGCCCACGCTGAACGCAGCGTCAGCGAGCCCACCGACACCACCGGAGCACCGGTGTCGTCAGCTGCATTCAGGTAGAGCACGCCGTCGTCAGTCGCCGACAGTTCCACGCGCAGTGACCGTGCGCCCGACGCGTGCAGGGACACTCCGCTCCAGGAGAACGGGAGCCCGCCTTCGCCCCCGGCGGGCAGGAACGCGGCTGCGTGCAGGGCGGCGTCGAACAACGCCGGGTGGATCCCGAACTCCCCCGCCAGCTCAGCCGCCTCGTCAGGCAGCCGCACCTCAGCGAAGACTTCCCCATCCCGCTGCCACACCGCCCGCAACCCCCGGAACACCGGCCCGTATCCATAACCCGCCTCGGCCAGACCGTCGTAGAGGTCATCCACCGGCACCGGCACCGCTCCCGCCGGCGGCCACACCATCAGTTCCGTACCCGCAGACGCCGCAGCCTCGGAGGTCAGCGTTCCACCGGTGTGCCGTACCCAGGCCGCTTCCCCTGCTGTCTCCTCCGGCCGGGAGTACACACTCACCGCACGACGACTCGACTCCGCCGACGCCTCGACCACCACCTGCACCTGCACAGCCCCGTGCTCGGGCAGCACCAACGGCCGCTCCAACACCAGATCCTCCACAACACCACACCCGACCTCATCGCCCGCCCTAACCAGCAACTCCACGAACGCAGTGCCCGGCACCGCCGCCAGACCACTCACCGTGTAATCGGCCAGCCAGTCGTGTGAAGCGAGGGACAGCCGGCTGGTGAACACCACACCCTCACCACCAGCCAACTCCACCGCCGCACCCAGCAACGGATGCCCCACCGACACCAACCCCATACCTCGCGCATCTCCGGCCGCAGCCCGAGGGCGCGGCCAGTACCGCTCCCGCTGGAACGCGTATGTCGGCAACTCGATGGCCTGGCCCGAACCCCGGCCCATCACCGCAGACCAGTCCACCGGAACACCGTGGGTGTGGAGAGTGGACAGTGCGGTCAGCAGTTGCTCAAGTTCGTCCTCACCCCGGCGCAGCGTCCCCGTCACGACCGCCGCCGGGTGGGACTCGAACAGCGTCTCCTCCAGACTCGGAGTCAGCACCGGATGCGGGCTGACTTCTACGAACGTCCCGTAGCCGGCCGTGGCAAGCACCGGGGTGGTGTCGGCCAGCCGCACCGTCTCCCGCAGATTGCGGTACCAGTACTCCGCATCCAGCTCACGGGTGTCCGTCAGCTCACCCGTCACCGTCGAGTAGAACGCGACAGTTCCCTCCACCGGGGTGACGTCTGCCAGGGACTCGATCAGCTCGGCCCTGATCAGTTCCACCTGCGCGGAATGCCCCGCGCAGTCCGTGTCCATCCGACGGGCCCGGAAGTCCTCCGTCTCACCCGCCATGACCAGCTCGGTCACCGCCTCGGCGTCCCCGGACACCACCACCCACGAGAGCCCGTTGACCGCCGCGACCGACAACCGCCCATCCCACCGGGAGATCAGCGACTCCACCTCGACCAGCGGCAATCGCACCGACGCCATCCCGCCATGCCCGGCCAGCGACCTGGCAAGTAGATGGCTGCGCGCCGCGATGATCCTGGCCGCGTCGTCCAGCGACAGTCCGCCCGCCACGCAGGCCGCCGCGATCTCACCCTGCGAATGCCCCACCACCGCAGCAGGCGTCACACCCAGCGACTGCCAGAGGTGCGCCAACGACACCATCACCGCCCACAGCACCGGCTGCACCACATCAACCCGCTCCAGCGCCTCCTGGTCCCCCAGCGCCTCCAGCAGGTCCCACTCCACGAACGGCGCCAACGCCCGAGCACATTCACGCATCCGCTCCGCGAACACCGGTGAAGCCGCCAGCAGTTCCTGCGCCATACCCGCCCACTGCGACCCCTGACCAGGGAACACGAACACCACACCACGCCCACCGGCCGCACTCTGGCCGACCTTGCCGATCACTACCCCGGCACCCGGCCCACCCTCCGCAAGCCCGGCCAGCCTGGCGATCAGCTCGTCCCTGTCCGTACCCAGGACCACCGCACGGTGCTCCAGACCCGCCCGGGTCGACACCAGTGCCGCGCCCACGTCGACCGGGTCCAGCCCCGGATCCGCCTCCACATACACCGCAAGCCGCCGCGCCTGTTCCCGCAACGCCGACTCCGACCGCGCCGACACCACCCACGGCACCACCGACGACGACACCACCGGAGCAGACTTCACACCGGACACCGGCGCTGGTTCGAGGGCCTGTTCGAGGATGAGGTGAGCGTTGGTGCCACTGATCCCGAACGAGGACACCCCCGCCCGCCACGGCCGGTCCACCACCGGCCACGGCCGCTGCTCCGTCAGCAACTCCACCGCACCGACCGACCAGTCCACCTCAGGGCTCGGCGCGTCCACATGCAACGTCCGCGGCAGTTGCCCGTGTTGCATCGCCAACACCATCTTGATCACACCGGCGACACCCGCCGCGCCTTGGGTATGACCGATGTTGGACTTCAGCGACCCCAGCCACAGCGGACGATCCGTCGGCCGGTCCTGCCCGTAGGTGGCCAACAGGGCCTGGGCCTCGATCGGATCCCCCAGCCGGGTGCCCGTACCGTGCGCCTCCACCACATCCACCTCAGCCGTGGTCAGACCCGCACTGGCCAACGCCTGCCGGATCACCCGCTGCTGCGACGGACCACTCGGCGCCGACAACCCGTTCGACGCACCGTCCTGATTCACCGCCGAACCCCGCACCACCGCCAACACCCGATGCCCCTTACGCCGGGCATCCGACAACCGCTCCACGGCCACCAACCCGGCGCCTTCCGCGAGCCCGACCCCGTCGGCCGATGCGGCGAACGCCTTGCAGCGGCCATCGGCCGCCAGCCCGTCCTGAACGGCGAACTCGGCAAAGATCCGCGGTGTGGCCATCACCGTCACACCACCGGCCAACGCCAGATCGCACTCCCCCGACCGCAGCGCCTGGACCGCGAGATGCAAGGCCACCAACGACGACGAGCACGCCGTGTCCACCGTGATCGCGGGCCCTTCCAGCCCCAGCACGTACGCGATCCGTCCCGACAACACGCTGTCCGCGCCACCGGTGAGCCGGAATCCGTCCAGTTCGTCCGATGCCTCCGCGACAGTCTCGTACCCGAAACCGGCCCCGCCCACGAAGACCCCGGTCCTGCTGCCCTTCAGCGTGTTCGGGTCGATGCCGGCCCGTTCCAGCGCCTCCCACGACGTCTCCAACAGCAACCGCTGCTGCGGATCCATCGCCAACGCCTCACGCGGCGAAATACCGAAGAACCCCGCATCAAACCCGTCCGCATCCTCGACGAACCCACCCACCCGGGCGAACCTGTCACCGACCAGATCCCAGCCCCGATCCACAGGGAACTCACCCACCACATCAGCCGAGGACACCACCGCATCCCACAACTGCTCCGGCGACGAGAGCCCGCCGGGGAATCGGCAGCCCATCCCTACGATGGCGATCGGCTCGTCCGGCTCCGCCTTCACCACAACGGGAGCCACCGGCACGGCCTCGACCGTGCCAGTCAGTTGCTGCCTCAGGTGGGTGGCCAGCCGCGAGGCCGTCGGATGGTCGAATGCCAACGTCGCGGGCAGCCGGAGTCCCGTCGCTGCCGCCAGCCTGTTGCGCAACTCCACCGTCGTCAGCGAATCGAAGCCCATGTCCCGCAACGCCTTCTCGGCGTCAACAGCTCCCGCGGAGGCGTGTCCCAGAACGGTGGCGACATGACCACACACCAGGTCCAGAAGCAGTCGCTGCTGATCAGCAGCTGTCAGGCGGGCCAGCCGCCCGGCCAGACCGGAGCCGTCCCGGTCAGCCGCACGGGCAAGCGGCCGCACCGGCCCACCGGCCACCAAACCCCGCAACAGCGGCGGCACCGACCTGCCATGCCGTGGCAGGTCGAGCCCGACCGGGGCCAGATTCGCTTCCGGGCGTCGGCAGGCCAGGTCGAACAACGCCAGCCCTTCCGCCGCCGACATCGCACGCACGCCAGCCCGGCCCAGCCGAGCGTGATCGCTCTGCCCCAGACGTCCGGTCATGCTGCTGGTGTCGGCCCACCAGCCCCAGGCCAGCGACGTGGCCGGGAGGCCCTGCGCGTGCCGGTGCAACGCCAGCGCGTCCAGGAACGCGTTGGCCGCGGCATAGTTGCCCTGCCCCGGAGAACCGGAAGTCGCCGCGAAGCTCGAGAAGAGAACGAACGCGGCCAGGCCCAGCCCGGCGGTCGCCTCGTGCAGATACCACGCCGCGTCCGCCTTCGGACGCATCACGGTATCGATCCGCTCCGGCGTCAACGACGTGACCGTCCCGTCGTCCAACACACCCGCCGTATGAATCACTGCGGTGAGCGGATGCTGCTGTGGCACCCCGGTGATCAGCTCGGCTATGGCGTCCCGGTCTGACACATCACACGCCACCACCCGCGCCTGGGCACCCAGTCCGGTCAACTCCTCGACCAGCTCCCGCGCACCCGGCGCGGCCATACCCTGCCGCGACACCAGCAGCAAATGCCGTACGCCATGCCGGTCGACCAAGTGCCGCGCCAGCAGACCACCCAACGTGCCAGTCCCACCCGTCACCAACACCGTGCCGTCACCGACAAGACCACCAGCAACAGGCCGCATCAACGCCCCCGCATCCGGACGGGCCAGCCG
>NZ_JBLRVY010000064.1:0-5640 GCF_048159485.1 Streptomyces sp. 4F14
TGCGGTGCGGGGGGCGGGTGTGTACGGGCGTCGTCTGGTCCGGGCCGGTGCCGGGAGCGGCGGAGGTGGTGCGGGTGGTGAGGTGCGGCTGAGTGGCTCGGTGTTGATCACGGGTGGGACGGGGGGTTTGGGTGGGCATGTGGCGCGGTGGGCGGTGGCGCGTGGTGCTGAGCATGTGGTGCTGGTGAGCCGTCGGGGTGAGCAGGCTGACGGTGTGTCCGGTCTGCGTGAGGAGCTGGTGGGGTTGGGTGCGCGGGTGACGGTGGAGGCGTGTGATGTCGCTGATCGGGAGGCGTTGGCGGGGGTGTTGGGGCGGGTGCCGGTGGAGTGTCCGCTGACGGCGGTGGTGCATGCGGCGGGTATCGGTGATGAGCATGTGCCGGTGGGGCAGTTGGAGGTGGGGCGGTTGGATGGGGTGTTGCGGGCGAAGGCGGTGTCGGCGTGGTATCTGCATGAGCTGACGGCGGGGCTGGACCTCCAGGCGTTCGTCCTGTTCTCGTCGGGTGCGGCGAGTTGGGGTGCTGGGGGGCAGGGGGCGTATGCGGCGGCGAATGCTTTTCTGGACGGGTTGGCGGGGTATCGGCGTGGTGCGGGGCTGGTGGCGACGTCGATCGCGTGGGGGTTGTGGGCGGGTCCGGGGATGGGTGCGGCAGGCGTTGAGGGGTATCGGCGGCGTGGTGTGTTGGCGATGGAGCCGGAGTTGGCGATGGCTGCTCTGGAGCAGGCGGTGCGCGACGGCTCGGTCACCCTCACGGTGACCAACACGGACTGGGAACGCTTCGCACCCAGTTTCACGGTGGAGCGCCCGAGTCCTCTGCTGTCGGGCATTCCGGAGGTACGCAAGGCACTCGCCCGGCTGGGTGCGGGGTCTGTCGGTGAGTCGGTGTTGCTGGGCAGGCTGTCCGGGCTGGGGGAGAAGGAACGTACGCGGGTGTTGGTTGATCTGGTGCGGCGGGAGGCGGCGGTCACTCTCGGTTTCGACAATGCTGATGCCTTGCCGTCGGGGAGGGCTTTCCGTGATGTGGGTTTTGATTCGCTGACGGCGGTGGAGCTGCGGAACAAGCTGGCGGCGGTCACGGGTCTCGTACTGCCTGTGAGTCTGGTCTTCGACTACCCGACGCCTGCGGGGCTGGCGGAGCATCTGGGCTCGGAGCTGCTGGGTTCACAAGCGCAGGTGATGGTTCCTGTTGTGGTGAAGGCGGAGCCGGACGAGCCGATCGCCATCGTCGGGATGGGCTGCCGGTTCCCCGGCGGGATCGAGAGCCCTGAACAACTGTGGGATGTGGTGGTGTCCTCGGTTGATGCGATGAGTGAGTTTCCCGCTGATCGGGGTTGGGATCTGGTCGGTGACGGTTTCGCCCGGGTGGGCGGGTTCATCGAGGACGCGGCGGAGTTCGATGCGGGGTTTTTCGGTATTTCGCCGCGTGAGGCGTTGGCGATGGATCCGCAGCAGCGGTTGTTGCTGGAGACGTCGTGGGAGGCGCTCGAGCGGGCTGGCATCGACCCGCACGCGCTGAAGGGCAGCAAGACCGGGGTCTTCGTGGGCGGAGCGGTTTCGGGATACGAGACTGTAGGCAACGTCTCGGACGAAGCGGACGGATACCGGATCACCGGTGGCGCGAGCAGCGTGTTGTCGGGCCGGATCGCGTACACGTTGGGACTGGAAGGCCCTGCGGTCACGGTGGACACGGCGTGCTCGTCGTCGCTGGTGGCGCTGCACTGGGCCACGCAGGCGCTGCGGTCGGGGGAATGCGATCTGGCACTGGCCGGTGGTGTGGCAGTGATGGCCACACCGGGAGCCTTCGCAGAGTTTGCCACTCAGGGTGTGTTGGCGGGGGACGGCCGCTGCAAGTCTTTTGCCGCGTCGGCTGACGGCACTGGGTGGGGTGAGGGTGCCGGGTTGTTGGTGGTGGAGCGGCTGTCGGACGCTCAGCGCAATGGCCACCGGGTGTTGGCGGTGGTGCGGGGTTCGGCGATCAACCAGGACGGAGCATCGAACGGGCTGTCGGCGCCGAACGGTCCCTCTCAGCAGCGGGTGATCCGGCAGGCGTTGGCCAGTGCTGGTCTGACCACGGCTGAGGTGGACGTGGTGGAAGCCCACGGCACCGGCACCCGGCTGGGGGACCCGATCGAGGCCCAGGCGCTGCTGGCCACGTATGGGCAGGACCGGGACCGTCCGCTGTGGCTGGGATCGCTGAAGTCCAACATCGGCCACACGCAGGCGGCCGCCGGTGTCGCTGGTGTGATGAAGATGGTGCTGGCGATGCAGCAGGGTGTGCTGCCCCGCACCTTGCATGTGGATGAACCGACCCCTGAGGTGGACTGGTCGGTCGGCGCGGTGGAGTTGCTGACCGAACAGCAACCGTGGCCGGCAGTCGACCGGCCGTGGCGGGCAGGAGTCTCCTCGTTCGGAGTCAGCGGCACCAACGCCCACGTGATCCTGGAACAGGCCCCCGAACCAACGCCGGTGTCCAGCGAGGCGTCTGCTCTGCCGGTGGTGCCGTGGGTGTTGTCGGCCAGGTCAGAGTCGGCGCTGCGGGAGCAGGCGCGGCGGCTTGCGGCACACGTGGAAGCCGATCCGGAGCTGAACCCGGTGAGTGTGGGCGCGGCACTGGTGTCGACCCGCGCGAGCCTGGAGCACCGTGCGGTGGTCCTGGGCACCGACCGGGACGAGCTGCTTGCCAGGCTGACCGAGCTGGCGGCCGGGGAACCTGGCGCCGGAGTGACTAGCCAGAGCACGGTCGACGGGCGTGACGTGGTGTTCGTGTTCCCGGGCCAGGGGGCACAGTGGGCCGGCATGGCCCAGGGGCTGCTGGCGGCTTCACCGGTGTTCGCGGAGCGGATGCGTGAATGCGCTCGGGCGTTGGCGCCGTTCGTGGAGTGGGACCTGCTGGAGGCGTTGGAGGACCTGGAGGCGCTGGGGCGCGTCGATGTGGTGCAGCCGGTGCTGTGGGCGGTTATGGTGTCGCTGGCACACCTCTGGCAGTCGCTGGGTGTGACACCGGCTGCGGTGGTGGGGCATTCGCAGGGTGAGATCGCGGCGGCCTGCGTGGCGGGCGGACTGTCGCTGGACGACGCGGCCAGGATCATCGCGGTGCGCAGCCGCCTGCTGGCCGGGACGCTGGGCGGGCGGGGCGGGATGGCGTCGGTGCGGCTGCCGCTGGCCGAGGCGGAGTCGTTGATCGCCCGGTGGGAGGGGCGGTTGTCGATTGCGGCGGTCAACGGACCTTCGTCGGTGGTGGTGTCCGGCGAGGCGGAAGCGGTCACGGAACTGGTCGCGGCGGGCGAGGCGGAGGACTTCCGGACCCGTCGGATGGACACGGACTGCGCGGGGCATTCCCCACAGGTCGAGGAGATCAGGGCCGCGCTGATCGAGGCGCTGGCGGACATAGCCCCGATGGAGGGCAGTGTCGCGTTCTACTCGACGGTGACGGGTGAGCTGACCGACACCCGTGAGCTGGACGCGGAGTACTGGTACCGCAACGCGCGGGAGACAGTACGGCTGGCCGACACGACCCCGCTGCTGGCCTCGGCCGGCTACGAGATGTTCGTAGAAGTCAGCCCCCACCCGGTGCTCACTCCCAGCCTGGAAGAAACCCTGTTCGAGTCCCACCCCGCAGCGGTCGTGACCGGAACCCTGCGCCGGGGCGAGAACGAGCCCGAACAACTATTGACCGCACTGTCCACTCTCCACACTCACGGTGTCCCGGTGGACTGGTCCGCGATAGTGGGCCGGGGTTCGGTGATGGATCTGCCGACGTACGCGTTCCAGCGTGAGCGGTACTGGCCGCGCCCCCGTTCTGCGGCCGGCGACGTGAGGAGCGTCGGGTTGGTGTCGGTGGGCCATCCGTTGCTGGGCGCGGCGGTGGAGTTGGCCGGTGGCGAGGGCGTGGTGTTCACCAACCGTCTGTCTCTCACCTCGCACGGCTGGCTGGCCGACCATGCGGCGCGGGGTGTGGTGTTGCTGGCCGGTACTGCGTTCGTGGAGTTGGTGGTGCGGGCGGGTGATGAGGTGGGGTGTGGTGTTGTGGAGGATCTGGTGCTGGAGCGGCCGTTGGTGCTGCCGGAGCACGGGGCTGTGCAGGTGCAGGTGGTGGTCGAAGCACTAACAGAGTCGGGCCGTCGTGCGGTGAGTGTGTACTCCCGGCCGGAGGAGACAACAGGGGAAGCGGCCTGGATACGGCATGCTGGCGGAACGCTGGCCTCCGAGGCGACGGTGCCGACGGGCGCGGAGCTGACGGTGTGGCCGCCGGCGGGAACGGAACCGGTGCCGGTGGACGGGTTCTACGAGGACCTGGCCGGGACGGGCTACGGGTACGGGCCGACCTTCCAAGGGGTACGGGCGGTGTGGCAGCGGGATGGGGAGGTCTTCGCTGAGGTGCGGCTGCCGGACGAGGCGGCTGAGCGGGCAGGGGAGTTCGGGATCCATCCGGCGTTGTTCGACGCCGCCCTGCACGCTGCTGCGTTCCTGCCCGCGGGGCGCGAGGGCGGGCTCCCGTTCTCCTGGAGCGGAGTGTCCCTGCACGCATCGGGCGCACGGTCACTGCGGGTCCGGCTCTCGGCGAATGAGGACGGCGCGCTCTGTCTGGACGCGGCTGATGACACCGGCTCCCCGGTGCTGTCGGTGGACTCACTGACACTGCGACCGTTGCGGGCGGAACTGCTGGAGTCCGGGTCTGAACAGCGCTCGCTGTTCAGCGTGGAGTGGGTTCTGAAGCCTGCCGTTCCGGCTGGGACCGAGGGATTGCCGCGGTGTGTGGTGGCGGGTGAGGGGGGTGAGGACCTGGCGGCGGTGCTGGGGGTTCCCTGGCATCTGGAGCTGTCGGAGTGCCCGGAGACGGATTTGGTTCTTCTGCTTGCGGGTGTCGGTGTCACCGGTGATGTGGCTGTGGTGCGTTCTGAGGTGTGCCGGGTGCTGGAGTTGGCGCAGGAGTGGTTGGCCGGCGATGAGCGTGATGGTGCACGGCTGGTGGTGGTGACCCGGAACGCGGTGTCCACGGGTACGGGTGACCGGGTGTCGGACGTGTCCGGGGCCGGGGTGCAGGGGTTGGTGCGATCAGCGCGGTCGGAGCATCCGGGCCGCTTCGGTCTGGTGGATGTGGACGGCAGTGCCGAGTCCTGGCGGTGGCTGCCCGCCGTACTGAGCGGCACGGCAGGTGAAGAGGACGGGTTCGAGCTGGCGGTGCGGGCCGGTCAGGCGTACAGCCCCCGGTTGGTGCCGGCGCGCACCCGGGGGGTGTTGGCGGCGCCTGCGGGGACGTGGCGGCTGGGGATGGCGGGTCAGGGCAGTGTCGACGATCTGGTGCTGGAACCGTCTTTCGAGGCTGAGGTGCCGTTGGGGGTGGGTCAGGTGCGGGTCGGGGTGCGTGCGGCGGGGCTGAACTTCCGGGATGTGTTGAATGTGCTGGGGGTGTATCCGGGTGTGGCGCCGGTGTTGGGTGCTGAGGTGGCGGGTGTGGTGCTGGAGGTGGGGTCGGGTGTGTCGGGTGTTGCGGTCGGGGACCGCGTGATGGGGATGGCTGTCGGCGGGTTCGGCCCGGTCGTGACGGCGGATGCGCGTCTCGTGGTGCGGGTTCCGCGGGGTTGGTCGTTCGCGGAGGCGGCGGGTGTGCCGGTGGTGTTCTTGACGGCGTGGTACGG
>NZ_JBLRVY010000065.1:0-4787 GCF_048159485.1 Streptomyces sp. 4F14
CGGGCTGGTGTCGCGGCGGTGAATGCGGCCCGTTCGGTGGTGTTGTCGGGTGATGCGGGTGTGGTGGGTGCGATGGGGGAGGTGTGGCGTGGGCGGGGCCGGAAGGTGCGGCGTCTGGACGTCAGCCATGCTTTCCATTCGCCGTTGATGGATCCGATGCTGGATGCGTTCGCGGAAGTTCTCGGGCAGGTGGAGTTCAGGCGGCCGGTGGTGGGGATGACGGTTCCGGTTGCTGAGGTGTGCAGCGCGCAGTACTGGGTGCGGCAGGTGCGGGAGCCGGTGCGGTTCGCGGACATGCTGACGGAGTTGAGTGCTGGGGGTGTGACGCGTTTTGTGGAGGTGGGTCCGGACGGTGTGCTGACGGGGTTGGGGTCGGGTGTGGTGGACGGGGTGTTCGTCGCGGCTCAGCGGAAGGGGCGGCCCGAGGTCCACACCGCGCTGACGGCCCTGTCCACTCTGTATACCCACGGTGTGCCGGTGGAGTGGTCCGCGGTGGTGGGCCGGGGCTCGGCGGTCGAGTTGCCGACGTACGCCTTCCAGCGTGAGCGGTACTGGCCTCGTGCCCGTTCTGTGGCGGGGGATGTGCGGGGTGCTGGGTTGGTGTCGGTGGGTCATCCGTTGCTGGGTGCGGCGGTGGAGTTGGCCGGTGGTGAGGGTGTGGTGTTCACCAGCCGCCTGTCCCTGGCCTCGCAGGATTGGCTGGCCGACCATGCGGTGCGGGGTGTGGTGGTGGTGCCGGGCACCGCGTTCGTGGAGTTGCTGGTGCGGGCTGGTGACGAGGTCGGGTGTGGTGTTGTGGAGGATCTGGTGTTGGAGCGGCCGTTGGTGCTGCCCGAGCACGGGGCTGTGCAGGTGCAGGTGGTGGTCGAAGCACTAACAGAGTCGGGTCGTCGTGCGGTGAGTGTCTACTCCCGGCCGGAGGAGACAGCGGGGGAAGCGGCCTGGACACAGCACGCCGGCGGGACACTGACTGCGGCAGGGGTTGCCGTGCCGGTGTGGCAGGACGCGGCATGGCCGCCTGCGGGAGCGGTGCCGGTGCCGGTGGACGATCTCTACGACGGCCTGGCCGAGGCGGGCTACGGATACGGGCCGACCTTCCGGGGATTGCGGGCGGTGTGGCGGCGGGGTGAGGAGGTCTTCGCTGAGGTGCGGCTGCCGGAGGGGGCGGTGGAGCTGGCGGGGGAGTTCGGGGGCCATCCGGCGTTGTTCGACGCTGCCCTGCACGCTGCCGTATTCCTGCCCGGTGACGTCGAGGGCGGGCTCCCGTTCTCCTGGAGCGGAGTGTCCCTGCACGCGTCGGGCGCACGGTCGTTGCGGGTCCGGCTGTCGGTGACCGGAGACGGTGCACTCTGTCTGGACGCGGCTGATGACACCGGTGCTCCGGTGCTGTCGGTGGACTCGCTAACGCTGCGATCAGTGCGAGCGGAACTACTGGAGTCCGGGGCTGAACAGCACTCGCTGTTCAGCGTGGAGTGGGTTCTCAAGCCTGTTGTCCCGGCTCAGAGTGGGGGTTCGTCGCCGCGGTGTGTGGTGGCGGGCGCGGGTGGTCAGGACCTGGCGGCGATGTTGGGGGTTCCCTGGCATCTGGAGCTGTCGGAGTGCCCGAGGGCGGATTTGGTTCTTCTGCCTGCGGGTGTCAGTGTCACTGGTGATGTGGCTGCGGTGCGTTCTGAGGTGTGCCGGGTGCTGGAGTTGGCGCAGGAGTGGCTGGCTGACGATGAGCGTGATGGTGCACGGCTGGTGGTGGTGACCCGGAACGCGGTGTCTACGGGTACGGGTGACCGGGTGTCGGACGTGTCCGGGGCCGGGGTGCAGGGGTTGGTGCGATCAGCGCGGTCGGAGCATCCGGGCCGCTTCGGTCTGGTGGATGTGGACGGCAGCACCGAGTCCTGGCGGTGCCTGCCCGCCGTACTGAGCAGCACGGCCGATGACGAGGGCGATTTCGAACTGGCTGTGCGGGCCGGTCAGGCGTACAGCCCCCGGCTTACGTCGGTGAGCGCGGGTGAGGTGTCGGACCTGTCAGCGGAGGCACGGCCGGTGAACCCTGAGGGGACGGTGCTGATCACGGGTGGGACCGGCACGTTGGGTGGGGTGGTGGCGCGGGATTGGGTGGAGCGTCACGGAGTGCGGCGTCTGCTGCTGGTGTCGCGGCAGGGGATCGCCGCGCCGGGAGCCCGGGAGCTGGCCGAGGAGTTGACGGGGCTGGGTGCCGAGGCGCGGGTGGTGGCCTGTGATGTGTCGGATCTGGCAGCGCTGACGGCTGTGCTTGATGCGATCCCGGACGAGCATCCGCTGACGGCGGTGGTGCATACGGCGGGTGTGGTGGACGACGGGATGGTGACGTCGTTGACGCCGGAGCGGGTGGATGCCGTGATGCGTCCGAAGGCGGATGCGGCGTGGTATCTGCACGAGGCGACCGCCGGGCTGGACCTGGCCGCGTTCGTTCTGTTCTCGTCCACGTCGGGTGTGCTGGGTGCGGCCGGACAGGCGGGGTACGCGGCGGCGAACTCCGTGCTGGACGCGATAGCCCAGCAGCGTGCCGCTCGCGGCGAGGCCGCCGTGTCGGTGGCGTGGGGCATGTGGGCGCCGACCAGCGCGTTGACCGGGCAACTGTCGCAGACCGACCGCCGCCGGATCAGCGCGACGGGGGTTGTGCCGCTGACGGCGGAGGAAGGGGTGGCGCTGCTGGACCGTGCCGTACGGTCGGGGCGGTCGTTCGTGGCGGGGATGCGCTGGGATCCGGCCGGTGTGCGTGCTGGTCAGCCGTTGTCGGGGCTGTTGCGTGGCCTCGTACGTGGACCGGTCCGCCGTAGGAGTCTCGCCGTTGTGCGGGACGGTGAGGCGGCGGGTGCGGCGTTGCGGCAGCGGCTGGCTGGTCTGTCGGCTGCTGACGCTCATGCCGTGTTGGCGCAGGTGGTCACCACTCACACGGCGACAGTTCTGGGGCATGCCACCCCGGAGTCGGTACAGGCCACTTCTGCGTTCCAGGAACTGGGCTTCGACTCGATGACCGCTGTCGACCTGCGTAACCGGCTGAACACGGTTACTGGTCTGCGGTTGCCGGCCACGCTGGTGTTCGACTACCCCACACCAGCCGCAGTGGCCGATCACCTTCGATCGGAGTTGCGCCCCGACATCCCGGCGGCGGAGCCTTCCGAGGATGCGGACATCCGTCTCGGAGAGACCCTGGCGACCATTCCTGTCAGCCGCCTGCGGAAGGCGGGTCTCTTGGACCTGCTGCTGCGACTCGCTGGTGAGGACGGCGAGGCCGCGCAGACCACCACGTCCGGCGATGAGGTCTCGATCGACGAGTTGGACGGCGAGAGTCTGCTGCGCCTGGCCGCTGAGAACACCACGAACTAGCGACGATCGAAAGGCAATCCGGTGAATGACTCCGTCGAAAAGTACGTCGAAGCGCTGCGGTCGTCGCTGAAGGAGATCGATCGACTGCGCAAGCAGAACGAGCAGCTCGCCACGGCCAGGGTTGAGCCGGTGGCCATCGTGGGCATCGGGTGCCGGTTCCCGGGTGGGGTGTCTTCGCCGTCGGACTTGTGGGATGTGCTGGTCGGCGGGGTGGACGCTATTTCCGGGTTCCCGGTGGATCGGGGCTGGGATCTGACTGATGGTGGTTCCGGCAAGGGCGGCTTTCTCCATGACGCGGCGGAGTTCGATGCGGGGTTCTTCGGGATCTCGCCGCGTGAGGCGTTGGCGATGGATCCGCAGCAGCGGTTGCTGCTGGAGACGGCCTGGGAAGCGTTGGAGCGGGCCAGGATCGACCCGCACTCGTTGAAGGGCAGTAAGACCGGCGTGTACGCCGGGCTGATGTACCACGACTACAGCGAACCATTGAGGACGGCGGCAGATGAGATAGGAGGAATCCTGGGGATCGGTACCGCGGGAAGCGTGTTGTCGGGCCGGGTCGCTTACACGTTGGGGCTGGAAGGGCCTGCGGTGACGGTGGACACGGCGTGTTCGTCGTCGTTGGTGGCGCTGCATCTGGCCGCGCAGGCGTTGCGGTCCGGTGAATGCGATCTGGCGCTGGCCGGTGGTGTGACGGTGATGGCCACGCCGGGAGCCTTTGCCGAGCAGGGTGGGGTGGCGGGGGATGGCCGCTGCAAGTCCTTCGCCGCGTCGGCCGATGGTACGGGGTGGGCCGAGGGCTCCGCGTTGGTAGTGGTGGAGCGGTTGTCGGATGCTCGGCGTAAGGGGCATCGGGTGTTGGCGGTGGTGCGGGGTTCGGCGATCAATCAGGACGGCGCCTCGAACGGGTTGACCGCGCCGAACGGTCCCTCTCAACAGCGGGTGATCCGGCAGGCGCTGGCCAGTGCTGGTTTGACCGCGGCTGAGGTGGATGTGGTCGAGGCGCACGGTACGGGTACCCGGCTGGGGGATCCGATTGAGGCTCAGGCGTTGCTGGCGACTTATGGGCAGGACCGGGATCGTCCGCTGTGGTTGGGGTCGCTGAAGTCGAACATCGGTCACACCCAAGGCGCGGCAGGTGTGGGTGGTGTGATCAAGATGGTGTTGGCGATGCAGCGGGGTGTGTTGCCGCGGACGTTGCATGTGGATGAGCCGACTTCTGAGGTGGATTGGTCGGCTGGTGCGGTGGAGTTGTTGACGGAGGAGCAGCCGTGGCCGGTGGTGGATCGGCCGTGGCGGGCGGGGGTGTCTTCGTTCGGGGTCAGTGGCACGAATGCCCATGTGATTCTGGAGCAGGCTGCTGAGTTTGAACCGGCTTCCGATGTGGAGGGGGCGGGGCCGGTGGTGTTGTCGTCGGTGGTGCCGTG
>NZ_JBLRVY010000066.1:0-3814 GCF_048159485.1 Streptomyces sp. 4F14
CGCCTCCCACAATGCACAAATAGACCAACTCGCCGGAGAGTTGACGGAACGGCTGTCCGGGGTCCGCCCGGTCGCGGTGTCCGACATCGCCTTCTACTCCACCGTCACCGCAAGCCGTATCGACACCACCACGCTCGACACCGGCTACTGGGTCACCAATCTCCGAGAGCAGGTCCGTTTCGCCGAGACCGTCGAGGCGCTCCAGGCCGACGGCTACCGCCTGTTCATCGAGGCAAGCCCCCACCCCGTCCTGACCCTCCCGATGGAAGAGACCATCGAGTCGGGGACCGTCGTCCCCACCCTCCGTCGAGACCACGGCACCACCCACCAACTCACTCTCGCCGCCGCCCAAGCCTTCACCGCAGGCGCCGACATCAACTGGCGCCGTTGGTTCCCGACACCCCCACGCACCATCGACCTCCCCACCTACCCCTTCCAACACCACCACTACTGGCTGGAGGTAGACACCCAGGGCGACGCCCGCTCCATGGGCCTGCGCCGACTGGAGCACCCCCTCCTGCCCGCCGTCCTCAGCCTCTCCGACGGCGCGCTCGTCCTCACCGGTCGGCTCGCGGCATCCGGCGGCTGGCTCGCCGAACACGCGGTCGCCGGTACGGCGCTCGTACCCGGCGCCGCCCTGGTGGAGTGGGCGTTGCGCGCGGGTGACGAGGCTGGCTGCGCGGGTCTTGAGGAACTCACCCTTCAGACGCCCCTTGTGCTTCCCGAGTCCGGAGGGCTCCAGGTCCAGGTTGCCGTCGGTGCCGCTGACGAACACGACGGGCGTCGGGAGGTGAGCGTCCTCTCCCGCTCGGAGTCGGGTCACGACGAGAGCTGGACCTGCCACGCGGTCGGCGTTCTGACCCCTGAATCCGCCGCCGCGCCGGACGGGCTGAGCGGGCAGTGGCCTCCGGCGGGAGCTGAGGCCGTGGACATCGGTGATCTGTACGAGCGGGCAGCCTCGGCCGGTTACACCTACGGCCCGGCTTTCCAGGGCGTGTGCGCCGTGTGGCGGCACGGCCAAGATCTGCTGGCCGAGGTGGAGTTGCCCGGACGGGCGGGCGCGGGCGACGGGTTCGGTATCCATCCCGCGCTCCTCGACGCCGCCCTGCACCCCGCTCTGCTGCTCGACCCCGACGGGGAGGAGATGCGGCTGCCGTTCGCCTGGACCGGGGTGTCCCTGTGGGCCACCGGTGCCACTACCGCGCGGGTACGACTCTCTCCGCACCGCGACACGTTGTGCGTGACGGTCGCCGACTCCGCCGGAACGCCCGTCCTGAGCGTGGACTCCCTGGCGCTGCTGCCCGTCGACCCCGAGCGGCTGCACTCGGCAGCTCGAACAGGCGTCGATGGGCTGTTCACCGTGGAGTGGACCACCGTGCCCGGTACGGCAGTTGAGGATCTCGACTGCGTCACGCTCGGTCGCGATGTACCGGATCTGGCGGCACTGGCGGAGGGGCGGGTCCCCTCTACGGTCCTCTTCGAGGTCGTCGTACCGTCCGAAGGGACCGTCGGCGAACGGGGTCGCACGGCCGCTGAGTACACCCTCCGCCTGGTCCAGGACTGGCTGGCGGAACCGCGCCTCGCTGACGCCCGGCTCGTACTGGTCACCCGTCAGGCGGTGGCGGTACGGCCTGCCGAGTCCGTCGACGCTCCGGCCGCCGCCGTGTGGGGGCTGATCCGCAGTGCGCAGGCCGAACACCCCGGTCAGTTCGTCCTGGTGGACATGGATACGGACACAGATATAGGTGCAGACACAGATGGGTGCCGTACGGCCCTCGCACGCGCCCTCGCCACCGATGAGCCGCAACTTGCCGTCCGCGAGGGCTGCCCGTTCGTTCCCCGCCTTACCCGCGCCGCCCGCCCCGCGAGTACCGGTCCCGTTCTGGACCCCGACGGGGCCGTGTTGATCGCAGGCGGCACCGGCATGATGGGCGGGCTCGTCGCCGAGCACCTGGTCCGTTCCTGGTCGGTACGGCGGCTCGTGCTCGCCGGGCGTCAGGGTGCCGACGCTCCCGGTGCCCGCGAGCTCGCCGAGCGGCTCACCGGACTTGGAGCGGACGTACGCATCGTCTCCGCCGACCTCGCGGACGCCCGCTCCACCGCCGAACTGGTCGACTCCGTGGACCGGTTGACCGGGGTGATCCATGCCGCCGGAGTGCTGGACGACGCCGTCGTCACCGCCCAGAACCCTGACCGGCTGGCGACGGTCTGGGCGGCCAAAGCGAGTGTCGCCGCGCACCTCGACGCCGCCACGGCCCACCTTCCCCTCGCCCTGTTCCTCACCTTCTCCTCCGCCGCCGGCGTTCTCGGCAACGCCGGGCAGGCCGGGTACGCCGCCGCCAACGCCTTCGTCGACGCCCTCGTCACCCGGCGCCGCGCCACCGGTCTGCCCGGCCTCTCCATCGCCTGGGGACTGTGGGCACGCGGCAGTGCCATGACCCGGCACCTCGACGACACCGACCTGGCCCGCCTCCGCGCCGGCGGACTCAAACCCCTCCTCGACGAGCAAGGGCTCGCCCTCCTCGACGCGGCCCGGGCCGCCGCTGACGACACGTCGTTGGTCGTCGCTGCGGGGGTCGACGTACGTGCGCTCACCGCCGACAGTGTGCCGCCGATCCTGCGGAACGTGGCGGGGCGTATCCGGCGTCGGGCTGCGGTCGGGGCCGCTGTCGACCGTGCCGAGTTGGAGACACGGCTCGCCGGGCTGGACGAGGGCGGGAGGCTGCGCGTCGTCAGCGACGTCGTGCGGGAGTGTGTTGCGGAGGTCCTCGGGTATCGCTCGGCGGACGACGTACGTGTCGAGGCGAACTTCAAGGATCTGGGCTTCGATTCGCTCACGGCCGTGCAACTGCGTAATCGGCTGTCGGGGGTCAGTGGGGTGCGGTTGCCCGCGACGATCGTTTTCGATCATCCGACGCCTCGGGGGCTTGCCGCGTACCTCGATACCCGGTTGGGGGGTCGGGTGGTGGTCGTGCCGTCCGTCGTGGGGCCGTTGCCGGCCGCTGACGGTGATCCGATCGCGATCGTCTCCATGGCCTGTCGGTTCCCCGGGGGTGTCACCTCGCCGGAGGAGTTGTGGGAGCTGGTCATGGGGGGTGTGGATGCGATGGGGGCATTTCCCACTGATCGGGGGTGGGATCTGGAGAATCTCTTCCATCCCGATCCTGATCATCCTGGGACCAGTTACGCCGATGAAGGTGCTTTTCTGCCTGATGCCGGGGATTTTGATGCGGCGTTCTTCGGGATCAATCCGCGTGAGGCGCTGGCGATGGATCCCCAGCAGCGGTTGTTGCTGGAGACGGCGTGGGAGGTGCTGGAGCGGGCCGGGATTGATCCGGCTTCCTTGAAGGGGAGTCGGACCGGGACCTATGCGGGGGTGATGTACCACGACTACGCGGCCGGGCTGACCGATGGGCAGTTGGAGGGGTACTCCATGCTTGCCGGAGCCGGGAGCGTGGTGTCGGGGCGGGTTGCTTACACGCTCGGTCTGGAAGGGCCGACGATGACTGTCGATACGGCTTGTTCCTCGTCGCTGGTCGCTATCCATCTTGCCGCGCAGGCGTTGCGGCAGGGGGAGTGCGATCTTGCGCTCGCGGGGGGTGTCACCGTCATGGCTACGCCTGAGGTGTTCACCGGGTTCTCGCGGCAGCGGGGGATGGCTCCTGATGGGCGGTGCAAGTCGTTTGCCGCTGCGGCTGATGGGACGGGGTGGGGGGAAGGGGTTGGGCTCGTGCTGCTGGAGCGGTTGTCGGATGCTCGGCGGAATGGGCACAAGGTTCTTGCTGTGGTGCGGGGGTCGGCTGTCAATCAGGAC
>NZ_JBLRVY010000067.1:0-3359 GCF_048159485.1 Streptomyces sp. 4F14
GGGGGGGGGGGGGGGGGGGGGGGGGGGGGGGGGGGGGGGGGGGGGGGGGGGGGGGGGGGGGGGGGGGGGGGGGGGCCGCCCCCCCCCCCCCCCCCCCCCCCCCCCAACGCCGTACAACAGCAAGTCCTACGATCTACGCCGCATCCAAGCTCAACCACTCCGGCAGCGCCTGGAAATCCTCGACCCCCAGCGACAGCAACATCGCGTCGGCCGGCGTGGGCTCGAACGGCCCCTTGAGCAACGGCATACCCGCCTGCTCCGGCGTCCGGTCGGCCTTGCGGTGATTGTCCTCGGCGCAAGAAGCCACCGTGTTGAGCCAGGAGTCCCGCCCGCCCTGAGCCCGCGGCACCACATGGTCCACGGTCGTCGCCCTGCGCCCGCAGTACGCGCACCTGTGCCGGTCCCGCACCAGCACCCCCCTGCGCGACCACGGCGCCTGTCTCCGGAACGGCACCCTCACGTACCGGCACAGCCGGATCACCCGGGGCGCGGGTATGTCGACCTCGGCGCCCCGCATACGCAGCTCGGGGTGGGCCTGCTCGACGACGGCCTTGTCCTGGAGCACCAGAACGACAGCCCGGTTCAACGTCACCGTAGACAGCGGCTCGAAGCTCGCGTTCAGCACCAGCGTGTCCCGCATCCAGCCCACCTCCCGTGTGCATCGGCCCGCTCCCCGGCGGGCGTGGATCAACTCTGGACGGGCACGCCGAGATGGACAACGCAATAAAAAATGCCCGCCCCTGATCACTTCCAAGACCAGAGGCGGACAAACGTCGGGTGAACTTCAGCTCCCGGCGGGCACCTCGTACTCACCGACGAGCTGCGCCCGCGCGATTGCATGGAACCGCAGGTTGAAACCGACGTACGCGGGCGACACCTCGCCGTCGACGCCGAGCTTCTCCTGGTCCACCGCGTACACGGTGAAGACGTACCGGTGCGGCCCGTCCCCCGCGGGCGGCGCGGCACCGCCGAAGTCCCGCGTCCCGTAGTCGTTACGGACGTGCACCGCGCCCTCGGGGAGCCCCTTGAACTCGCCCGTGCCTGCACCGGCCGGCAGCTCCGTCACCGACGCCGGGATGTCGAACAGCACCCAGTGCCAGAACCCGCTGCCCGTGGGCGCGTCCGGGTCGTAGCACGTCACCGCGAAACTCTTCGTCCCCTCCGGGAACCCCGACCACCGCAGCTGCGGCGAGACGTTCCCCTCGGCGTAGACCTGGTCGGCCTTGAGGGTGGCGCCCTCCGCGACGTCCTCACTCGTCACCGTGAACGCGGGGACGGGCGGGTGGAAGTCGTGGGGGAGAGGCCGCCGCTTGAGTTCGGACACCTCGGTACCTCCTGAATACGTCGATACGTCGTTCCTCGAACCCCGAGCCTAGAACCAGTTCCGCTTGCTGCCGACCTCGGCCAGCCACTGGTTCAGATACGCGGCCCAGTCCGTCCCCTGGAAGTCGCGCAGCCCCACCTGGAAGGAACGGAACGTGTCGCTGCCCTCGCTGAACAGGCCCGGCTTCTTGTCCATTTCGAGGATGACGTCCATCGCGTTCTCGTCGGCGACGAAACTCAGCTCGACCTGGTTGAGGCCGTGGTACTGCGACGGCGGGAAGAACTCGATCTCCTGGTAGAACGGCAGCTTCTGGCGCGTACCGCGAATGTGCCCGCGCTCCATGTCCGCGTTCTTGAACCGGAAGCCGAGCTGGGTGAACGCGTCCAGGATGGCCTGCTGCGCCGGCAGCGGGTGGACGTTGATCGGGTCGAGGTCGCTGGAGTCGACGGCCCGCGCGATGGCCAGCTCCGTCGTCACCCCGATGTGCATGCCGCGCAGCGACTGCCCGCCGATCGTCGTCACCGGCGTCTCCCACGGGATCTCCAGACCGAACGGCACAGCGTGCACCGCCCCCGCCTGAAGCTCGAAGGCACCGCCGAGGCTGACCTTCGCGAACTCGATGTTCTGCTTGTACTCCGCGTCCTGCCCCTCGACCTCGACCTGGGCCTGCAGTCCGATCGACAGCCCCTCGATGTTCTGGTTCACGGACCCGCCCTGGATCCGCACCTCCCCCTGCACGACCCCGCCCGGTACGACGTTGACCTCGGTCAGCACCGTCTCCACCGATGCCCCGCCCGCACCCAGGCTCGCGAGCAGCTTCTTGAACGCCATGACTCTCCCTCGTTGTCCACGACCGTTTCGACCGGGCCTTTGATCACTCTCAACGCGTTCAGGCCACGTCCGGTTCCACACCCCACCCTGGCAACCGGGACCCCCGGAAAGCCACCCCGGCGCGCACCCCGGCTGCACTACGCTCGACGGCCATGATCGCGAGCCCCGACCGTACGCCCCTGCCCAGGACCTTCTTCGACCGCCCCGTCCTGGACGTCGCCCCCGACCTCCTCGGCCGCCTCCTGCTCCGCACGACCCCGGACGGCCCGATCGTCCTGCGCATCACAGAGGTGGAGGCGTACGACGGCCAGAACGACCCCGGCTCCCACGCCTTCCGCGGCCGCACCGCCCGCAACGGCGTGATGTTCGGTCCGCCCGGCCATGTGTACGTCTACTTCACCTACGGCATGTGGCACTGCACGAACCTCGTCTGCGGCCCCGACGGCGAGGCGAGCGCCGTCCTGCTCCGCGCCGGCGAACTCCTGGAGGGCGCCGAACTGGCCCGTAAACGTCGACTCTCGGCCCGGAATGACAAAGAACTCGCCAAAGGCCCGGCCCGGTTGGCGACGGCCCTGGACATCGACCGCTCCCTCGACGGCACCGACGCCTGCACCCCCGAGGACACCCCGCTCCGCGTCCTCACCGGTACCCCCGTCCCCTCCGACCAGGTCAACAACGGTCCCCGCACCGGAGTCTCGGGCGACGGCGCCGTCCACCCCTGGCGGTTCTGGATCTCCAACGACCCCACCGTGAGCCCCTATCGGGCGCACGTCCCCCGCCGTCGCTCAAGTTGACGCTCCTCCTGGAGGTGCGTAACGTAGCCCGAGCCGCTTGACCCGGTACGGCACTCGCCGAGGGCCGGGAGCGGCCAAACCACTACCTAGCAACATCCCTCAGCGGGATCGAATTCGTCATGTCCGCATGCCCGAATTCGAACTCACGGAGACTCGATTATGAGTTACCGAGAGGATCGGCTAACGTAGTGAATGTCGAAAGGCCGACGAGCGAAAGCGAGAAAGCCCAAGACGTCCCGCCGACAGGGAATCGGATCAAGAAAAGGATCTGATAGAGTCGGAGACGCAAGACCGAAGGGAAAAAGCCCGGAGGAAAGCCTGAGAGAGTCTCTCGGGTGAGTACAAAGGAAGCGTCCGTTCCTTGAGAACTCAACAGCGTGCCAAAAATCAACGCCAGATTAGTTGATACC
>NZ_JBLRVY010000068.1:0-2545 GCF_048159485.1 Streptomyces sp. 4F14
ACCACACCCGCCACCTCAGCACCCAACACCGGCGCCACACCCGGATACACCCCCAGCACATTCAACACATCCCGGAAATTCAACCCCGCCGCACGCACCCCGACCCGCACCTGACCCACCCCCAACGGCACCTCAGCCTCGGGAGACGGCACGATCACCAGATCGTCCACACTGCCCTGACCCGCCATCCCCAGCCGCCACGTCCCCGCAGGCGCCGCCAACACTCCCCGGGTGTGAGCCGGCACCAACCGGGGGCTGTACGCCTGCCCGGCCCGCACCGCCAGCTCGAAATCGCCCTCGTCACCTGCCGTGCCGCTCAGTACGGCGGGCAGGCACCGCCAGGACTCGGCACTGCCATCCACATCCACCAGCCCGAACCGGCCCGGATGCTCCGACCGCGCTGATCGCACCAACCCCTGCACCCCGGCCCCGGACACGTCTTCCACCCGGTCACCCGTACCCGTGGAAACCGCGTTCCGGGTCACCACCACCAGCCGTGCATCACCGCGCTCATCGCCGGCCAGCCACTCCTGCGCCAACTCCAGCACCCGGCACACCTCGGAACGCACCGCAGCCACATCACCGGTGACACCGGCGCCCGCAGGCAGAAGAACCAAATCCGTCTCCGGGCACTCCGACAGCTCCAGATGCCAAGGAACCCCCAACATCGCCGCCAGGTCCTGACCACCCGCGCCCGCCACCACACACCGCGGCGACGAACCCCCACTCTGAGCCGGGACAACAGGCTTCAGAACCCACTCCACGCTGAACAGGTTGTCCTGACCAGACCCAGGTGAATTCAGCTGCCCCTGCGGCGCCGGTCGTACCACCAGCGAGTCCACCGACAGCACCCAGCCGCCGGTGTCATCAGCCGCGTGCAGACAGAGCCCGCCGTCTCCGGTCACCGACAGCCGGACCCGCAACGACCGCGCGCCCGACGCGTGCAGGGACACTCCGCTCCAGGAGAACGGGAGCCCGCCCTCGCCCCCTGCGGGCAGGAACGCAGCAGCGTGCAGGGCGGCGTCGAACAACGCCGGATGGATCCCGAACTCCCCCGCCAGCTCAGCCGCCTCGTCCGGCAGCCGCACCTCAGCAAAGACCTCCTCACCCCGCCGCCACACCGCCCGCAAGCCCCGGAACACCGGCCCGTATCCATAACCCGCCTCGGCCAGGCCGTCGTAGAGGTCATCCACCGGCACCGGCACCGCTCCCGCCGGCGGCCACACCGTCAGCTCCGCGCCCGTCGGCACCGTCGCCTCGGAGGCCAGCGTTCCGCCGGCATGCCGTGTCCAGCCTGCTTCCGCGCCCGTCTCTTCCGGCCGGGAGTAGACACTCACCGCACGACGACCCGACTCGGCCGGCGCTTCGACCACCACCTGCACCTGCACAGCCCCGTGCTCGGGCAGCACCAACGGCCGCTCCAGCACCAGATCCTCCACAACACCACACCCCACCTCATCACCAGCCCGCACCACCAACTCCACGAACGCAGTACCGGCCAGCAACACCACACCCCGCGCCCTATGGTCAGCCAGCCAATCGTGCGAGGCCAGGGACAGGCGGCTGGTGAACACCACACCCTCGCCACCGGCCAGTTCCACCGCCGCGCCCAGCAACGGGTGGCCCACCGACACCAACCCCATACCCCGCGCGTCGCCAGCCGCAGCCCGGGGGCGCGGCCAGTACCGCTCACGCTGGAACGCGTACGTGGGCAGATCCATCACCGAACCCCGGCCCACTATCGCGGACCAGTCCACCGGGACACCGTGAGTGTGGAGAGTGGACAGTGCGGTCAGCAGTTGCCCGAGTTCGTTCTCACCCCGACGCAACGTCCCCGTCACCACCGCCGCCGGATGAGACTCGAACAGCGTCTCCTCCAGACTCGGAGTCAACACCGGATGAGGGCTCACCTCCACAAACACCCCATGACCAGCCGCAGCCAGCGCACGGGTCGTGTCCGCCAACCGCACCGCCTCCCGCAGATTCCGATACCAGTACCCCGCACCCAGCTCACAGGTATCCATCAGCCCACCCGTCACGGTGGAGTAGAACGCGACAGTGCCCTCCATCGGAGCGATGTCCGCCAGAGCTTCGGTCAACTCCGCCTCGATCTGCTCCACGTGCGCGGAGTGCGACGCGTAGTCCACCTCGACCCGGCGAGCCCGGAAGTCCTCCACCCCACCCGCCACGACCAGTTCGCCCAGCGCCTCGGCGTCGCCGGACACCACCACCGACGACGGCCCGTTCACCGCCGCCACCGACAACCGCCCCTCCCACCGAACAAGCAACAACTCCACCTCAGCCAGCGGCAGTCCCACCGACACCATCCCACCCCGCCCCGCCAACGACCCCGCGATCATCCGACTGCGCACCGCAACAACCCTGGCCGCATCCTCCAGCGAGAGTCCGCCCGCCACACACGCCGCCGCGATCTCACCCTGCGAATGCCCCACCACAGCAGCAGGCACCACCCCCAACGACTCCCAGAGGTACGCCAACGACACCATCACCGCCCACAACACCGGCTGCACCACATCAACCCGCC
>NZ_JBLRVY010000069.1:0-2488 GCF_048159485.1 Streptomyces sp. 4F14
TGGACGACGGGACGGTCACGTCGTTGACGCCGGAGCGGGTGGATACCGTGATGCGTCCGAAGGCGGACGCGGCGTGGTACCTGCACGAAGCGACCGCCGGACTGGACCTGGCCGCATTCATCCTGTTCTCGTCTGTGGCGGGTGTGTTCGGTGGAGCTGGAGTGGCGGGGTACGCGGCGGCGAACTCCGTGCTGGACGCGATGGCTCAACAGTGTGCCGCCCGCGGCGAGCCCGTCGTATCGCTGGCCTGGGGCTTGTGGGGCGATGCCAGCGGCATGATGGGGCGTCTGGGCCAGACCGACCTGGTCCGGTTCGGCCGGGCCGGGGTGCGTGCGATGTCGGCGGCGGAGGGGCTGGCGCTGTTCGATCTGGCCTGTCGGCGCCCGGAAGCGCACCTGGCCCCGGTCGGGCTCGAACTGTCGCGACACAATGGGGCCGAGCCGGTGCCGCCGCTGTTGCGGGACCTGGTGAGTGTTGGTGGGCGGGCCCGGCCGGTCGCCCGTGCGGGCGTGCAGGACGGCTCAGATCTGGCCGGGCGGCTGACCGGCCTGACCGCCGATGACCAGCAGCAGCTGCTTCTCGATCTGGTACGTGGCCACGTCGCCCCGGTTCTCGGGCATGCCTCTGCGCAGGACATCGAGCCTGAGAAGGCGTTCCGGGACATGGGCTTCGACTCGCTGACGACGGTGGAGTTGCGCAACCGGCTGGCAACGGCGACGGGGCTCCGGCTGCCCGCGACGTTGGCATTCGACCACCCGACAGTGTCGCGGCTGGCCACCTACCTGCGGCAGCGGCTGACTGACACGGTCGAGGCCGTGTCGGTGACACCAGTGACCACGGCGGTGGTCGACGAGCCGATCGCCATCGTCGGGATGGGCTGCCGGTTCCCCGGCGGAGTGGAGAGCCCTGAGCAACTGTGGGCCCTGCTCACGGGCGGTGTCGACGCCATCTCGGCGTTCCCGACACAGCGTGGCTGGGATCTGACCGGCGATGGTTTCGCCCAGATGGGTGGGTTCCTCCATGGGGCGGCGGAGTTTGATGCGGGGTTCTTCGGGATCTCGCCGCGTGAGGCGTTGGCGATGGATCCGCAGCAGCGGTTGCTGCTGGAGACAACCTGGGAGGCGCTGGAACGGGCCGGCATCGACCCGAGCCTGTTGAAGGGCAGCAGGACCGGGGTCTTCGTGGGCGGGTCCGGTTCGGGTTACGAGGCTGTCGGGGGCGCCTCGGGTGATGTCGAGGGCTACATGCTGACCGGTGGCGCGAGCAGTGTGTTGTCGGGCCGGATCGCGTACACGCTAGGGCTGGAAGGGTCTGCGGTCACGGTGGACACGGCGTGTTCGTCATCGCTGGTGGCGCTGCATCTCGCGGTCCAGGCGCTGCGGTCCGGTGAATGTGATCTGGCATTGGCCGGTGGTGTGACAGTGATGGCCACGCCAGGGGTCTTTGCAGGGTTCGCCATTCAGGGCGGGCTGGCGAGCGATGGCCGCTGCAAGGCGTTCTCCGCGACCGCTGATGGGGTCGGGCTCGCGGAAGGCGCCGGGTTGTTGGTGGTGGAGCGGTTGTCGGATGCCCGGCGTAAGGGGCATCGGGTGTTGGCGGTGGTGCGCGGTTCGGCGATCAATCAGGACGGCGCCTCGAACGGGCTGACCGCGCCGAACGGCCCGTCCCAGCAGCGCGTGATCCGTCAGGCGTTGGCCAGCGCCGGCGTGGCTGCGGCTGAGGTGGACGTGGTGGAAGCCCACGGCACCGGCACCCGGCTGGGGGATCCGATCGAGGCCCAGGCGTTGCTGGCGACCTACGGGCAGGACCGGGATCGTCCGCTGTGGCTGGGGTCGCTGAAGTCGAACATCGGTCACACCCAAAGCGCGGCGGGAGTGGCCGGTGTGATGAAGATGGTGCTGGCGATGCGGCGGGGTGTGTTGCCGAGGACGTTGCATGTGGATGAGCCGAGCCCGGTGGTGGACTGGTCGGCTGGTGCGGTGGAGTTGTTGACGGAGCAACAGCCGTGGCCGGTGGTGGACCGGCCGTGGCGGGCAGGTGTGTCCTCGTTCGGGATCAGTGGCACCAATGCCCACGTGATCCTGGAGCAGGCCCCTGGACTTGAACAGGCCCCCGCTCCGGCGCCTGCTCCTTCGGTGGTGCCGTGGGTGTTGTCCGCTGGGTCGGAGTCGGGGTTGCGGGACCAGGCGCGGCGGCTTGCGGTGCATGTGGAGGCGGATGCGGGGCTGGATCCGGTGGAGGTGGGTGCGGCGTTGGTGTCGACCCGGGCGAGTTTCGGGCGTCGTGCGGTGGTTCTGGGTGCGGACCGGGACGAGTTGTTGCAGGGGCTGCGTGGGTTGGCGGATGGTGAGCCGGGTGCTGGTGTGGTGACGGGGGTGGCCGGTGACAGTGGCAGGACGGCGTTTTTGTTTACGGGGCAGGGTGTGCAGTGGGTGGGGATGGGGCGGGGGTTGGTGGGGGAGTTTCCGGTGTTTGCTGAGGCGTTCGG
>NZ_JBLRVY010000070.1:0-2197 GCF_048159485.1 Streptomyces sp. 4F14
TCTTCTCAAGCTTCGCGGCGACTTCCGGTGCTCCGGGGCAGGGCAACTATGCCGCGGCCAACGCGTTCCTGGACGCGTTGGCGTTGCACCGGCACGCGCAGGGCCTCCCGGCCGTGTCACTGGCCTGGGGCTGGTGGGCCGACACCAGCAGCATGACCGGACGTCTGGGGCAGAGCGACCACGCTCGGCTGGGCCGGGCTGGCGTGCGTGCGATGTCGGCGGCGGAGGGGCTGGCGTTGTTCGACCTGGCCTGCCGACGCCCGGAAGCGAATCTGGTCCCGATCCGGCTCGAACTGCCACGGCACGGCGGGTCCGAGCCGGTGCCACCGCTGCTGCGAGGTTTGGTCGCCCGTGGGCCGGCCCGGCCGGTCGCCAGCGCAGGTGACCAGGACGGCTCCGGCCTGGCCGGGCGGCTCGTCGGCCTGACAGCCGCTGACCAGCAACGGCTGCTTCTCGATCTGGTGTGTGGTCATGTCGCGACCGTTCTGGGACACGCCTCCGGAGTGGCCGTCGATCCCGAGAAGGCGTTGCGGGACATGGGCTTCGATTCGCTGACGACGGTGGAGTTGCGCAACAGGCTGGCGGCAGTGACAGGTCTGCAACTGCCCGCGACGTTGGCATTCGACCACCCGACCGTGTCGCGCATGGCCGGATACCTCCACACCCGGCTCGCGCCCACGGTGGACACCGACTCCTCCGAGGCACGGCTGCGCGAAGCGCTCGCCTCGATCCCGTTCACGCGGTTGCGGGACGCAGGACTGATGGACGTGCTGCTGCGGCTGGCCGGTGCGAGCGAGGACGCGCCCCCGAGCACGGAGAAACAGCTCGACGAGATGGACGCGGAAGCGCTCATCGACTTCGTCCTGGACGAAAGGAACTGAGATGACGGTTTCGCAGGACAGGCTTCTCGAAGCACTGCGTGAGTCGGTGAAAGAGACCGAGCGACTCCGTCGCCGCAATGCCGAGCTGACCACACCGGAGCCGATCGCAGTGGTCGGGATGGCGTGCCGCTATCCCGGCGGAGTGACCTCGCCCGAGGATCTCTGGCGGGTGGTCAGCGACGGGGTGGACGCGATCTCCGAATTTCCCGGCGACCGCGGCTGGTCGCTGGACACCCATGACGACGCGGACCCCGACCATCGCGGCACCAGTTACACCCGGCACGGCGGTTTCCTTTACGACGCGGCGGAGTTCGATGCGGGGTTCTTCGGTATTTCGCCGCGTGAGGCGTTGGCGATGGATCCGCAGCAGCGGTTGTTGTTGGAGACGTCGTGGGAGGCGCTGGAACGGGCCGGCATCGACCCGAGCCTGCTGAAGGGCAGCAGGACCGGGGTCTTCGTGGGCGGAGCGGTTTCGGGGTACGACACTGTCGGGGACGCCTCGGGTGATGCCGAGGGCTACACGCTGATCGGCGGCGCGAGCAGCGTGTTGTCGGGGCGGATTGCGTACACGCTGGGGCTGGAAGGGCCGGCGGTGACGGTGGACACGGCGTGTTCGTCATCGTTGGTGGCGCTGCATCTGGCGGCCCAGGCATTGCGGTCCGGTGAATGTTCGATGGCGTTGGCTGGTGGTGTGGCAGTCATGGCCACGCCGGGGATCTTTGGTGGGTTCGCCACGTATGGCGGGTTGGCGGGGGATGGTCGCTGCAAGGCGTTTGCTGCGTCGGCTGATGGTACGGGGTGGTCTGAGGGTGTCGGGTTGTTGGTGGTGGAGCGGTTGTCGGATGCCCGGCGCAATGGTCATCGGGTGTTGGCGGTGGTGCGGGGTTCGGCGATCAACCAGGACGGCGCCTCGAACGGGTTGACCGCGCCGAACGGTCCCTCCCAGCAGCGGGTGATCCGGCAGGCGTTGGCCAGTGCTGGTGTGGCTGCGGCCGAGGTGGACGTGGTCGAGGCGCATGGCACGGGCACTCGGTTGGGGGATCCGATCGAGGCCCAGGCGCTGCTTGAGACTTATGGGCAGGATCGGCCGGCGGATCGCCCGTTGTGGCTGGGGTCGGTTAAATCCAACCTCGGTCACACACTGGCCGCTGCCGGTGTCGCTGGTGTGATCAAGATGGTGTTGGCGATGCAGCGGGGTGTGTTGCCGCGGACGTTGCATGTGGATGAGCCGACTCCGGTGGTGGATTGGTCGGCTGGTGCGGTGGAGTTGTTGACGGAGGAGCAGCCGTGGCCGGTGGTGGATCGGCCGTGGCGGG
>NZ_JBLRVY010000071.1:0-1748 GCF_048159485.1 Streptomyces sp. 4F14
CAGTCCACCTCCGTGCTCGGCGCATCCACGTGCAAGGTGCGGGGCAGCACACCCCGCTGCATCGCCAGCACCATCTTCATCACACCGGCCACTCCCGCCGCGCTTTGGGTGTGACCGATGTTCGACTTCAGCGATCCCAGCCACAGCGGACGATCCCGATCCTGCCCGTAGGTGGCCAGCAGCGCCTGAGCCTCGATCGGGTCTCCCAACCGGGTGCCGGTGCCGTGCGCCTCCACCACGTCCACCTCGGCCGCAGCCACGCCAGCGCTGGCCAACGCCTGCCGGATCACGCGCTGCTGGGACGGGCCGTTCGGCGCGGTCAGCCCGTTCGACGCACCGTCCTGATTGATCGCCGAACCGCGCACCACCGCCAACACCCGATGGCCATTGCGCTGAGCGTCCGACAACCGCTCCACGACCAGCAACCCGACACCCTCGGACCACCCCGTACCATCAGCCGACGCAGCGAACGGCTTGCAACGGCCATCCGCCGCCAACCCGTCCTGAACGGCGAACTCGGCAAAAATCTCCGGCGTGGCCATCACCGTCACGCCACCGGCCAACGCCATCGAGCACTCACCGGACCGCAGCGCCTGGACCGCGAGATGCAGCGCCACCAGCGACGACGAACACGCCGTGTCCACCGTCACCGCAGGCCCTTCCAACCCCAGCACATAAGCGATCCGCCCCGACAACACACTGTCCGCGCCACCGGTGAGCCGGTATCCGTCCGCTTCGTCCGAGGCACCCCCGACAGCCTCGTAACCCGAACCGGACCCGCCCACGAAGACCCCGGTCCTGCTGCCCTTCAACAAGCTCGGGTCGATGCCGGCCCGTTCCAGCGCCTCCCACGCCGTCTCCAGCAGCAACCGCTGCTGCGGATCCATCGCCAACGCCTCACGCGGCGAAATACCGAAGAACCCCGCATCGAACTCCGCCGCGTCCTCGATAAACCCACCCACCCGGGTGTAACTGGTACCGGTCAGATCCCAGCCACGCTGTGTCGGGAACGCCGAGATCGCGTCCACACCACCCGCGAGCAAGGCCCACAACTCCTCCGGCGACGACACCCCACCCGGGAACCGACACCCCATCCCCACAATCGCGATCGGCTCGTCCGGCTCCGCCTTCACCACAACAGGAACCATCACCTGCGCTTGTGAACCCAGCAGCTCCGAACCCAGATGCTCCGCCAGCACTGCGGGCGTCGGGTAGTCGAAAACAAGGGTCGCGGGCAGTTGAAGACCCGTCGCCGTCGCCAGCCGGTTCCGCAGCTCCACCTCAGTCAGCGAGCCAAAACCGGCATCGCGGAAGGCCCGCCCGTCCGGCAACGCGTCAGTGTTGTCGAAACCGAGAGTGACCGCCGCCTCCCGCCGCACCAAATCCAGCAACACCCGCGTACGTTCCTTCTCCCCCAGCCCGGACAGCCTGCGCCGCAGCGCCGACTCACCGGCGGGCCCCGTACCCGGCCGGGCGAGTGCCTTGCGTGCCTCCGGGATGCCGGACAGCAGAGGGCTCGGGCGCTCCACCGTGAAACTCGGGGCGAAGCGTTCCCAGTCCGTGTTCGTCACCGTCAACGTGACCGAGCCGTCGCGCACCGCCTGCTCCAGAGCAGCCATCGCCAACGCTGGCTCCATCGCCAGCACACCCCGCCGCCGATACCCCTCAACGCCCGCCGCGCCCATCCCCGGACCCGCCCACAACCCCCACGCGATCGACGTCGCCACCAGCCCCGCACCCCGCCGATA
>NZ_JBLRVY010000072.1:0-1664 GCF_048159485.1 Streptomyces sp. 4F14
CCTCGCGCTTTCATGAAGCGGGCTGTCCGGCAGGCGGTCAGGAAAGCAGAAAGTGCCTCTGACCAGCGAGAATGAGGATTGCTGAGGTCCTTGTTCCCGCCCCTGTCGGAGGCACTTTCCAGGTGAAGCAGCCTATCGGGTCCTATCCCCATGTCCTTGTCCGGGATGACGGCCGGGCCGTGGTTTCGCAGGCCGGTTCGGTCCTGTTGGTCGAAACGGTCCGCAAGATCGGCCTTGACCAGGCGATATCCGCAGCCCTGACCCGGTGGCGGAGGCCGCGAGCCGTCCACGATCCCGGCAAGATGCTCGTGGACCTCGCACTGGCGGTCGCCCTCGGCGGCGACTGCCTGGCCGACATCGCCATGCTGCGGGCCGAGCCGGGTGTGTTCGGCCCGGTCGCCTCCGATCCGACGGTCTCCCGCTTGATCGGCACCCTCGCCGCCTCCGGCGAGAAGGCACTGACCGCGATCCGCGCCGCACGTTCCGAAGTCCGCAAAAAGGTATGGGAGTTGGCCGGCGAGCGGGCTCCGGATGCCGGCGGGCAGGTGACCGTGGACCTGGACGGGGTCTTGGTCGTCGCGCACTCGGACAAGCAGGACGCGGCCCCGACCTGGAAGAAGACCTATGGACACCATCCGCTCATGGGCTTCGTCGACCACGGCCCGGCAGGAACCGGCGAACCTGTCGCAGCCCACCTCCGGCCCGGCAACGCGGGCTCGAACACGGCCGCCGACCACATCACCGTCGCTCGCCTGGCCCTCGCTCAACTGCCCAAGAAATACCGGTGCGGACGGCGGACGCTGATCCGCTGTGATTCCGCGGGCGGCACCCACGAGTTCGTGGCCTGGCTCGCCCAACGCGGACGCTGGCTGTCCTACTCGGTCGGCATGGTGATCACCGAGGCCATCCACGAGCACGTTCTGAAGATCCCCGCATCGGCCTGGACGCCTGCGGTCGAATCGGACGGCGAGGTCCGTGACGGGGCCTGGGTCGCCGAACTCGCCGGTGACCTGCTCGACGGCTGGCCGCAGGGCATTCGGTTGATCGTCCGCAAGGAACGGCCCCATCCCGGAGCCCAGTTGAGGATCACGGACGCGGACGGCATGCGGATCACCTGCTTCGCCACCAACACCCTCAACCAGCCGATCGCCCAACTCGAACTCCGCCACCGGTTGCGAGCCCGCGCGGAGGACCGCATCCGGGCCGCGCGAGCGACCGGACTGCGCAACCTGCCCCTGCACGACACCGCGCAGAACCAGCTCTGGCTGGAGATCGTCCAGATCGCCCTCGACCTGCTGGCCTGGATGCCCATGCTCGCCCTGACCGGCCAGACCCGGCTCTGGGAACCCCGCCGACTGCGACTCCGCCTGTTCTCCGCGGCCGGCCAGCTCGTCACCACCGGCCGACGCCGCATCCTCCGCCTCGCCCGCCACTGGCCCTGGACCCGCGAGATCACAGAGGCCCTCGAACGGCTCACACCCCTGCCAAACCCCGGCTGACCAGCCAACTCACCTGTCCCTGCAAGACAACGTGCCAGCCCGGAGCAGTGGAACCCGGCGTCCACCCGAGACGACACCCGGGCCCTCAACCTGCCCGGCCTCAGCCACCGACAACGAAATGGGCCCCCGACTCCGTCGGCGGCCCATCACGAAAGATCGAGGCTA
>NZ_JBLRVY010000074.1:0-1439 GCF_048159485.1 Streptomyces sp. 4F14
CGGCCCTACCTTCTTGAGTGCGTCCCGTGAGTTCGCGACTCTGGGACTGCGCGGGTGGGGCAGGGATGGTTTTCATGCTGGCTGCCCTCGATGGCTCAGACCGCTGATCCCCCTGCCCCGCCACTTCTTCCGGACTGCTGATTAGGCACTGCGAACGATCGCTGAGTAGGGCGAGGACAGGCGGAAGGAGCCTCGCCACACGCTGCACCGGGAGATGACCATGACCGCCAACGCAGGCTTCGACATCGCCAAGGACTTCCACTGGCTCGCGGTCACCGACGACCGCGGACACCAACTCCTCAGCCACCGGGTCGACAACACACCCGACGCCATCGACGCCTCGATCGGCGAGCTGCACACCATCGAGGCCGAACACGGCCCCGTCACCGTCGGCCTGGACATCCTCGGCGGCATCGCCACCCTGCTGACCGCCATGCTCCTGACCGCCGGCTTCCGCGTCGTCCACGTCCCCGGCCTGGCCGTCAACCGCGCCCGCCGCGCGACGAGGGGCGGCGAGAACAAGTCCGACCCCCGCGACGCCAAAGTCATCGCCGAGCAGGTCATGCTCCGCGACGACCTGCGCACCGTCGAGTTGCCCGACGACAGCGCCGTGGAACTGCGGCTGCTGGTCAGCCACCGCACCACGCTGGTCAAGGAGTCCACCGCCCGCACCGCACGGCTGCGCGACCTGCTCACCGGCATCCACCCCGGCCTGGAACGGGCCGTCGATGCGACGAACCAGTCCGGGCTCATCCTGCTGCGCCACTACGTCACCCCGGCCGAGATCCGCCGCGCGGGCACCGCACGGATCGCCGGCTACCTGCACCGGCACGGCGTCAGGACCACCACCGCACAGCCACTGGCCGACGTGGCGCACACCGCCGCGCTCGCCCAGCGCGCCGTCCTGCCCGGCGAACGCCGCACCGCCCAGCTCATCCGCGAACTCGCTGACGAACTGCTGGCCGGCAAACACCGCCTCAAGGCCCTGGAAGCCGAGATCGAAAAACTGGTGACCGGCCACCCTGACGGGGCCCTCATCCGCAGCCTGCCGGGGATGGGGGCCACTCTCACCGCCGAGTTCCTCGCCTCGGTCGGCGACATCCGCCGCTTCACCAGCGGCGACGCTCTGGCCGCCGCTTCCGGGCTGTCCCCGGTACTCTCCCAGTCCGGCAAAATCCGGTACTCGCGCAGCGCGACCGGAGGCGACAAGGCCCTCAAACGGGTCTTCTACCAGGCCGCGTTCTGCTCCATCCAGCGCGATCCGGCCTCGCGGGCCTTTTATGACCGCAAACGAGCGGAAGGCAAACGGCATCATCAGGCCCTGATCGCCCTGGCCCGCCGCAAGATCAACGTCCTCTACGCCATCCTGCGTGACCGCCGCCCCTACGAGGCCCGGCCACCTCTTCGTCTCGTGGCTTGACTTCAGCATTAGGCAGCGG
>NZ_JBLRVY010000075.1:0-1347 GCF_048159485.1 Streptomyces sp. 4F14
CTGAGACCTGATGCCGAGCCGATTGTGGTGAAGTGGATGATCCTATGCTGTCGAGAAAAGCCTCTAGCGAGTTTCATGGCGGCCCGTACCCTAAACCGACTCAGGTGGTCTGGTAGAGAATACCGAGGCGTTCGGGTGAACTATGGTTAAGGAACTCGGCAAAATGCCCCCGTAACTTCGGGAGAAGGGGGGCCACGTCTGGTGATAGCACTTGCTGCTTGAGCTGGGGGTGGCCGCAGAGACCAGCGAGAAGCGACTGTTTACTAAAAACACAGGTCCGTGCGAAGCCGTAAGGCGATGTATACGGACTGACGCCTGCCCGGTGCTGGAACGTTAAGGGGACCGGTTAGTCACATTTCGGTGTGGCGAAGCTGAGAACTTAAGCGCCAGTAAACGGCGGTGGTAACTATAACCATCCTAAGGTAGCGAAATTCCTTGTCGGGTAAGTTCCGACCTGCACGAATGGCGTAACGACTTCTCGACTGTCTCAACCATAGGCCCGGTGAAATTGCACTACGAGTAAAGATGCTCGTTTCGCGCAGCAGGACGGAAAGACCCCGGGACCTTTACTACAGTTTGATATTGGTGTTCGGTTCGGCTTGTGTAGGATAGCTGGGAGACTGTGAAAGCCATACGCCAGTATGGTGGGAGTCGTCGTTGAAATACCAGTCTGGTCGTGCTGGATGTCTAACCTGGGTCCGTGATCCGGATCAGGGACAGTGTCTGATGGGTAGTTTAACTGGGGCGGTTGCCTCCTAAAGGGTAACGGAGGCGCCCAAAGGTTCCCTCAGCCTGGTTGGTAATCAGGTGTTGAGTGTAAGTGCACAAGGGAGCTTGACTGTGAGACCGACGGGTCGAGCAGGGACGAAAGTCGGGACTAGTGATCCGGCGGTGGCTTGTGGAAGCGCCGTCGCTCAACGGATAAAAGGTACCCCGGGGATAACAGGCTGATCTTCCCCAAGAGTCCATATCGACGGGATGGTTTGGCACCTCGATGTCGGCTCGTCGCATCCTGGGGCTGGAGTCGGTCCCAAGGGTTGGGCTGTTCGCCCATTAAAGCGGTACGCGAGCTGGGTTTAGAACGTCGTGAGACAGTTCGGTCCCTATCCGCTGCGCGCGCAGGAACATTGAGAAGGGCTGTCCCTAGTACGAGAGGACCGGGACGGACGAACCTCTGGTGTGCCAGTTGTTCTGCCAAGGGCATGGCTGGTTGGCTACGTTCGGGAGGGATAACCGCTGAAAGCATCTAAGCGGGAAGCCTGCTTCGAGATGAGTGTTCCCACCTCCTTGAGAGGGTAAGGCTCCCAGTAGACGACTGGGTTGATAGGCCAGATCTGGAAGCCCTGT
>NZ_JBLRVY010000076.1:0-1305 GCF_048159485.1 Streptomyces sp. 4F14
TCCGATGCTGGATGCGTTCGCGGAAGTTCTCGGGCAGGTGGAGTTCAGGCGGCCGGTGGTGGGGATGACGGTTCCGGTTGCTGAGGTGTGCAGCGCGCAGTACTGGGTGCGGCAGGTGCGGGAGCCGGTGCGGTTCGCGGACATGCTGACGGAGCTGGCTGCTGGGGGTGTGACGCGTTTTGTGGAGGTGGGTCCGGATGGTGTGCTGACGGGGTTGGGGTCGGGTGTGGTGGACGGGGTGTTCGTTGCGGCTCAGCGGAAGGGGCGGCCCGAGGTCCACACCGCGCTGACCGCCCTGTCCACTCTGCATACCCACGGTGTGCCGGTGGACTGGTCCGCGGTGGTGGGCCGGGGCTCGGGCCAGGCCATCGAGTTGCCGACGTACGCCTTCCAGCGCGATCGGTACTGGCCGCGCCCCCGGACTGCGGCCGGTGACGTGCGGGGTGCTGGGTTGGTGTCGGTGGGGCATCCGTTGCTGGGTGCGGCGGTGGAACTCGCGGGTGGTGAGGGTGTGGTGTTCACCAGCCGGCTGTCCCTGGCCTCGCAGGATTGGCTGGCCGATCATGCGGTGCGGGGTGTGGTGGTGGTGCCGGGCACTGCGTTCGTGGAGTTGCTGGTTAGGGCGGGCGATGAGGTCGGGTGTGGTGTTGTGGAGGATCTGGTGCTGGAGCGGCCGTTGGTGCTGCCGGAGCACGGGGCTGTGCAGGTGCAGGTGGTGGTCGAGGCACCGGAGGAGTCGGGCCGACGCGCGGTGAGTGCGTACTCCCGGCCGGAGGAGACGGGCGCGGAAGCAGGCTGGACACGGCACGCCGGCGGAACGCTGGCTTCCCAGGCCGGGGTGTCGGTGGGTGCGGAGTTGACGGTGTGGCCGCCTGCGGGAGTGGAACCGGTGCCGGTGGATGACCTCTACGACGGCCTGGCCGAGATGGGTTACGGGTACGGGCTGGCCTTCCAAGGAGTACGGGCGGTGTGGCGGCGGGATGGGGAGGTCTTCGCGGAGGTGCGGCTGCCTGACGAGGCGGCTGAGCGGGCGGGGGAGTTCGGGATCCATCCGGCGTTGTTCGACGCTGCCCTGCACGCAGCCGTATTCCTGCCCGGTGACGTCGGCGGGCTCCCGTTCTCCTGGAGCGGAGTGTCCCTGCACGCGACGGGCGCGCGGTCGTTGCGGGTCCGGCTGTCGGAGACGGACGGCGGCGTGCTCTGCCTGAGTGCGGCTGATGACACCGGTGCTCCGGTGGTGTCGGTGGGTTCGCTGATGCTGCGATCGGTGTGTGGGGAGTTGCTGGAGTCCGGGGGTGAGCAGCG
>NZ_JBLRVY010000077.1:0-1196 GCF_048159485.1 Streptomyces sp. 4F14
ACACTCACCGGGTTCAGCTCCGGATCGGCTTCCACGTGTGCCGCAAGCCGCCGCGCCTGCTCCCGCAGCGCCGACTCCGACCTGGCCGACAACACCCACGGCACCACCGGAGCAACAACATCCGCACCGGAGGCCGGTTCAAGCTCAGGAGCCTGCTCCAGAATCAGGTGGGCGTTGGTGCCGCTGATCCCGAACGAGGACACGCCTGCCCGCCACGGCCGGTCGACCGCCGGCCACGGTTGCTGCTCCGTCACCAACTCCACTGCACCCGCCGACCAGTCCACCTCAGGGGTCGGCTCATCCACATGCAGGGTGGGAGGCAGTTGCCCGTGCTGCATGGCCAGCACCATCTTGATCACACCGGCGACACCGGCAGCGGCCAGTGTGTGACCGAGATTGGATTTAACCGAGCCCAGCCACAACGGGCGATCCGCCGGTCGGTTCTGCCCGTAGGTGGCCAGCAGCGCCTGGGCCTCGATCGGGTCCCCCAACCGGGTGCCGGTGCCGTGGGCTTCCACCACGTCCACCTCGGCCGTGGTCAGACCAGCACTGGCCAACGCCTGCCGGATCACCCGCTGTTGAGAGGGACCGTTCGGCGCCGACAGCCCGTTCGACGCACCGTCCTGATTCACCGCCGAGCCCCGCACCACCGCCAACACCCGATGCCCCTTACGCCGAGCGTCCGACAACCGCTCCACCACCAACAACCCGGCACCCTCGCCCCACCCAGTGCCGTCAGCCGACGCGGCAAAAGACTTGCAGCGACCATCAGCCGCCAGCCCACCCTGCACGGCGAACTCGCCAAAGATCCCCGGCGTAGCCATCACTGCCACACCACCGGCCAGTGCCAGATCGCACTCCCCCGACCGCAACGCCTGTGCAGCCCAGTGCAGCGCCACCAGCGACGACGAACACGCCGTGTCCACCGTCACCGCAGGACCTTCCAACCCCAACGTGTACGCGATCCGCCCCGACAACACACTGCCCGCACCACCGGTCAGCATGTAGCCCTCAGCATCACCCGAGGCGCCCCCGACGGTCTCGTATCCCGAACCTGTCCCGCCCACGAACACGCCGGTCCTGCTGCCCTTCAACAGGCCCGGGTCGATGCCGGCCCGCTCCAGCGCCTCCCACGACGTCTCCAACAACAACCGCTGCTGCGGATCCATCGCCAACGCCTCACGCGGCGAAATACC
>NZ_JBLRVY010000078.1:0-1011 GCF_048159485.1 Streptomyces sp. 4F14
CTAGGTCGTTTCTGATGGCTCTTGGTTGGCTGGGTGGATCTCGTGGCCGGCCGGGCAGTTGCCTTGCATGGTGCGGCGACATGAACTGACGGATGTGCAGTGGCAGAAGATCGAGCCTCTTCTGCCGGGTAATGGCAGGCCGGGCGGACAGTGGGCGGATCACCGGAAGGTGGTCAACGGGGTGCTGTTCAGGGCGCGGACCGGGGTGCCCTGGCCTGACCTGCCGGAACGGTACGGGCCGTGGCAGACCGTCTATGAGCGTCATCGCCGGTGGTCGGCCGACGGCACCTGGCAGGCCGTCCTGGAAGAGCTGCAGATCGAGGCGGACGCCGGCGATCCGGACGGCGCCCACTCCCGCCGGGTGTCGCGGCAGGAGTGGGCCGTGAACATCGACTCGACGTCCTGCCGGGCGCATCAGCATGCGGCAGGAGCGCCTCGCAAGCCTCCGGCCGACCACCCGCAAAAAGGGGCGGGGTGCGTGAGGAGGCAGATGGGCGCGAGGCGTTGGGGCGTTCGCGGGGCGGACTGACCAGCAAGGTCCATCTGCTGTCCGACGACCGGGCCCGGCCTCTGACGTGGAAGACCTCGCCCGGTCAGCGGGGTGACAGCCCGATGTTCGCCCCGGTGCTGGACGGCTTGCGCATCCGGCGGCGCGGACCGGGCCGGCCGCGCAGCCGACCGGACCGGGTACGCGGCGACAAGGCGTACTCCAGCCGGGACAACCGTGTCTACCTGCGACGGCGCGGAATCAAAGCCACCATCGCGCAGCCCGACGATCAACGTGCTAACCGCAGGCGCCGCGGGCGCGCGGGCGGCCGGCCCCCGGCCTTCGACAGGGCCCAGTACCGCCGCCGCAACGCCATCGAGCGGTGCGTGAACAAATGGAAGCAGTTCCGGGCCGTGGCCACCCGCTACGACAAACGCGACTACATCTTCAACGGCACCCTCACCGTCACCGCGATCGTCATCTGGCTCCGCGACACCGTCCAAGAGCCATCAGAAGCGACCTAG
>NZ_JBLRVY010000079.1:0-835 GCF_048159485.1 Streptomyces sp. 4F14
CTGAACAACCACACCGTCTCCCCCACCGAAGACACCAGGGCAGGCCCGACCAGATCCGGATGCCCCTCACCCCTGGCCAGAGATCCCACCGCATCCCGCAGAAAAACAGCCCGCCATTCGTGAACCGATCGGCCCCTCCAAAACGACCAACCTATGTCAGCAGAACATCCACCCCACCCGACCAACCGAGCCGCTTGTGCACGCAACGCCTCCTCACTCCGAGCCGACACCACCCACGGAACAACAAGATCCGGAGCACTCCCCGAAACCTCCCCCCCGATTTCCTCCTCCGGCACCTGCTCCACGATCAAATGCGCATTGGTCCCCGACGCCCCGAACGACGAGATTCCAGCCCTCCGCGCCCGCCCCACCTCAGGCCACCCCACCGACTCCCCCACCACCCGCACAGCACCCAACTCCCAATCCACAAACGGCGTAGGAGCATCCACATGCAAACTCCCCGGCACAACCCCCCGACGCAAACCCATCACCATCTTGATAACCCCAGCCACCCCAGCAGCCGCCTGCGTATGCCCGATATTCGACTTCACCGACCCCAGAAGAAGCGGAACCTCACGCCCCTGCCCATACGTCGCAAGAAGCGCCTGAGCCTCAATCGGATCCCCCAACCGCGTCCCCGTCCCATGCCCCTCCACCACATCCACATCCCCGGTCGAAAGCCCACCACTGGCCAACGCCGCCCGAATAACCCGCTCCTGCGAAGGCCCACTGGGCGCGGTCAACCCATTCGAAGCCCCGTCCTGATTGACAGCCGACCCCCGCACCACAGCAAGAACCTTGTGCCCATTCCGCCGAGCATCCGACAACCGCTCCA
>NZ_JBLRVY010000080.1:0-731 GCF_048159485.1 Streptomyces sp. 4F14
GGGTCACCCGACCCCACCGACACCGCACCCCGCGTCACACACCACACAGGCGCAGCAACCCCACAATCACCCAACGCTTGCACCAACCCCACCGTCCCCGCCAACCCCACCGGCGTCGCACCCAACCCCGCACACGCCTCCTCCACCACACCCAACAACGACACCACCCCAGACGGCACGGGCAGATCAGCCAGCCACCCAGCCAACTCAGCACGACCGATGTCCCCGTCCACCTCCAACCGCACCACCCCAGCACCCAACCCCTCGACCACCCCGGCAACCCACACATCCTCACCCCACCCCACAGGCACCACCACCAGCCAGTTCCCAAACAAGGCACCCCCTAGTGCCCCGGGCAGCAACTTCCAGCTCTCCGCAAACCGCCACCCCGCCACCACAGACCCAGCACGCCGACGCTCACGCCACGCCACCAACGCCGGAACCACCTCACCCAAAACCCCTTCATCCACCCCCAACTCAGCCGACAACAAACCCACATCCGCCCCCTCCACCACCGACCACAACTCGTCATCCACCCCACCCACCGACTCCGGCCAGAACCGCTCACGCTGAAACGCATACGTCGGCAGATCGATAGCCGGACCCGAGCCCCGGCCCACCACCGCGGACCAGTCCACCGGCACACCGTGGGTGTGCAGAGTGGACAGGGCGGTCAGCGCGGTGTGGACCTCGGGCCGCCCCTTCCGCTGAGCCGCAACGAACACCCCGTC
>NZ_JBLRVY010000081.1:0-713 GCF_048159485.1 Streptomyces sp. 4F14
GCCGGGCACCAGGCCCACGACCGCCGTGTGCACACGGACGCCGCCCTTGCCGCCGGGATGGTCCTGGACCAGTTGGGTGGCGCGGTCCTGGAGGGCCAGGTCGAAGGTGGTCGTCACGCTGTAGCCGCCGCTCGCGAGCTGGTCCTCGGTGATGCCGAGCCGGTCGGCGGCCTCCTTCGCGGCGACGTCGATCAGATACTGGCGCTGGCCTTCGGTGTCGCCGGGCGGATAGAAGCGGAAGGCCGGGAAGCGGGCCTCCGCGCGCTGTTGCGCCGTGATCGCGCCGCTCGCCGCCATCGCGTCCAGCACCCACTCCCAGCGGTCCGCCAGCTTCGCGGTCACCTTCGCGTCCGAGCCCGCCTTCTCGTAGTACGACGGGATGTTGACGATGGAGGCCAACGCCGCGCCCTGCGCGATCGTCAGGTTCTTCGCGTCCACTCCGAAGTAGTTGCGCGATGCCGACTGGATGCCTGCCGCTCCCCGGCCGAAGTACACCGTGTTCAGATAGCCCTCGAGGATCTCGTCCTTGCTCCGCGTGCGGTCCAGTTTGATCGCGACGATCGCCTCGCGCGCCTTGCGGGACAGTGAACGCTCCGGGCTGAGCAGCGCGTTCTTCACATACTGCTGGGTGATGGTGGAGCCGCCCTGCGGTTCGCCGCCGGTCAGGGCCGCGAGGGTGGCCCTCCCTATGGCTTTCGGCGAGATGCCGTTGT
>NZ_JBLRVY010000082.1:0-699 GCF_048159485.1 Streptomyces sp. 4F14
GGATCGCCGGACCAGTGGTCGTTGAGCAGGTCCATCGCGAGGCTTCGGACGTCCTCGTGCGGGTCCTCCGTGGCGCGTTGGAATATCAGCGCGTGGGTGGCAGGGGCGCTCCGCCAGTGCTTGGCGAGCAGGGCGAGAGCGGTACGGCGGGGTGCCGGGGCGTCGTCGGCGGTGGCGCGGTCGAGGATCAGCCGGTGTGTGCGGGGTTCCGGTCCCCAGTGCTGGGCGAGCAGGCTGAGCGCGGTGTCGCGGACTGTCGCGGCGCTTGCCTCGATGGTCTGGTCGTGGATCAGCCGGTGGGTGTCGGGGGCGTCCCGGTAGTGCTGGGCGAGTTGTCCCATGACGCCGCTGCGAAGGGGTTCGGCCCGGTCGGCGTGGAAGCGTGCTCGCAGCAGGGGCAGAGTGTCGGGCCGCTCGGACCAGTGCTCGACGAGCAGGTCCAGCGCCTTCTGCCGGACGACCCACTTGTCGTCGTCGGAGGCGCGGGCGCGCACGATCTCAAGTGTGCGCGGATCCGTAGGCCAGTGCGTCGCCAGCATCTCCAGTGCCGCATCGCGCACCGTCTCGTCACTGTCGTTCAGGGCGCGGGACAGGACGAGTTCACGGGTCCCCGACTCCTGGAGCCAGCGGCTGACCACAAACGTGAGCGCGGTGCGACGGGGGTAGTAGTGCTCGTCCTCGACCGCGCGTTCGTACATC
>NZ_JBLRVY010000083.1:0-683 GCF_048159485.1 Streptomyces sp. 4F14
GTGGGGGGGTGTGAGGGACTCGGTCTTGGTGCTGCCTTCCGTGAGATCACGACGGTCACTGACGTAAGGCAGACCAGGCTCACGCCGGAAAGGAATCGCGACGACCCAGGAAGGCCAGCAGCCGTACGTCGGCACGCGCGCGTGGCGGCACGCCGACCGGCGCGCCGAACCGCACCCCCCGGTCCTCCTCCGCCACCACACACCGGGCGACGCTCAGCAGCTCGGCGGCGAGCGCCACGGGAAGGGGCCTCGGCCGGCCGCAGGCCTGCGCCACGTCCCACCCGTGCACGGCTATCTCCACCGCCCCCACAGCCCCCATCACCCGTACATCCAGCGGCCGTTCGCCCACCAGGGTCGTCCGTGGCGGCCCTGCGGCCCAGGCGCCGAGCACCGCGCACGCGCGCGTACGGAAGCCGCAGACGCGGTCGGCGCGCGGGAGCAGGTCGATCCGACCGCCCGTCAGCCCCTCGTAGAGCGCCTCCAGCGAGTCGTCGAGGTGCGCGAGCAGCTCCCCCAGGTCCCACTCGGCGCACGGCGTCGCCCGCCCCGGGCTCGCGGACCCGACCTCGGCGACGCTGCCCAGCGCATAGGCGAGCGAGCGCTCCAGCAGCTCCCCGGAGTTCACGACAGCTCCTTCGCCAGCCCGAACCGGACCAGCACGGCCGGATCGAGGAAGGCCGTGA
>NZ_JBLRVY010000084.1:0-679 GCF_048159485.1 Streptomyces sp. 4F14
CGACGCTCCCACGGCTTGTAGGCACACGGTTTCAGGTACTATTTCACTCCCCTCCCGGGGTACTTTTCACCATTCCCTCACGGTACTATCCGCTATCGGTCACCAGGGAATATTTAGGCTTAGCGGGTGGTCCCGCCAGATTCACACGGGATTTCTCGGGCCCCGTGCTACTTGGGTGTCTCTCAAACAAGCCGTACAGATTTCGACTACGGGGGTCTTACCCTCTACGCCGGACCTTTCGCATGTCCTTCGCCTATCCATACGGTTTCTGACTTGTCCTACGGCCGGCAGACCGTAGAAGAGAGATCCCACAACCCCCACGACGCAACCCCTGCCGGGTCTCACACGTCGTAGGTTTGGCCTCATCCGGTTTCGCTCGCCACTACTCCCGGAATCACGGTTGTTTTCTCTTCCTGAGGGTACTGAGATGTTTCACTTCCCCTCGTTCCCTCCACATACCCTATGTGTTCAGGTATGGGTGACAGCCCATGACGACTGCCGGGTTTCCCCATTCGGAAACCCCCGGATCAAAGCCTGGTTGACGACTCCCCGGGGACTATCGCGGCCTCCCACGTCCTTCATCGGTTCCTGGTGCCAAGGCATCCACCGTGCGCCCTTAAAAACTTGGCCACAGATGCTCGCGTCCACTGTGCAGTTCTCAAACAACGACCAACCACCC
>NZ_JBLRVY010000085.1:0-679 GCF_048159485.1 Streptomyces sp. 4F14
GGACCCCGAGGAGCCGGTCGCGCAGGGGCTTGGCGGTGACGAGGGTGTCGAGCAGCACCTGCCGCTCGCTCTCCTCCCCCCCCTCCACGATCCGGCCCAGTCCGCGGAGGGCCCGATCGGGGTCGGCGGTGGCCCCGAGCGCCTCCAGGAGGACCGGATCGGACCGCACGGAAGCGAGCGCGTCCAGGTCGAGGAGCTGCTCGGCGGCGGACGGGTCGGTGAATCCGTGCCGCAGCAGCCGTGTGAAGGTACTGCTCCTGCGCCCCGGCGCCGTCATGCTCGCCCTCCCGTCCGATCACGGTCGTACGCACCCGATCAAGGTCGTACCCGGTCGAGCCTAGCCGGAGTACCTGTAAGTGGCGCCGATGAATTCCGGCGGCCCGGCCGGTCTGTCCTGTGGAGCCACTGGAGGTGTCCGATGACCGGTAACCAACCGCAGACCCGACTGGATACGCGCTACAGCGACAAGAAGGCCGAGGCGATCCCCTGGTCGGAGGCGGAGAAGCTGCTGACCGGGGCCGAGCTGTTCTGGATCTCGACGGTACGGCCGGACGGGCGGCCGCATGTGACGCCGCTGCCGGCGGTGTGGTCGCGGGGCGCGCTGCACTTCTGCACGGGCCCGGAGGAACGCAAGGCGAGGAACCTCGCCCTGAATCCGAACGTCGTCCTGACGACCGGC
>NZ_JBLRVY010000086.1:0-659 GCF_048159485.1 Streptomyces sp. 4F14
GCTCGCTGCGGGTGCAGGGCCGGTCCAGGCGCTCGGCGGCGGCCCGCAGCAGGCTCTCGGCGGAGGCGGCGGCGAGGTGTTCGACGCGGGTGCCGGGGTCGCGTTCCGGATGCCCGCGGCCGAGCAGCCCGGCGAACGCGCCGTGCGCGGCGTCGGCGACATCGTGCCCGGTGACGTGCAGCAGCACGATCTCGGCGCCCTCGGGAGCATGCGCCCGCGCGGCGTCCACACACGCGGGCCACGTGCCCTCGACGACCCAGACGACCACCACCGCCATACGATCAGCCTCCTCCGATCACCGCCAGCGACGCCCACAGTGCCAGCACCGCGGCGCACAGGCTCGCGGGGACGGCGAACAGGCCGAGCCGCGTGAACTCCCGCAGCTGGACCTCCGCGTCATGGGCGTGGACGATACGCCGCCACAGCAGCGTCGCCAGGGATCCGGCGCAGGTGAGGTTGGGGCCGATGTTCACGCCGAGCAGCACGGCGAGGACGGCGCCGGGACCGGAACCGGACGCGAGCGGCAGCAGCACCAGCACCGCCGGCAGATTGTTGATGACATTCGCCAGTACGGCGGCCAGCACGGCGATCCCGAACAGGGCCGCGAGCCCGGTGCCGTCGGGGATCAGCCGGCCGAGCGCCGTGTCGAGCCCGTTGTC
>NZ_JBLRVY010000087.1:0-614 GCF_048159485.1 Streptomyces sp. 4F14
GTAGCCGTCGGCGAGGTAGCGGCTGCCGGAGCCCGCCTTGTGCTTCAGGGTTCCGGTTGAATAGGAGCCGTTGCCGTGGCTGCTGCTGTGTTCGAGCGCGTCCTCAAGTCCGTTGTAGGCGGCGGACTTCACGACCGGGTCCGTGCCGCTGACGCTCTTCTTGGTCTGGAGCTGGAACTTGGCGTTGTTGAAGGTGTAGGTGTTGCGGTTCTTGGCCGTGTACGGGCCGTCCCAGTACACGGTGGCGTTGGTGTAGATGTAGCCGCCGGACCGCATGGCGCAGAGCGTGACGTCGAGGTCCCAGTTGTCGGAGTCGGGTCCTGTGTACGACGGGTCGTCGACGGAGTGGCTAGTGGTCTTGCAGTGGTAGCTGGCGGCGGAAGCCGGGGCGGCGGTGGCCAGGGCGGTGGTGCCGGCGAGCGCGGCGAGGATGACGGCGGTGGTGGCGGAGCGCTTCAGGGCGCGCATACAAGTTTCCTTCGGTGGTGGGGAGTTACTGGCTGCAGGTGGTGGTGTGGCCGTGCAGCGGGGTGTTGAGGTCGCTCGGGGTGGTCTTGCGCCGTACGGCGTGGCCGGCGGCGAGGTGGCGCTGGCAGATGGTGAGAACGGGCGGC
>NZ_JBLRVY010000088.1:0-612 GCF_048159485.1 Streptomyces sp. 4F14
GTAATAGCTCACTGGTCTAGTGATTCCGCGCCGACAATGTAGCGGGGCTCAAGCGTACCGCCGAAGTCGTGTCATTGCAGCGTATAGCCCCAACGGGTGCTGTGATGGGTAGGGGAGCGTCGTGTGCCGGGTGAAGCTGCGCCGGAAGGCAGTGGTGGACGGTTCACGAGTGAGAATGCAGGCATGAGTAGCGATTCACACGTGGGAAACGTGTGCGCCGATTGACTAAGGGTTCCTGGGTCAAGCTGATCTGCCCAGGGTAAGTCGGGACCTAAGGCGAGGCCGACAGGCGTAGTCGATGGATAACCGGTTGATATTCCGGTACCCGCTGTGAAGCGTCAAACATCGAACCAGGCGATGCTAAGTCCGTGAAGCCGTCCCGGAGCCTTCGGGCAAAGGGAAGTGGTGGAGCCGACGGACCAGACTTGTAGTAGGTGAGTGATGGGGTGACGCAGGAAGGTAGTCCAGCCCGGGCGGTGGTTGTCCCGGGGTAAGGGTGTAGGGCGTTGTCCAGGCAAATCCGGACAACTTGAGCCTGAGACCTGATGCCGAGCCGATTGTGGTGAAGTGGATGATCCTATGCTGTCGAGAAAAGCCTCTAGCGAGTTTCAT
>NZ_JBLRVY010000089.1:0-587 GCF_048159485.1 Streptomyces sp. 4F14
CGTGGCGGGGAGATACCGCGCGTAGTCCGCCCCGTTGCTGTAGGACAGCGGGCCACCGACGACCACGGCGAGGCCGCCCCGAAGTGCGGCCCCCAGATCGGCGCCCTGCAGAGGGGTGTAGTCGGCCGGAGCGCTGCGCGCCTCAGACAGGACAAAACCGCCGAGGACCAACAAGCTGATTCCCAGGCTCACGCTGAACATCCAACTGGAGCGCACGATTGTCGCGTGGCCGTAGATGCTGATGCCGAAGGTCGCGACCCCGATGACCGCCGCAACCGCGATCTTGAGGGCGATGTTCAGCGAAACGCCCATCGACTCCAGCAGGGCGTAACTGACCAGTGACGCGGTGGCGAGATTGATCCCTTCGTAGGCCACCGAGGTGAGCCAGCTTATGCCCGCGCTGGCGTAGCGGTTTCCCTTGACACCGTAGATGGCGCGAGTGATAACCGAGCTCGGCGTTCCAGACGCTGCTCCGCTTCTAGCCGCGTAGCCCACAAACAGCCAGAAGCTGTTGCCAAGGACGACGACCGTCAAGGCCTGCGGGACAGACAGTCCGAGGACTGATAGGGCTCCTCCGATGATGAGGT
>NZ_JBLRVY010000090.1:0-583 GCF_048159485.1 Streptomyces sp. 4F14
GCGACCGCGGACGCGGTCCTCGCCCATCTCGCGGCGGCCGGGGTCGCGCCGGAGGACGTGCGGTTCGCCGCCGTGGTCCGCAATCACCGCAGCGGCTATGTCCCCGACCACTGCCCGGCCGTCATCGACGACTGGATCGTCTTCCCCTGGGAGACGGCCCGGGAGTCCACCGAGGACTGCCGTCCCTTCCCGGCCGAGGCACGGGTGCGCCGGTGAGCGGCGGTTTCCCCGGCAGCGGGCTGACCCGGGCGGCGGACGCGGCCTCGCTCGGGCTGCCCGGCTGCTACGACGCGGTCGATCTGTACCGCTACGACAGCAGGATCAGCGGCCGGGTCGAGGTGGCGCGGACGCTCGCCGGGATCGAGCAGGAGCACGGCACCCGGCCGACGGTGGTGTTCACGGACATCGCCGAGCGGCCGGGGACGCGGGTGCTGTGCCACCAGTATCCGCGCCAGGTGCTGCTGGCCGCGCTGGGCACGACGGAGGAGAAGCACCTGCCGGAGATGTCCCGCCGGCTCGCGGGCCCCGTACCGTCAGCAGACACCAGCCAACTCCCGCTCACCCGGCGGGAGTTGCCCGGCAT
>NZ_JBLRVY010000091.1:0-565 GCF_048159485.1 Streptomyces sp. 4F14
CACCTCCTGGCGGGCCTCCTTGCGGGTGTGCCAGACGGCGACGACCAGCAGGATCAGCGCGGAGACCACCATCATCGGCCCGGCGTTGCTGCCGTAGTAGGGGCCGCGGCCGAACATCGCCTCCGCCAGGAAGGCGTACGCCCCGGTGACCGCCCACATGTACGCCGCGGTGCGCGGCCTGGTGCGTATCGCGACGACCGTCAGCACCGTCAGCTGGACGACGAAGGCGGCGGGCGGCCACGGCCAGTCACCCGTCGAACCGCCGAACAGCACACTGACCGGGGTCGCGGCCATGGACGCCCAGAACGCTCCGACCGGCCGGATCATGGTCAGCAGGATCGGGATCGCGGAGATCGGGCCGAGCACCACGACCAGGCGGTCGCTGACGGTCCCGGCGATGAGCACGGCGAACAGGGCGGCCGTGACGATCACCGCGTGCGGCAGCCAGGCCGCGTACTCCCTCAGCCGGCCCGGCAGCCGCCGGGTCACCGGGCCGTCGACGCTCCTGCGCGGCAGCGGGCGGTAGGCGAAGGCGTCGTGGAACAGGTCCTGCCGCAGCCCCTGC
>NZ_JBLRVY010000092.1:0-562 GCF_048159485.1 Streptomyces sp. 4F14
GTCCTGCCGGTGCTGACCAACGCCGTGCGGTACGCGGACGCGGGGCTCGGGCCGGTCGCGGACGTCCTGGACTCCGCGCGCAGGCTCGTGCCGGTGGACCGGCACGGGGTCCTCGACAGCGGGGAACGGTGGCTCAAGCCGGCGAGCGGGATGGCGCGGGTCGCGCTGCGGGTGGCCGAGGCCGCCGGGTACGGGCCGCGCACGGCGCACCGGCTGCTGGAGGTCACCGAGGAGACGGCCGCGCTGTGCCGGGTCGACCCGGAGGACCACCTCGGGCTCGGCCGGGTCTTCTTCCCCGAACCCGAACTGGCCGGCGCCGGGCAGCGGGCGCCGGAACAGGTGCTGCGCGAGATCTGCGAGACCGGCCTCGTCCGCCGGGGGCACGACCGTGACGAGCGGTACCGGACCCGGCTGGAGGACGAGCTGCGTCTCGTCGGCCGGCTCGGGTACGCCACCTTCTTCCTCACCGTCCACCAGATCGTCCGCGACACCCGCGGCCTCGGCATCAGGATCGCGGCACGGGGCTCGGCAGCCGGGTCGCTGGCCATGCACCTGCTGGACA
>NZ_JBLRVY010000093.1:0-560 GCF_048159485.1 Streptomyces sp. 4F14
TGGGTGAGCGCGTCGAACTCGATGTTGCGGCCCTGGACCTTGTACACGGCCATCTTCGCGGCGTTGGTGGCCTCCAGCAGGAAGGACTTGTACACGGTCATGAACTGCTCGCCCGAGATGACCCGCTGCACCGCGTCCAGGTTCGCGTCCTGCCCGGTCACCGGCGGGATCTTGCTCGCGCCCGCGTCCTTGAAGGCCTTGATGACACCGTCAGCCAAGCCGTCGCTCGCCGAGTAGACGGCGGCGATGTCGCCGATCCCGACGGAGGCGATCGCCTTCTCCATGTTGGCCTTGGCGGCCTCGGGCGACCACTTGTCGGTGTCGTACTTCTTGACGATGTTCACCTGGCCGTCGAGCTCGCCGAGGGCGCCCTTCTTGACCAGTCCCGTGTTCGGGTCGGCGGGGTCGCCGTTCATCATGACGACCTTGCTGGTAGCGGCCTTGGAACCGAGTTCCTCGACCAGGGAGCGGCCCTGGACCTCGCCGACGAGCTCGTTGTCGTGGGAGACGTACGCGTCGATGGGCCCCTGGGCGAGACGGTCGTAGGCGATGACCGGAAT
>NZ_JBLRVY010000094.1:0-551 GCF_048159485.1 Streptomyces sp. 4F14
GACGGGGAGGCGGAGGCCGTGCCCGAGGACTGGCCCTCGGGAGCGGTGCCGTCCTCCGTCGAGCCTTCCGGGACGGGTTCCCGTATGTCGTCGGAGACGGCGCCGCCCCGTGACGGGCTGTCATAGGTGAACAGTCCGCCCAGGTATGCGCCCGTGAGCAGGACGGCCAGGGTGACGCCCGCTCCGGTGACGAGAAGGGTGCGGTGCCTGCGTCTGCGCTCAGGGAGGTCGTCCGTGTCGCGGAGGGGTGCCTCGTCCGGCGTCGGCCGTGCGGGAGATGCGGGGCCCTCGTCGGTCGACTCCCTTGGGGCTTGCGGTGTTTGGTCCCGGTCGACGCTCGTCTGCCCGGCGTCGCCGTTGGCCACCAACGACCGTATCCGCACCGGATCGAAGTCCTCAGCCGCCGCCCGCTCCGCCGCGCGCGCGTCGCGACGGGCGTCGGAGGCGCGGCGCGCGCAGGCGCAGGCGGGGGTTCCGTCGGATGCCCGGGGTGTGCCGCACTCCGGGCAGACGGGGCCGTTCGGTTCGCTCACGTAGGGGTCTCTCTCGAT
>NZ_JBLRVY010000095.1:0-551 GCF_048159485.1 Streptomyces sp. 4F14
CCCCATCCCGGCCCGCTCATGGAACTCGGTCCGCACGAACCCGGGGCACAGCGCCATCAGCCGCACCCCGCTCCCGGCCAGATCCCGCGCCGCCCCCTGCGTGAACTGCACGACCCACGCCTTGGAAGCGCCGTACGTCCCGCGCGGCACGAACGCCGCGACCGAGGCGACGTTGACGACACCGCCGCGCCCGCGCTCCCGCATCGCCTCCGCCGCGGCCGACGTGAGCCGCAGCACCGCCTCGCAGTGCACCTTGAGCATCTTGAGCTCGTCGGCCATGGAGACGTCGAGATAGCGGCCCTTGTTGCCGAAGCCGGCGTTGTTGATCAGCAGGTCGACGGGGTTGCGGCGGTCGCCGAGGCGGGCGGCGACCGACTCGATGCCGGTGTCCTCGGCGAGGTCGGCGCTCAGCACCTCGGCCTCGATGCCGTGCCGGTCGTGCAGCTCGGTCGCCTGCTCGCGCAGCCGCTTGGTGTCCCGGGCCACCAGGACGAGGTCGTGCCCGTCGGCGGCCAGCCGCCGTGCGCACGCGGCGCCGATACCCGCGGTCG
>NZ_JBLRVY010000096.1:0-547 GCF_048159485.1 Streptomyces sp. 4F14
GAGGACGGCCCAGTCGGCCTCGTCCCAGGAGCCCTCGCTCACTAGCGCGCTGTACGCGGCGGTGACGAGCTGGTGACGGGAGCGCTCGCCCCAGTCGAGGGCCCGCTCGGGCCCTTCGAGCGCCGGCATGTCGAACTGCTCGGCCCACTCGCGGGCGGCCTGCTGCTCCTCGGCGCGCTTGGCGGCGAGCCAGGCTTCCTTGGATTCCGTGTCGGAATCGCGGGCGGCCTTCCAGCAGTCGGTGCAGTCGCGGCCTTCGAGCCAGCGCGCGTATCCGGCGCGCCGGTCGGCGGGGCGGTTGGACAGGTTGTGCGTCACTTCGTGTCCACAGCTGTGGACAATTTTCCAGGCGGTACGGACTGCCACGTGGTTGTTCCTGCTTTCTGTCTTCTGGGTCGTCTCAGCGAGTCCTGCGGATGGCGTCTGTGGCCGCCGTGGCGATGGCGGCGGGAGCGCTGGAGGGCTGGGGAAGGTGCAGCAAGGTGGTCCCCGGCAAGTGGCGGGACTTCGCGGTGAGGGTGAGCTGGAGTACGGCGCAGCCGGCGGT
>NZ_JBLRVY010000097.1:0-544 GCF_048159485.1 Streptomyces sp. 4F14
AGGCTGCTGAGTTTGAACCGGCTTCCGATGTGGAGGGGGCGGGGCCGGTGGTGTTGTCGTCGGTGGTGCCGTGGGTGGTGTCGGCGCGGTCGGAGTCGGGGTTGCGGGAGCAGGCGCGGCGGCTTGTGGTGCATGTGGAGATGGATGCGGGGCTGGATCCGGTGGAGGTGGGTGCGGCGTTGGTGTCGAGTCGGGCGGGTCTGGAGCATCGGGCGGTGGTGCTGGGGGGTGGCCGGGATGAGTTGTTGCAGGGTCTGCGTGGGTTGGCGGTGGGGGAGCCGGGTGTTGGTGTGGTGAGTGGGGTGGCTGGTCAGGGTGTGGTTGGTGGGCGTGGTGTGGTGTTCGTGTTTCCGGGTCAGGGGTCGCAGTGGGTGGGTATGGCTCAGGGGCTGTTGGTTGCTTCGCCGGTGTTTGCGGGGCGGATGCGTGAATGTGCTCGGGCGTTGGCGCCGTTCGTGGAGTGGGACTTGTTGGAGGTGTTGGGGGACGAGGAGGTGTTGGGGCGGGTTGATGTGGTGCAGCCGGTGTTGTGGGCGGTGATGGT
>NZ_JBLRVY010000098.1:0-543 GCF_048159485.1 Streptomyces sp. 4F14
ACCGACCCGACGCGATGAACGCGCTGAACACGGCGGAGAAGGTCGCGCTCCGGGACGCGCTGCTGGAAGAGTCGGCGGACCCGGCGGTACGGGCGCTGCTGCTCACGGCCACCGGGCGCGCCTTCTGCGTCGGCCAGGACCTGAAGGAGCACGTCGCCACCCTGCGGGCCACCCGCGAGGCGGGCGGCGGGAACGCTCTGAGCACGGTCCAGGAGCACTACAACCCGATCGTGCGGGCGATCACGGAGATGGCGAAGCCGGTCGTGGCCGGGGTGAACGGGGTCGCGGCCGGGGCCGGATTCGGGTTCGCGCTGGCGGCGGACTACCGGGTGGTCGCCGACACCGCCTCCTTCAACACGTCCTTCGCGGGCGTCGCCCTCACCGCCGACTCGGGCGTGTCCTGGACCCTGCCCCGGCTGATCGGGCAGAGCCGCGCCGCCGATCTGCTCTTCTTCCCGCGGTCGGTCTCCGCGCAGGACGCCCTGGAGCTGGGCATCGTCAACCGGGTCGTCCCGGCGGCGGAGCTGGCCGAGCAGGCGGCGG
>NZ_JBLRVY010000099.1:0-537 GCF_048159485.1 Streptomyces sp. 4F14
TCATCGAGCTGTCCGACCTCGACCCCCGGATCTCGCTGGACGAGCTGGAGCGCCGCCTGAGCGGCCTGCGCAGACTCGGTGTCCGGGTCGCCCTGGACGGCTTCGGCAGCGGTTACGCGGCGATCACCGCGCTACGCAGGCTCCCCGTCGACATGCTCAGGCTGGACCGCGGTCTGGTCGAGGGCGTCGTCGAGTCGGCGCGGCTGCACAAGATCACCGGCGGGCTGCTGCGGATCGCCGGCGACCTCGGGCTGCAGTCCGTGGCCGACGGCGTGGACCTGCCCGAGCAGGTCGTCGCGCTGCGGGCGATGGGGTGCACGCACGGGCAGGGCATGGCGTTCTCCGGGCCACTGGACGAGTACCGGCTGCGCCGGGCGCTCAGTTCCGGCCACTATCCGGTGCCGCACGGGCCCGCGGAGCCCGCGTTCGCCGGTGGGGGCACGCCCGAAGGGCTGGCCGCGGTCGTGGTCCCGACACCGACCGGGGCGCCCCGGAGGTGAACGAGCCAAAACCGACACAGCGGGTGTACACCAGTGG
>NZ_JBLRVY010000100.1:0-535 GCF_048159485.1 Streptomyces sp. 4F14
CGCAGGCGACGTTCGCGCGGGCGGCGTCGGGGCAGACGGCGCTGCGGGCGGCGTACCGGGGGTTGCCGGGCGGGACGACCCCGGCGCTGTCGCGGACGGAGGCGGCGCGGTTCGCGTCGCAGGTGGAGAACGCGCTGTACGCGTCGAAGGTGATCGCGTACGACCAGGGCTGGACGATGATCCAGGACGCGGCGAAGGAGTACGGCTGGGACATCGACCTGGCGGCGGTGGCGCGGATCTGGCGGGGCGGGTGCATCATCCGGGCGTCGTTCCTGGACCGGATCCGGGCCGCGTACGCGCAGGACGCGGCGCTGGTGTCGCTGCTGACGGAGAAGGAGTTCGCGCAGGAGATCACGGACGCGCAGGTGCCGTGGCGGGAGATCGTCGCGACGGCGGCGCGGCGGGGGATCCCGGTGCCCGCGTTCTCGGCGTCGCTGGCGTACTACGACACGCTGCGGGCCGAGCGTCTGCCGGCCGCGTTGTTGCAGGGGCAGCGGGACTACTTCGGGGCGCACACGTACGGGCGGGTCGACAA
>NZ_JBLRVY010000101.1:0-532 GCF_048159485.1 Streptomyces sp. 4F14
GTCATGTACTCGACGCCGCGCACCCACTTGGGGCCCTTCCAGGCGTACAGGTGGGGGACGATCAGGCGCAGCGGGAAGCCGTGCTCGGCGGTGAGCAGTTCGCCGTCCTTGTGGGTGGCGAAGAGGGCACGCCCGTCCGCGAAGTCGGCCAGCCGGAGGTTGGAGCTGAAGCCGTACTCGGCCCAGACCATCACGTGGGTGACGGCCGGGGCGGGCGGCGCGAGCTCCAGGATCGTGGCGGCGGGCACCCCGCCCCACTCGGCGCCGAGCATGCTGAACTTCGTGACGCAGTGCAGGTCGGCGACGACCGTGGTGTACGGCAGGGCGGTGAACTCGTCGTGGGTCCAGCCGCGTTTCTCGCCGTCGGCGGTGGCCCCGAAGACCCGGAACTCCCAGCGCTCGGGGCGGAACTTGGGCACCGGTCCGTAGTGCGTGACCGGCCAGCCGCGCTGGAGGCGCTGTCCCGGCGGGAGCTCGAACGAGGACGCTCCTTCCGAACCGTCTTCCCCCGATTCGCTTCCCACCGGCTGAC
>NZ_JBLRVY010000102.1:0-524 GCF_048159485.1 Streptomyces sp. 4F14
CTTGCCGACGAGTTCGGCTGCCTGGTCGGCGGAGAGGGACCGCACGCCCTGGTTCGTCTTGAAGTGGTACTTGACGAAGTAGGACTCGCCCTTGGCGTTCGTCCACTGGTAGGTGTGCGAGCCGAAGCCGTCCATGTGGCGGTACGACGCCGGGATGCCGCGGTCGCCCATCAGCCAGGTCACCTGGTGCGTGGCCTCGGGCGAGTGCGCCCAGAAGTCCCAGACGTTGTCCGGCTCCTGCTTGCCCGTGAACGGGTCGCGCTTCTGCGAGTGGATGAAGTCGGGGAACTTGATCGGGTCCTTGATGAAGAACACCGGGGTGTTGTTGCCGACGAGGTCGTAGTTGCCCTCCTCGGTGTAGAACTTCAGCGCGAAGCCGCGCGGGTCGCGGACCGCGTCCGCGCCGCCGAGCGAGTCGGCCACCGTGGAGAAGCGCAGGAAGACCTCGGTGCGCTTGCCGACGCTGCTCAGGAAGTCGGCGTGGGTGAAGTCGGTGACGTCGTCGGTCACCTCGAAGTGGCCGT
>NZ_JBLRVY010000103.1:0-516 GCF_048159485.1 Streptomyces sp. 4F14
GTGAACGACTCGCGCGGCTTCTTCACCTCTCGTGTCATCGGCCACTTCATCAATGAGGGCGTCGCGATGGTCGGGGAGGGCATCGAGCCGGCGTCGGGCGAGCAGGCGGCGGCGCAGGCGGGATACCCCGCCAAGGTCCTGTCGCTGATGGACGAACTCACGCTCACGCTGCCGCGCAAGATCCGGAACGAGTCCAAGCGGGCGGTGGAGGAGGCGGGCGGCACGTGGGTCTCCCATCCCGCCGAGAGCGTCATCGACCGCATGGTCGAGGAATTCGACCGGCCCGGGCGTAGTGGTGGGGCGGGATTCTACGACTACGACGATTCCGGCAAGCGGGGTGGGTTGTGGCCGGGGCTGCGTGAGCACTTCACCCGTGAGAGCGCGGAGATTCCCTTCCGGGACATGCAGGAACGCATGCTGTTCTCCGAGGCGCTGGACACGGTGCGGCTGTTGGAGGAGGGCGTTCTCACGTCCGTCGCGGACGCCAATATCGGGTCCGTCTTCGGGATTGGGTTC
>NZ_JBLRVY010000104.1:0-514 GCF_048159485.1 Streptomyces sp. 4F14
AGTAGCACGCTCAAGACCCGAAGCGGAGTGATCTAGCCATGGGCAGGTTGAAGCGGAGGTAAGACTTCGTGGAGGACCGAACCCACCAGGGTTGAAAACCTGGGGGATGACCTGTGGTTAGGGGTGAAAGGCCAATCAAACTCCGTGATAGCTGGTTCTCCCCGAAATGCATTTAGGTGCAGCGTCGTGTGTTTCTTGCCGGAGGTAGAGCACTGGATAGGCGATGGGCCCTACCGGGTTACTGACCTTAGCCAAACTCCGAATGCCGGTAAGTGAGAGCGCGGCAGTGAGACTGTGGGGGATAAGCTCCATGGTCGAGAGGGAAACAGCCCAGAGCATCGACTAAGGCCCCTAAGCGTACGCTAAGTGGGAAAGGATGTGGAGTCGCAGAGACAACCAGGAGGTTGGCTTAGAAGCAGCCACCCTTGAAAGAGTGCGTAATAGCTCACTGGTCTAGTGATTCCGCGCCGACAATGTAGCGGGGCTCAAGCGTACCGCCGAAGTCGTGTCATTG
>NZ_JBLRVY010000105.1:0-512 GCF_048159485.1 Streptomyces sp. 4F14
GCGAACCAGCCGCCGGGCAGGGCGAGCACCGACCTGGACACCGTGCCGTGCCGATCACGCACCCGGCGCAGAAGCAGGCTCTCGCAGACCTGCTGACACGTTCGGAAGAGGTGGACGTCATCGAATCCACCGAGGCGGAGATCGCCGCGGCCCAGGAAGAGGTCGCCAAGGACATGGGCTGGTAGGGCACCGGTTGCGATCAGACCTGGATGGCCCGAGCTCGACGTTCGCCGTCGCGGGACGCCCCAGTCGCACAGGATCGCGAGCAGGGATCAGCTCGGCTTCGCCCAGGCGTTTATGGGTTTGAGGCCGGCGGCCGAGCCTAGACAGGTGTCGAGGACGAAGGCACGAACGGTGCCCCGTGTCCCGGCACGATCAGCGCCGGGCCGAGGGCCAGGACCTTCTCCCTGGCCGCCCGCAGCTGCTCGCGGTCGGGGGCGAAGGGGTCGTCGGCCGGGCCCTCGGCGGTCCACCACAGATGCGTCAGGACCACCAGGCCCTCGGCGGCCCTG
>NZ_JBLRVY010000106.1:0-510 GCF_048159485.1 Streptomyces sp. 4F14
TGGACTGCGGGACAAGGTCGTCCTGATAACGGGCACGGGCGGGGGACTGGGCCGCGAGGCGGCCTTGCGGTTCGCCGCCGCGGGTGCGGTCGTCGTCGGCTGTGACGTGGACGAGAAGGCACACAGCCAGACCGTGGCCGAGGTCGAGGCGGCGGGTGGGGTGATGGACGGGCAGGCGCCCGTCGATCTCGGCGACCGCGCCGAGGCCACAGCGTGGGTGGAAGGGGCCGTGCGGGAACACGGACGCATCGATGTGGTCTACAACAACGCCTCGTCGGCGCGTTTCGGACCGGTGATGAGTGTGACCGACGAGGACTGGCGATTCACGCTGCGCAACGAACTCGATCTCGTCTTCTACGTCACCCGCGCCGCCTGGCCTCACCTTGCGAAACAAGGCGGCGTCATCATCAATGTCGCGTCCGTGGCGGCCCATCGGGGCAATCCGGGGGTACCCATACTCGCGCACGCGGCGACCAAGGGCGCTGTCCTCGCGATGACGCGTCAGCTGGC
>NZ_JBLRVY010000107.1:0-505 GCF_048159485.1 Streptomyces sp. 4F14
ATCAGCACCAGGCAGTCGGCGGCGGCCTCGCGGGCCAGCCGGTGGTGCGCCTCGAAGTCCACCGCGGGCGCGCCCGTCTCGGCGCGGACCCGCCGGGCCAGGTCACGCAGTCGTGCGACGGCGGTGTCGACCACGGCTTCGTCGAGTTCACCGGACCGCACAGCGGCGGCGACCTCCGCGTCGGTGCCTCGGCTGTTGCCGGGCATCTCCAGGTCCGTGCCGGCCAGCAGCGCGGCGACGCGGTCGCCGACGGCGCCCCAGTCGGAGACGACCACACCGTCGAAGCCCCACTCCGCGCGCAGCACCTGGGTGAGGAGCCAGTGGCTTTCGGCGGCGAAGGCGCCGTTGACCCTGTTGTAGGAGCACATGACCGTCGCCGGGCGCGTCTGCGTCACGATCCGCTCGAACGCCGGGAAGTAGATCTCGCGCAGGGTGCGCTCGTCGATGTCGGCGCTCACCCGCATCCGGTCGCTCTCCTGGTTGTTGGCCGCCAACTGCTTGACCG
>NZ_JBLRVY010000108.1:0-504 GCF_048159485.1 Streptomyces sp. 4F14
GTGGCACCATCCCCGGATGGGAAAGGGGTGCCTGACGGTGATGGGCGAGGACCAGATCAAGGGCATGCTCGAACCCCGCCGGAACTGTGCGCAGGGCACCGTCTTCCGTCTGGAATCCACTGCCGGGACGTTCCGTCTGCGTCCGACCACGAGCAGCGGGTGCATCGGCATCGTCGACAACGACACCGCCGCGGGCGCCGAGGCGATCGAGGAACGCTGCACCGGCGCCGCGGATCAGCGTTTCCTGGTCCGGGCGGGTTGACGGTCCCATGCGCCGCCGCTCGGCACAGGCCCGGAACTGAGGCTACGTCCTGGCGATCTCCTGCCGGAGCTGATGGGTGAAGCGGCGCAGGAGTTCCTCCGTCTCCCGGTGCTCGGCCTTGAGATCGTCCCTGCCCTCGCTGGGCCGGGAACTCCAGACCCGGCGCGCGAGAGCGGCGGCGAGGTCGACGGTGTCGTCGCCGCACAACAGGTAGAGGGCTGAGCGGGCTTCCTGCATCCGGC
>NZ_JBLRVY010000109.1:0-503 GCF_048159485.1 Streptomyces sp. 4F14
AGGCGGGAGGGGTCGACACCATCCGAAGCTTCTTGTGCGACCTGATCGACTGGGATTGGATCACCCCCAGGTTCGATCCCCGCCGTGTCCTGGCTCTGCCGCTTTCGGTCCGGGCCGGCCGTGACCCGGACCCCCGGATCATCGACGATGCCGCCTGGGCCAAGCTCATGGCCGCCGGTCTGACGCTGACCGCCGAGGACCTGCGCGCCTACGGGACACCGCGGGCGAAGGCTGCGGGATGGCACGCGAACTACTATCCGATCGAGATGATCCGCGCCCTGGTCGGGGTGTGGTTGTTCGGCGGGCTACGGATGGACGAGATACGCCGTCTCGAACTCGAATGCGTCCGCTGGGACCAAGCCACCGACCCGGACAGCGGCGAGACCTACCGTGTCTGCCTGCTGCACATCCCGGCGAACAAGACGACAGCGGCCTTCTCTAAGCCGGACGACCCCATCGTCGGTGAGCTCATCGACGCCTGGAGGACCATCCGCCCCGTCCAG
>NZ_JBLRVY010000110.1:0-496 GCF_048159485.1 Streptomyces sp. 4F14
CGTCCGTCAGACCGACCCGCGCCAGGATGCGGTCGGCCTCGGCCCGGCGTTCGGCTCGCGGCAGGTCCCGGCGGCGCAGCGGGAGGGCCACGTTCTCGCGGACGGTGAGCCAGGGATAGAGGGAGCGGGCGTAGTCCTGGAAGACCACGGCCAGATTGTCCGGGACGCCGCGCACGGGGGTGCCGTCCAGGGTGATCGTGCCGTCGTATGCCGGCAGCAGGCCCGCGACGGTGCGCAGCAGGGTGGACTTGCCGCTGCCGTTGGGCCCGACCAGACCGACGAGCTCTCCGTCCGCCGCGCCGAGGGTGACCTCGTCCACCAGGCGTGCGCCGGCGATCTCGACGGTGAGCGCGTCGATGTCGATCCGCATCAGATGCCCCCGAAGGAGTAGGCGCGTCGGCGCATGAGGAGGATGAAGCAGGGAACGCCGATGACCGCCGTCAGGACGCCCACCGGGAGTTCGGCCGGGGCGAGCACCACGCGCGAGAGCCTCGGC
>NZ_JBLRVY010000111.1:0-494 GCF_048159485.1 Streptomyces sp. 4F14
GTGCCGTGAAGAGGTCATGTACCCCGTACAACGCCCCCGTTGCCCCCATCTCAGGTATCTGCGCCCGTGCGGACGGGACATATGTCCGTCCAGTTCTCCTCGACGTAGGCGAGGCAGTCGGCACGGCTGCTCGCGCCCAGCGCCACGTCCCAGCCGTCCGGCACGGCGATCGCGGCGGGCCAGAGCGAGTGCCGGCCCTCGGCGTCGGTGAGGACGAGGTAGGTCCCGTTGTCGTCCTCGAACGGGTTGGTGGTCATGGTCAGCCCTCCACGAGTTCCTTGTTGCCGGGGTTGTCGTCAGCGGTGTCGGTGGCGACATCCGGAAGCAGCGAGTCGATCTCCCGCACCGTGCGCCGCGACATGCCGACCACCGCGACCGCGATGCCGCACAGCCCGGCGATCAGCAGCATGGCCGCCATCCCGCTGCCCGGCCCGTCGCCCACCAGCGGCCCGAGCACCACGAAGATCCCGCTGCCGTCGGCGGCCCCCGGTTCG
>NZ_JBLRVY010000112.1:0-491 GCF_048159485.1 Streptomyces sp. 4F14
GATCGCCGTCACCGGCGAGGCCAGGTCCAGCGCCGTCTGCACGGTCCAGCGCCCGGTGCCCTTCTGCCCCGCCCGGTCCACGACCACGTCCACGAACGGCCCGCCGGTCAAGGCGTCGGTGTGGCCCAGGACCTCGGCCGTGATCTCGATCAGATACGAGCCGAGCCGGCCCTCGTTCCACTCCCGGAAGATGCCCGCGATCTCCGCCGGCCCGTACCCCCCGACCTGCCGCAGCAAGTCATAAGCCTCGGCGATGAGTTGCATGTCGGCGTACTCGATGCCGTTGTGCACCATCTTCACGAAGTGCCCGGCCCCGTCCGCCCCGATGTGCGTCGCACACGGCTCCCCGTCGACCTTCGCACTGATCGCCTCGAACATCGGGCCCAGCACCGCGTACGACTCCGGCGACCCGCCCGGCATGATCGACGGCCCGTGCAGCGCCCCCTCCTCACCCCCGGAGACGCCGACTCCCACGAAGTGGATGCCCTGTT
>NZ_JBLRVY010000113.1:0-485 GCF_048159485.1 Streptomyces sp. 4F14
GCCTCCGAGGCGACGGTGCCGACGGGCGCGGAGCTGACGGTGTGGCCGCCGGCGGGAGCGGTGCCGGTGCCGGTGGACGATCTCTACGACGGTCTGGCCGAGGTGGGTTACGGGTACGGGCCGGTGTTCCGGGGGTTGCGGGCGGTGTGGCGGCGGGGTGAGGAGGTCTTCGCGGAGGTACGGCTGCCGGAGGGGGCGGTGGAGCTGGCGGGGGAGTTCGGGATCCATCCGGCGTTGTTCGACGCCGCCCTGCATGCTGCTGCGTTCCTGCCCGTCGGCGGCGAGGGAGGGCTCCCGTTCGCGTGGAGCGGTGTGTCGTTGCACGCGTCGGGCGCACGGTCGTTGCGGGTTCGGCTGTCGGCCATTGACGATGGCGTGCTCAGCCTGAATGCGATTGATGAGACCGGGGCTCCGGTGGTGTCGGTGGGTTCGCTGATGCTGCGATCGGTGTGTGGGGAGTTGCTGGAGTCCGGGGGTGAGCAGCG
>NZ_JBLRVY010000114.1:0-485 GCF_048159485.1 Streptomyces sp. 4F14
GAGGTGTCGGAGGGCTTCGTCTGGTTCAGGGGGGCGCCCAGGGGCTCGCCCCAGCCGGTGCGGTTGCGGTTGTGGCCGGCCCATTGGCCGCGAACCGCGGTCATGGTGTCCGCGATGTACTCGGCGGCGATGTCACGCGTCCAGGCTTGCGGGTTCGTCGCCTCTGGATGCTTCTCGGCTGCCCAGCGTCCGGCCACCAGCAGCAAGGGGAACTTGGTGCGGACGGTGCCGGGCTCGTTGGTGCTGAACTTCCGCCAGCGCAGGACAATTTCCAACCACTCCGGCGGCACCGAGGCCACGGTCTCCGGACGTGTGCCGCGCTGTTGGTGACTGCCGGTGAGCGGTTCGGGGATGTAGCCGTTGGCCGCCAGGACCCGCGACATCTTGAAGAACCCACGGCGCCGGGCGCTGGACGCCGGATGGTCGGCGACCAGGTCCTGCAGCAGCTCCAGCGTCACGTCCTCCAGACGCGGGCTGCCTGCGCT
>NZ_JBLRVY010000115.1:0-484 GCF_048159485.1 Streptomyces sp. 4F14
TCTTCGGCGTGCCGTCAGGCGTCCCCAGGTACTCCTTGCCGTCGTACGCCGCCGGCGCGGTCTTGTCCTTGGGAGGCGAGGCGGAGGCATCGACCGCCGCGTTCGCGTTGATCGGCCCGTAGCCGAGCAGGGCACTGCCGCCCCCGGCGGGGCGCTGTGCGGTGGCGATCAGGACGTCGTTGACCTGGGCGGGGGTCAGCTTCGGGTTCTTCGCCTTCATGAGGGCGACGACGCCCGCGGCCAGTGCGCAGGCCGGCGAGGTGCCGTTGACCTCCTTGTATCCACCGGTGTTCGTCGCGCTGTTGATGGCGACGCCCGGCGCGGCCACGTCGTTGTACGTGTGGACCGTGGAGAACTCCGCGCGGGTGCCGTTCTGCTGGGTGGCGGCCACCGAGATCACACCGGCGTAACCGGCCGGGTACGACGTGCTGTTGAGCCCGTCGCCCGAGTTGCCGGCCGAGGCGAGCACCGGCACACCCGCGAC
>NZ_JBLRVY010000116.1:0-480 GCF_048159485.1 Streptomyces sp. 4F14
GCGTCGTACCCGTGCGCCCGTGCGGGGCGGGGCGTTCGTCGACGAGTCCGCGCCCCGGGTGCTGTTCCTCGCCCGGGACGGGGGGCGGGGGTGGGCGGATGTGTGCCGGCTGGTGAGCGCCGCCCACCGGGAGCGGGAGGCCGGTGGCGGGGAGAGTCCGCTGCTGCCGTGGGAGGAAGCCGTCGGGGAGCATGTCGTCGTGCTGCTCGGGCCCGGCTCCGATGTGGGGCGGGCGCTGGGCGCGGGGCGGCCGGACCGGGCCGCCGTGCTGCTCGCGCAGTGGCGGGAGCGGTTCGGGCGGGAGGCGCTGCGGATCGAGGTCGTCTGTCATGGCGCCGCCGGTACCGGGTTCGGGTCGGTGCGGCACGCCGCGCGTTCGCTGGCGTTCGCCGCCGGTCAGGGTGTCCTGCCGGTGCTGACCAACGCCGTGCGGTACGCGGACGCGGGGCTCGGGCCGGTCGCGGACGTCCTGGACTCCGC
>NZ_JBLRVY010000117.1:0-479 GCF_048159485.1 Streptomyces sp. 4F14
TGTGGCTGGGGTCGCTGAAGTCCAATCTCGGTCATACGCAGGCCGCTGCTGGTGTCGCTGGTGTGATGAAGATGGTGTTGGCGATGCGGCGGGGTGTGTTGCCGCGGACGTTGCATGTGGATGCGCCGACTTCTGAGGTGGATTGGTCGGCTGGTGCGGTGGAGTTGTTGACGGAGCAGCAGCCGTGGCCGGTGGTGGATCGGCCGTGGCGGGCGGGGGTGTCCTCGTTCGGGGTCAGTGGCACGAATGCCCATGTGATTCTGGAGCAGGCTCCTGAGTTTGAACCGGTCTCCGGTGCGGATGTTGTTGCTCCCATGGTGGTGCCGTGGGTGTTGTCGGCGAGGTCGGAGTCGGGGTTGCGGGAGCAGGCGCGGCGGCTTGCGGCACACGTGGAGGGGGTTCCGGGGCTGGGCCTGGTGGAGGTGGGTGCGGCACTGGTGTCGACCCGGGCGAGTCTGGAGCATCGTGCGGTGGTTCTG
>NZ_JBLRVY010000118.1:0-475 GCF_048159485.1 Streptomyces sp. 4F14
GGGAACTGCGGCTGGAGGGGTCGGTTCCGGACCTCGGTACGTGCAGATCGCGGAAGAGATCGTGCAGCAGATCCGGGCGGGGGTTCTCAAGCCTGGTGACATGGTGCCGAGTGAGTCCGAGCTGGTGGACCGCTACGGCGTGTCCGGCGGGACGATCCGTAAGGCCATGGTCGAGGTCCGGGGGAGTGGGCTGGTCGAGACCCGGCACGGCAAGGGCTCGATCGTGAAGAACCGGCCTCCCGTGCGGCACCGCTCCTCCGATCGCTTCCGGCGCTCGCTCCGGCAAGGGGGACAGGCGGCGTACCTCGCGGAGTCCGCCCAGTCCGGCGCCACTGCCAAGGTCAGCGTCCTCTATATCGGGCCCATGGAGGTGCCCGAGGATGCCGCCGAGCGTCTGGGCGTCCCGGTCGGCTCGCAGGTGCTGGCTCGCCGGCGTCTCTACTTCCGCAACGGCACTCCGGTCGAAACCGCCACC
>NZ_JBLRVY010000119.1:0-475 GCF_048159485.1 Streptomyces sp. 4F14
GGCGACTACGACTTCCAGTTCATGATCGAGGAGCTGGCCGTCGGGGCGCAGCACAAGATCCCGTACGTCCATGTCCTCGTCAACAACTCCTACCTGGGCCTGATCAGTCAGGCGCAGCGGGCGTTCGACATCGACTTCCAGGTCAACCTGGAGTTCGAGAACATCAACTCGCCCGAGCTGGGCGTCTACGGCGTCGACCACGTCAAGGTCGCCGAGGGCCTCGGCTGCAAGGCGATCCGGGTGACCGACCCGGCCGAGCTGGGCGCCGCCTTCGAGCAGGCCAAGAAGCTCGCCGCCGAGTTCCAGGTCCCGGTGGTCGTCGAGGCCATCCTGGAGCGCGTCACCAACATCTCCATGTCGACGACCAACGACATCAGCAACGTCGTCGAGTTCGAGGAGATCGCGACGGAGCCGGAGCACGCGCCCACGTCGATCAAGACGCTGAAGGTCTGACGCGTCCGCTCACAGAAGGGGC
>NZ_JBLRVY010000120.1:0-473 GCF_048159485.1 Streptomyces sp. 4F14
CCCGGCGCCGGCGCCCTCCGCGACCGTCAGCCGGTCCAGCTCGCCGGTGGCGCCCTCCGTGACGACCACGGCCGCCTCGGCCGCCTCGCGTACGGTCAGCCGGGTGAGTGCGGCGCTGCTGCCGCCCTCCACCACAACACCCACCGACACGTCAGCGATCTCGCAGTTCTCCAGCCGGGGCCGCGACTTCCCGGTGACCCGGACCGCGGTGCGGCCCGGGGCGGAGAGCCGGCACTCCTTGAGTAGCGGGCCCGAACCGCCGGCGATGTGCACCGACTCCGCACCGGCACCGGAGAACCGGCAGCCGACGAGATTGATCCGTCCCTTGCCGGCCAGGTAGGCGTCCACGCTCGCGCTGTTCGTCACGGTGAGGCCGGACACATCCGCCGCGCCGTTCTGCTCCACGACCAGGGCCGGCTTGCCGCAGTCGGTGATCGTGGTGTCCTTGATCTGCGCGTGTCCTTGCCCGTTGA
>NZ_JBLRVY010000121.1:0-469 GCF_048159485.1 Streptomyces sp. 4F14
CAGGCGGTCGTCATTTATGCCGAGGTAGGCCAGCGTGAAAGCCGTCGATGCGTCCGCTGGCGACCCATTCATGCAGGCGGGAGCGGGCGGAGTCCTGGCCTTTGCGTGCCTCAGCAGACGGGGATCCGCCGCCGCGGGAGCGGCTTGGAGTGTTCCTCTCCCTGACCGGGTGAGCCCTGGGAGGGCATTCTGTTCCAGTCCACGGGCTTTTCCAGATCCCGGCCCCTTGGGCCCCTGTGCCCCGCACTGAGCCGCGCGCCACGTTCGATCTCGGCGGCCACAAGACCGCTCGCTGCAGCACCGCGAAGGCTCCGAAAAAACCGCGGCGTAAGAGGCGGCCCGGGTGGACAACCCGATGCCGGGGGCAAACGGCTGATGCAGGCCACGCTCGGTGACGGAGCAGGTGAACGAGGCGCCACGCCGAGTCCGCGCGGTGGAAGTCTCATCCGGCGCCGCCGCGGTCGGTTAG
>NZ_JBLRVY010000122.1:0-468 GCF_048159485.1 Streptomyces sp. 4F14
GTTCGGACCGCAACTGCTCGGCCGCCCCGAGGACTTCGGCGTCCCCCAGCACCCGGCCCTGCTCCCGCAGCGCCTGCGCCACCCGCGCGGGCGTCGGCTCACCCCCACTCTCGGCCAGCCACTGCCGCACCCCGTCGAGCAACCCCGCGGACATGCCCGCCCCGGCCGCCGCTCCCCCGGCGTCCCAGCGCGCTCCCGGCGAACCGACGCGACCGGCGCGACCAGCGCGATCGTCGGTCCACGCGCCGCCCCACTCGGCAGACTCCGCCCGAACACCCGACGCGCCCGCCCGACCGGCGGGGACCCTCAGAACGCTCGCCCCAACTCCCGGCCCCGCAGACGCCTCCCGAGCCTTCGACACCCCACCCAGCTCAGCAGGCTCACCCCGCACACCGCCCCCACTCACCACGCCCTCTGCCTCGTCGGACGAGCCACCCGCCGCCCACCGCGGCACACGAGCCCGCCTCC
>NZ_JBLRVY010000123.1:0-468 GCF_048159485.1 Streptomyces sp. 4F14
CGCAGAGCGCAGTCGCCGTGAGCAGAGCACCGCGCGGACGGGCCGTACTGATGGCCAGATCGTGATGCCCGGCGGCAAGCCCTTCCAGGGTTTCCTCCGCATTGCCGAAGGACGCCCGCAGAGCGAATCCCTGGCCGTCCTCGCCGGTCAGCTCGGTCAGCGCGGGCAACGCCCGCTCGGCGGTGAACTCGGGCGGCCCGGCGAGATGCAGGGTCCGCAGGGCGGAGTCGTCCTGGACGCCGGTCTCGGCGATCTCCACGAGGGCGTCGAGATGAGGTGCGGCCTTGTGCGCGAGTTCGTCGCCGATGGTCGTCGGGGTCACGCCGCGGGCCTGCCGCAGGAACAGCGGGCGGCCGAGCTGGCGCTCCAACGTGCGGATCTGCGAGGTGACGGCGGGCTGGGAGAGCCCGAGCAGCGCTGCCGCGCGCGTGAAGGAACCGGCCCGGTGCACGGTGACGAAGGTGCGCA
>NZ_JBLRVY010000124.1:0-467 GCF_048159485.1 Streptomyces sp. 4F14
GGCTCCGACGAGGTCGTCGACTACCGGGGCGGCAGCCTCTTCCACATCGAGTCGCAGCGGCTGGACCTCCGGCTCGCCTACGCACAGGCCGTGCTGCATGTGTGGGACGGCATCTGACGGGCAGTCGCACCGTGTTGGCAACCGCGAACCTCTCCGTGTACCACGGAGGTTGGCGCTCCGATAATCTGTGCGGCGGTCACTGGATCACAACTACGGGGAGAGATACGGGGATGGCGGACTTCCAGATCGATGTCGATCGAATGAAGACCCTGATCAACAGGTTGGACCAGGTGGACGACCGCATGCGGGGCGCCCAGGAGCGGCTCAACAAGGTGGGCCCCAAGGGACTGGGCACGGATGGGCTCGACAACGCCTGCGACGACTTCCAGGACGACTGGGGCGACGGAATCAAGCGGATCGCCGACTCGGCGAAGCAGCTGCACGAGGGACTCAAGAAGACCGTCGAG
>NZ_JBLRVY010000125.1:0-464 GCF_048159485.1 Streptomyces sp. 4F14
CCCCGCGCACCCTGGTCCTGCCCGGCCAGCTCGCCCGCGACCTCGCCCTGACCCGGACCCGCGGCTACGCCGTCAACCTGGAGGAGGCCGAGGTCGGCGTCTCGGCCGTCGCCGCCCCCGTCTACGGGCACGGCCCCGCCTCCCACCCGATCGCCGCGATCTCCGTCACCGGCGGCACCCGCCGCCTCGACGTGGACCGGATCGGAGCGAGGGTGTGCGCTGCGGCAAGGGCGCTGACGCGGACGCTGTCAGCCTGACGAGCCCGACGAGGGCGCGTCCGACACCCCTCGCTGCACCGCCACAGCCAACCCGTGCTCCGTGAGCCTGCCCCCGCTCACCTCACCCGTGACCCGCCCGCGCACGAACACCAGCACCCGGTCGCACACCTCCGTCAGCTCCGCGAGATCCGTCGACGCGATCAGCACGGCCGCCCCGCCCGCCGCCAACTCGCCCACGATCCGGTG
>NZ_JBLRVY010000126.1:0-463 GCF_048159485.1 Streptomyces sp. 4F14
GGCCGACGGAGTGTCTCGCGGAGGTCGAGGGGCCCGAGGTCGTCGTCGCGTGCACCTCACCGCCGAGCGTACGGCTCGCGGCCGAGCGGGGTCTGCCGATGCTGCTCGGGATGCATGTGGGCGACGAGGAGAAGGCCGAGATGGTCGCCCTGTGGCGGGAGCACGCGCGTGCGGCGGGGCGTACGGCGGACGAGATCCGGGGCGCGGCCCATGTGTCGGCCGGCGTCTGCCAGATCGCGGACCGGCGCACGGACGCGGTGGAGACCCTCACGAAGGCGATGCCCGGCTGGCTGCGCCAGGGCCTGGACGCCCATGTGACGGTCGACGGCCGCAGGCGCTCGATGCGCGACCCGCTGGCGTACACCGAACTCCTCTGCGGGCTGCACCCGGTGGGCACGCCGCGCCTGTGCGCCGACCGCCTGGCGGCGACCAGTGAGCGGACCGGGATCTCCCGCTTCGCCCT
>NZ_JBLRVY010000127.1:0-455 GCF_048159485.1 Streptomyces sp. 4F14
GGCGTCGTCGGCGACCTCTTCGACATCGTCCCCGCCCTGACCGCGGAAGCCGGGGCCCGCAAGGACTGAGTCTGTTCCGTAGCGTGGGCCCTGCCGTCAGGTCGACCAGACCACCGCGCCGTTGTGCACGATGACCACCTTGGCATCGGCCCGGAGGACGAGCTGGGCGCCCTCGCGACCCCAGGTCTGGGACGCCCAGATGGGACGGTCCTCGCCGTTGTGGATGACCAGGTTGCCGTCCGGCTGGAAGATCGCCCGGTGGTTCGCGCCGAAGGTCATCGACGCCCAGATGGGGTTGCCCTGCTCGTTGTAGACGACCAGGTTGCCGTCGGTCTGCATGACCATGCGGATGCGGTTCGTCGTCCAGGCCTGGTTGACCTCCAGGACACTGGTCGCGTAGACGGTCTCGGTGCTCCAGTTCGGCGTCGGGGTGGCCTTGGGCTTCGGCTTCGCCT
>NZ_JBLRVY010000128.1:0-453 GCF_048159485.1 Streptomyces sp. 4F14
GGGCGGCACAGCGGAAGCGGGCGGAGCGAGGGCCCGTGACCGGTTCGCCCTCTACCAGGAGACGGCGGAGGTACTGGGCCGAGTGCGCGGAACCGGGCTGGTGATCGTGCTCGACGATCTCCACTGGGCGGACGCCGCCTCTCAGGAACTGCTCGACCACCTCGTCCGGCACCCGGTGCGCTCCCCCGTGCTGCTCGTCGTCGCCCGGCGCGACCGCCAGGCCCCTGCCGCCCTCACCACTCTGCTGGACCGCGGCATGGACACCGGCGTGGTGCGGCGGCTCCCCCTGGGACCGCTCGGCGAGCTGGACTGCGTCGAACAGCTGGCCAAAGACCTGCCGCGGCATCAGGCCGCCGAAATCTACGCGGCGAGCGAGGGCAACCCGCTGTACTTCCTGACCCTGCTTCAGGCCCGTCGCGCAGAACGTCAGGTTCCGGTGACAGGCGGCGTCCC
>NZ_JBLRVY010000129.1:0-449 GCF_048159485.1 Streptomyces sp. 4F14
GGAAGATGAAGACGGCCAGCGGGACGGCCATCGGTACGTCGAGGAAGTAGATGCCGATGCCGATGAACACGGCGTCGATGAGGGCGACGAGAACCGTGCCGCGGACGTACGCAGTGAGCGTCGCCCACGCGCGCGGCCCGGCTCCGGCGACGCCCGGACGGGCCGCGGCGGGCACGAGCTTCAGCGTCCACTGCCAGATCCGCTTGCCGTCGTAGAGCAGGAACAGCGTCGAGAAGGCCGCCAGCAGGATGCCGGTGAGCGCCTCGACGATGACCGTGACGCCTTCGAGGCCGGCCGAGGTGATCTCGTCGGTGTTGGCGCCGATCGCCTCGCGGAGGTTCTCCGCGATCTCGTTGATCTGCTTGTCGGTGACGTGGAACGGGCTGTTGAGCAGCCAGTTGCGCAGCTCGTCGATGCCGTCCTGGACCTGGTCGGAGAGGTTGTCGATG
>NZ_JBLRVY010000130.1:0-449 GCF_048159485.1 Streptomyces sp. 4F14
GTTTGAGTAGGTCGGCGACGTGAGCTGCTTGGACCATGGCCAGGTCGGAGTCGCGGGTGCCGATGACGAGTCGGGGCGGGATGTCGGTCACGGATGGATCCTGGGGTCGGGGAAGGGGGCGGTGAGGAGGGTGACGATGGTGGTGATGGCGAGGCCGACCGCGATCACGCCTAGGCAGCCCAGCAGGTCGCGAAGCGTGCTCCACAGCGGGTCGGTGGCCCACTTGCTGGGCCGCCGCGCAGTCGGGCGCGCGGTGTCTGTGGGGCGGTCGGTGTCAGTCGGGGGTGCTGGGGGCATGCGATTCGCCGTTGGCCGAGGGAGACGGCAGGACCAGCGGTGCGGTGGTGCCGTACTGCTGGGCCTGCATCAGGTACATGCGCCGGTACTGGGAATCGCGCCGGGCCATGAGTTCCTGGTGGGAGCCGCTCTCCACGAGGTGGCCCTGGTCC
>NZ_JBLRVY010000131.1:0-448 GCF_048159485.1 Streptomyces sp. 4F14
CGCCCGGCTCGTCGCGCAGCCGGGCCAGGAGTGCCTGGACGAGGGTGCCGGTGGGGACGGTCAGACCGTGGGGGCGGGCGATGCCGGGGTGGTCGGTGTAGCGCCAGCGGGACAGCGGGCCCGAGGTGCCGTGGTCGTCCACGCCGAGGACGCGCCGGCCGTCCCGGATCAGCTCCTCCTCCACGCCCTGCTCCGCGAGGAGCTGGAGTGTGGGCGGGGCGAGGAGCGGTGAGATGCCGGCGCCGGCCGGCTCGAACTCCTCCTGCGGCGAGGCCAGGACGACCGTCTGGCCGTGGCGGGCGCACAGCAGCGCCGCGAAGAGCGCTGTCGCGCCACTGCCGACCACACACACATCGGCCTCGATGTCCGGTCCCGGCGGGGATTGGGTGCTCAACTCGGTTCCTCTCCTCCTGCTCACGCCGACTGGGTCCTCACGCCGACTGGGTCA
>NZ_JBLRVY010000132.1:0-448 GCF_048159485.1 Streptomyces sp. 4F14
GCCGCGCCCAAGGCCGCCAGCAGCCTCGAAGCCGGCGACGTCGAGCCGAGCATGGTCGAGAAGATCATCGTTACGGCCCAGAAGCGCGAGGAAGCGGCCCAGGATGTGCCGATCACCCTGACCGCCTTCTCCGGACGGGCGGCGGAAACCTATCGCCTGGAGAGTCTTCGCGACATATCGCGACTGACGCCAGGCCTGCTCGTCTCGTCGTTCAGCTACAGCAGCCCTACCATCGCCATTCGCGGCGCGACCAACACCTTCACCCAGATCGGCGCGAACAAGCCGGTGGCGGTCGTCCTCGACGACCTGTTCATCCCGCGCAACAGCGCCGCGACGTTCGATCTCTATGGCCTGAATTCGGTGCAGGTGCTCAAGGGCCCGCAGGGTACGCTGTTCGGGCGCAACGTGACCGGCGGCGCCATCATCCTAGACACCGGCAAGCCCAGCT
>NZ_JBLRVY010000133.1:0-448 GCF_048159485.1 Streptomyces sp. 4F14
GACTAATGCGCATTAGGATCACCCGGACCCTCTTCCAGCTGAACCGCATTAGTGCATACTGCTCGGGAAATGTGCCGAAGGAATGGGGGATCTCGATGTCGGGCAGGCGGTCACCGGCCCGGCGGCCGACGATGAAGGACATAGCGCGGCACGCCGGGGTCTCCCAGAGCGCGGTCTCCTTCGCGCTGAACGGCCGTCCTGGTGTCTCCGAGGAGACCCGGGACCGGGTGCGGCAGGTCGCCGAGGAGCTGGGCTGGCGGCCCAGTACGGCGGCGCGGGCGCTGTCCGGGGAGGGCGCGGCGACGGTCGGCTTCGTGCTGGCCCGGCCCGCGGACACCCTCGGCGTGGACTCCTTCTTCCTCCAGCTCGTCTCGGGCATCCAGGAGGTGCTGGCGGAGCGCCATCTCGGGCTGCTCTTCCAGGTGGTGGAGGACATCGCCGACGAGTG
>NZ_JBLRVY010000134.1:0-448 GCF_048159485.1 Streptomyces sp. 4F14
TCGTCCACCTCCAGCAGATCGCCGCGTCCCACCTGGAAGCGGCACGCGGCGGAGCGCGCTGATGCCGGCCACGCTCATCACGACGCCCACCTTCGCGCGGCATTCGGCGCGCCCCTGGCAGATCCTGGACGAGGCCGGGGCGGGACCGTTCCGCCCCCGCGCCGACACGGCCCTGCCCGCCGTCGAACTCCTCACCCACGCCACCGGAGCGGACGCCCTGGTCGTCGGCATGGACACCATCACCGCCGAGGTAATGGACGCCGCGCCCCGTCTCAAGGTGATCGCCAAGCACGGCGTCGGCGTGGACACCATCGACGTCGCCGCGGCCCACGCGCGCGGCATACCGGTGGTGTGCGCACCGGGCAGCAACTCCCGTGCGGTGGCCGAGTACAGCTTCGGCCTGCTCCTGTCGGCGGCGCGCTCCCTCACCGCCTCGCACATCGCGGTG
>NZ_JBLRVY010000135.1:0-442 GCF_048159485.1 Streptomyces sp. 4F14
CCCGTCGGCGGCGTCCTGGTCGGTGCCCTGACCTGGCGATCGGTGTTCCTCCTCAATGTGCCGGCAGCCCTGATCGCCCTGGTCACGACACTGGCCTGGATCCCCCCTGACAAGCTCGTCCGCCACGACCGCGGTCTTCGTGGCGTCGCCTCCGCCCTCGACGTGACGGGCATCCTCGGTTTCGGCGTGGCCATGACCGCGCTGCTCGTGTTCCTCCACGACCTGCCCGTCGTGCACTGGTACCTGCTCGGCATCGCGGTGGCAGCGGGAGCGGCGCTCGCGGTCTGGGAGCTGCGTACCGCCACCCCGTTCCTCGACGTGCGACTGCTCGCGGCCAACCGGGCTCTGACCCGGACCTATCTGCGTTTCGGCCTGGTGATGCTGTGCGTCTACACCGTGCTCTACGGGCTCACGCAATGGACCGAGGCCGTGCGCGGTCTGT
>NZ_JBLRVY010000136.1:0-441 GCF_048159485.1 Streptomyces sp. 4F14
CGGGCGAGGGCCTCCAGCACGCCGACGGCCACTCGCCGGTGATCGCGGCGACGAACCCGGCGGCGCTGACGTACGACCCGGCCTTCGCCTACGAGGTCGCGGCGATCGTGCGCGACGGCCTCCGCCGGATGTACGGCGAGGCGGCGCCGGGCGAGGACCCGAACGTCTTCTACTACCTGACCGTATACAACGAGCCGCTCCCGCAACCGGCGAAGCCGTCCGGCCTCGGCATCGACGAGGGCATCGTCAAGGGCCTGTACCGCTTCAACACGGCGGAGTCGGCGGGTCTGACCCCGGCGGCGAACGCCCCGCGGCTCCAGCTCCTGTCCTCCGGTACGGCGATCCACTGGGCGCTGAAGGCGCAGCGGCTGCTCGCCGAGGAGTGGGGCGTGGCCGCCGACGTGTGGTCCGCGACCTCCTGGACGGAGCTGCGCCGGGACG
>NZ_JBLRVY010000137.1:0-440 GCF_048159485.1 Streptomyces sp. 4F14
CACATCACCCCACCCTCAGGCAGAGCACCCATCAAACGAGCCCGAGCACCCACAACCCGGCACGCATCCGCAAGATCGAACACCCCCGCCACATACGCAGCCGCGATCTCCCCCACCGAATGCCCGATCACCACATCCGGCCTCACCCCCACCGACTCCCACAACCGCGCCAGAGCCACCTGCAACGCGAACAACCCGGTCTGAGCCCACTCCGTACGATCCAACCGCTCCCCAGGCCCACAGAAAACAACCTCCTTCAACTCACCCCCCAGCAGCTCACACACCTCATCGAACGCCTCCGCAAAGACCGGGAACCGCTCATACAACCCGGCACCCATCCCGACCGACTGACTCCCCTGCCCACTGAACAACCACACCGTCTCCCCCACCGAAGACACCAGGGCAGGCCCGACCAGATCCGGATGCCCCTCACCCCTGGC
>NZ_JBLRVY010000138.1:0-439 GCF_048159485.1 Streptomyces sp. 4F14
GGACCGCGCCGCCCGCGAGGACGGTGCGGGGCCGGCGTCCGGCGGAGCCGCCCATCGCCGTGAACAGGGACCGGCGGGCCTTGGGTGTGCTGCCGTAGCGGGGCACGAGCGGCCAGAACACGCGCCGGCCGAGCAGGACGAGGATCGCGGGCAGCAGCGTCAGCATGGCGAACAGCGCGCACAGCACGCCGACGGTGCCGAGCGGGCCCATGCCCCGGGTGGAGTTGAGGTCGGCGGCGAGCAGGCACAGCAGTCCGGCGGCGACGGTGCCGGAGGAGGCGAGCACGGCGGGCCCGCAGCCCTTGAGGGCGGCGGCCATGGCGTCGTGGGGCCGCTCGATGCGCCGTAGCTCCTCCCGGTAGCGGGAGACGAGCAGGAGCGCGTAGTCGGTCCCCGCCCCGAACACGAGGATCGTCATGATCCCGGAGCTCTGGCCGGA
>NZ_JBLRVY010000139.1:0-438 GCF_048159485.1 Streptomyces sp. 4F14
GGCCCCGGCCGCCCTCGGCGTCGGAGGACGCCGGGCGCGGGGCGCGGGGCGGTGCCGTGAAGCCCGGGCCCGAGTCGGTGACCTCGATGTGGCACTTCTCGCCGTCCAGATAGGCCGTGACCCGGTACGCCTGTGGGGTGCCGTCCGGGGTGTCGCCGCCGTGCTCGACGGCGTTGGCGCAGGCCTCGCTGAGGGCGACGGAGAGGTCGTACGAGATGTCGGGGTCGACGCCCGCCGTCTCCATGGTGCCGAGCAGCAGGCGCCGGGCGAGGGGAACGCTCGCGGCTTCACGGCGCAGATGGAGTGACCACCAGATGCTCATGCTCCAGCCTCCTGGCCGCGGCTCGACATACCGTTACGTATTGCCGCGAGTGCCCAGCCGTAAGCACATCATTGACGTGATGCCGCCCATATGGTCGATGCGCCTACGAGGGAATC
>NZ_JBLRVY010000140.1:0-435 GCF_048159485.1 Streptomyces sp. 4F14
GACACCCAGGACCTGCCACAGGGCCTCCAACTGGAAGGCCGGCAAGGACATCAGATAGACGGCGTCACGGCGAATGGGCGGCATGTCGCATCGGATCCGGCCGATGGTGTCGACCGCGACCTGGAACGGGAGATGCGGCAACACGTACTGCTCGGGATCTCCGTAGTCGTGGGCGACCGCCGCCGCGGCTGCGAGCGAAGCGAGGATGTCCTGCACGTATCCGGCGCCGTGGATCCAGGCAGGATCTCCCGGCAGCACACAGGGGTAATCCGCTCGTCGCGTCGTCACCCCCTCACCCTCCCCGCGCGGAGCACCAGCAGAACTCGCCGAACTGTGTTCGACTGCTCCCCCGGTGTGCTGACCCGACTCCGTCGGTGCCTCACAGGACCGAGAAGGATTCGGTTCAGCACACGAGGAGCGTCACTCCGCCCCGCG
>NZ_JBLRVY010000141.1:0-435 GCF_048159485.1 Streptomyces sp. 4F14
GGCGTCCGACGGTCGGCGTCTAGCTATGGCGCGACGCGCGGCTTGATGGTAGAGGGGCCGCTTGTTTTGCGGCAGGCTTTCGGCCCCGCGCCTCATCAAGCCAAGAAGAACCATGCTGCTCGGCATCCTGCTCGCGATCCACATCATCGTTTGCATCGCCCTGATCGGGGTGATCCTGCTCCAGCGCTCGGAAGGCGGCGCCCTCGGCATGGGGGGCGGCAACAGCGACCGCTGGGGCACGGGCCCGGCCCGCGTCCACGCCGCGTCCTCACCGTACGCCACCTGCCCGCTCACCCGCTTGCCAAAGCGGAACGCCGTTCCGTATCGTCGAAATGGAACGCCGTTCCGGATTGATGACGAGGAGACGACCGCATGCAGTACCGCACCCTGGGCCGCACCGGCATCCAGATCAGCTCGCTCGCGCTCGGCGCGATG
>NZ_JBLRVY010000142.1:0-433 GCF_048159485.1 Streptomyces sp. 4F14
GTGGTGCGGGTTCCGCGGGGTTGGTCGTTCGCGGAGGCGGCGGGTGTGCCGGTGGTGTTCTTGACGGCGTGGTACGGGTTGCGGGTGGCGGGGCGTTTGGTGGCGGGGGAGCGGGTGTTGGTGCATGCGGCTGCGGGTGGTGTGGGGATGGCTGCGGTGCAGTTGGCGCGGTTGTGGGGTGCGGAGGTCTTCGCGACGGCGGGTCCGGGCAAGCAGGACGCGGTGTGCGGGCTGGGGGTGGAGCGGGACCGCATCGCGTCGTCGCGGAGTACGGAGTTCGCTGGTCGGTTCGCGGGCATGGATGTGGTCCTGAACAGTCTGGCGGGTGAGTTCGTGGACGCGTCGCTGGGTGTTCTGCGGGAGGGGGGCCGGTTCGTCGAGCTGGGCAAGACCGACATCCGTGACACGGACACGGTGGCCACCACGCACCCCG
>NZ_JBLRVY010000143.1:0-433 GCF_048159485.1 Streptomyces sp. 4F14
TCCGGAAGGCACCGGCCAGCAGACCGCGCAGGTCGCGGCTGCGGAGGCTGTCGGCCCCGGGATCCCGTCGGCCCCTGGCACCGGTCGACGCGGGCCGACTCGGCCTTCGAGTGCCCGATGCCCCTCGGGCGGCCTCGTCCGACCGCGTCCGCTCCCGGTCCTCCCGGGCAGCGCGCAGCGCCTCACGGACGCCGTCCGCCGCGCGCCTCGCCCGGCCCGAGGGGTCGAGGTCGGACGACGCACGCCGCGGCGCGGACGGGGTCCCGGGGCCGACAGGTCCCCGATCGTCCGCCACGGACTCCGAATCGGCCGCACCAGCTTGCTCCGGGGCATCGGGCCGCCCCTCGGGCTCCGCACCGGAAGAGGCCGATCCGCCGTCCTCCTCGCCTACGCCCCCACCCCGCCTGGCGGCCATGGCACGCCTGAGTGCCGC
>NZ_JBLRVY010000144.1:0-432 GCF_048159485.1 Streptomyces sp. 4F14
GGCAGCCGTTCGGTGACCGTGTCGGCGCCCATCCGTGCGATGAGGGTGAGCCGGCCCGGTTCGCGCAGCGGATCGAGCCGTTCGCACAGGACGGTGATCTCCTCCCGCGTCATGGCCGGGCCGACCTTCACGGCGACCGGGTTGACGATGCCGGCGGCGAGGTCGACGTGGGCGCCGTCGAGTTGGCGGGTCCGTTCGCCGATCCAGGGCCAGTGCGTGGAGCCGAGCCAGCGGCGGCCGTCGTCCAGCGCACGGATCATGGGGACTTCGTAGTCGAGGACGAGGGCCTCGTGGCTCGTCCACAAGCGGGGCTCGATCAGGGGGTGGGGCGCGCGGGCCGCGGGTCCTCGCCGGCCCAGGTGCTCCATCACGTCGCAGGCCGTGAGGTAGGCGGTCAGCAGGCGCAGCGGATCGTGCCGACGGCTCTCCGGG
>NZ_JBLRVY010000145.1:0-432 GCF_048159485.1 Streptomyces sp. 4F14
GGCGGGCGCCGGGTGTTCAGGCGCGGGGCTTCGTGGCGCGGAGCCGGTGGAGGGTGTCGAGGACGTCGTCGAGCCAGGCGATGGTCATGCGCTCGTAGGCGATGCCGCCGCGCAGGACGACGTGCTGGAGTTCCTGGCCGACGTCCAGGGGGTCGGGTGCTTCGGGACCGGTGAAGTCCCGCTGCTCCCCGGTGAGGTAGCGCCGGAGCCGGTCGTCGTGGGCCTTCCGGTGGCGCTCGACCTCGGAGAGCAGCGCCGTCGGGTCGTCGAAGGCCGCTCCCCTGATCTTCACGGCCAGTTCGTGGCGTACGCTCTCCGGTTCGATCGGCTCGTGCAGCCATGCCGAGAGCGCCGCACGTCCGGGGGCCGCCACGGAGTACTCCTTCTTGTCCGGCCGCCCCCGCTGCGGGACGTCGCGGACGTGCAGGAGGC
>NZ_JBLRVY010000146.1:0-432 GCF_048159485.1 Streptomyces sp. 4F14
GGCTTCGGACACGTCCAGTACTCCTTCGCCGCGCACCGCGCGGTCGTCGAGGTGGACACCGAGCTCGGCCTGGTGAAGGTGATCGAGCTGGCCTGCGCCCAGGACGTCGGCAAGGCCCTCAACCCGCTGTCCGTCATCGGCCAGATCCAGGGCGGCACCACCCAGGGCCTCGGCCTGGCCGTCATGGAGGAGATCCTCGTCTCCGACCGCGCCACCGTCCGGAACCCGTCCTTCACCGACTACCTCATCCCCACCATCCTCGACACGCCGCCCATCCCCGTCGACGTGCTCGAACTCGCCGACGACCACGCCCCGTACGGGCTCCGTGGCATCGGCGAGGCACCCACCCTGTCCTCGACCCCGGCCGTCCTCGCGGCGATCCGGGAGGCGACCGGGCTGGAGCTCAACCGGACACCGGTACGGCCGGAACAT
>NZ_JBLRVY010000147.1:0-430 GCF_048159485.1 Streptomyces sp. 4F14
TGCTCGACTTCGGACTGACGGCCGTCGGCGCCGGGCGCCTCGCCGAGCCGCCGCTCGCGAAGGTCCTGAGAAGCCCCGACCTCGCCCTGCTGATGGCGTTACGCGGAACTCGGCGCGACTACGTGCCGGGTTTCCTGTTCGCCGGCGGGGGCGGACACGCCTCGTTGGAGGAGGAACTCCGGCAAGTGGCCGACGCCCCCGGTCACCTGATCGCCCGCCAGATGAGCAGATTCCTGAGAACCGCGAGAAGCGGCGACCGTGCCGACCACGGAGAACTGCGCAGGATCACCACCGCGCTGGAGGGCGGGGAGCGGGCGTTCGCCCGCCGGATGGCCGACGAGCTGGGCCACTTCTGGGCCTCGTGCGTCTCCACCCGCTGGAACGCGATGCGCCCGCTCATGGAGGGCGACATCCGGCACCGCGCCGCCTC
>NZ_JBLRVY010000148.1:0-429 GCF_048159485.1 Streptomyces sp. 4F14
AGGGCGAGGTCTTCGTCGTCATGGGCCTGTCCGGCTCCGGCAAGTCCACCCTCGTACGCTGCCTGACCCGGCTCATCGAGCCGACCGCCGGCACCATCGCCATCGACGGCGAGGACGTCCGCGCCATGGACAAGACCCGTCTGCGCGAACTGCGCCGCCACCGTGCCGCGATGGTCTTCCAGCACTTCGGCCTGCTCCCGCACCGCACCGTCCTGGACAACGTGGCCTACGGCCTGGAGATCCAGGGCGTCGCCCGCGCCGAGCGCCGCGAGCGCGCCGCCGCCATCGTCGCCAAGGTCGGCCTGGAGGGTCTGGAGCAGCGGCGCCCCGGCCAGCTCTCCGGCGGACAGCGCCAGCGGGTCGGCCTCGCCCGCGCCCTCGCCGTCGACCCCGAGGTGCTGCTCTTCGACGAGCCGTTCAGCGCCCTGG
>NZ_JBLRVY010000149.1:0-428 GCF_048159485.1 Streptomyces sp. 4F14
GCCCGGCGCGGACATGCTGGCGGACGCCAGGCAGAACCGCAGGGCTTTCGAGCGCCTCGTGGACGAGCCCTCGATTTCCTCGCGCTACGAGGAGACGCGTGCCGGGCGCTGGCTGCGGGAGAACGGCATGACGGCGCGCCAGGTGCTGGAGCGGCTGAGCCCTGCTCACTTCACCGCCTTCGTCGTTTACGCCGGTCTGGCGTACCCGATGATGAACGTGCTCCTCCGGTTCCCGTCCAGCGGCGCTCGCACCGCGCTGCGTGTCCAGGTCAAGGGGCTGATCGACGCACACCTCGATCCGTCGCAGAGCACACCGCCGCCCTTGACGCCCGTGTTGGGCGAGCACCCGGCCATCCGCGCACTGCTCGGCACCCCGCCCCGGGACATGACGCCCGAGGATCTGTCGCGGACCAGGAAGCGGCTGTACG
>NZ_JBLRVY010000150.1:0-428 GCF_048159485.1 Streptomyces sp. 4F14
GAGGGTCTCCTGCTCCGACTCGAAGTCGTAGTTCGGGCGCTCCTTCTCCAGGAGGTGGAGGAAGTGGGCGAACGAATTGAGATCCTTGTTGAGCGGGTAGATCTCGGTCTCGTCACCTGGAAGGCAGTAGACAACACCCGCGATCCCGTCCAGGGCGATGTCGTCGTAGGAGACCATCCCGAGGAGGAGCCAACTCTCCGCCCCCTCCGGAAGGTTCGCCCATCGTTCACGGAGATCGTCGTAGCAGCTGCCGACCTTCCTTGCCTGCTCCGGCGTTCCGTCCACCAGGTCGAACCAGGGGTTGGGGTGTGACGGAATGCCGATGTGGTGCAGAAAGTGCGAACTCGGTCCGTGCCGGATGTTCGCCACGACCGCTTCGGGAAACGTGATGGTGGGTGTCATCCGGCCAGTCATCCCGGGCTCACCCG
>NZ_JBLRVY010000151.1:0-427 GCF_048159485.1 Streptomyces sp. 4F14
TGCCGTGTGCCTTGCGCGGTGTGTGTGGCCTGCGCGGTGTGTGCGGTGTGCGCGCCCATCGCCTCGCCCTCGGCGTTTCGCTCGTGCTCGCTCATCGTCCCGCCCGTTGCCCTCTCCCGAGCCCTCGCCCCTGCTCGGACTGGGGAGACCCCGATCCGACCGCCCAGAGGCGCGCCGTGCACGGCACCCTCGTCATCCCGTCCGTCGGCCAGTGGGCCGGGCTCCACGGAGTCGTCCTCCGGGTGCGGCCGGGCCTGCTCGGGGATGCCGTCGATGCCGTCCGCCATGCGTCGGGAAACGTCCGGAGAGTCCGCGCCCCCGGACTGCAGCTCCCGTGTGCCGCGCTCTTCGTCCCGCACCGGCCCGTCCCCGTTCCTCACGCCGGCCCGGGTCCCGCGCCGCGCTGTTTGTAGAGGCTGATCGAAAC
>NZ_JBLRVY010000152.1:0-426 GCF_048159485.1 Streptomyces sp. 4F14
TCCAGCGGGATGGCCGAGCAACCTTCAAGGAACTGGCGGAGCAATCTGGTGTGCCTTACGCCAGCGCACGCCGCCGCGTGTTGCGCCTTCTCGAACGCGGCGTGGTAAGGATCGTGACCATCACCAACCAGCTTCTGTACGGTCAACGTGTGCAGGCAGGGGTGGGCCTGCGTGTACAGGGGCCCATTCCTAACGTGGTGCAGGGCCTGCGAGACATCGCCGAAGTGGAAGTAGTTACTGCTACTACCGGGCCGTACGACCTGTTGCTGGAGGTCAGCTGCGCGAGCCGGGAGGATTTGTACCACCTGACTGGGACAGCGCTCCGCCAGATCACTGGGATCACATCAACGGAGACGTTCAGCTACATCGACATACACAAGCTGCCGTACACCTGGACCGCACTGTAACTGTCTGCCGGCCCGCCTG
>NZ_JBLRVY010000153.1:0-424 GCF_048159485.1 Streptomyces sp. 4F14
GCCTGGTAGACGCCAAGCCCATCGACGGGGAGTTCCGGATCGTACGGCCGGACGGCGAGGCCAGGACCGTGCACATGATGGGCGAGCCCGTGCTCGACTCCGACGGCAGCACCTCCTCGATGTGGGCCGTGCTGCGGGACGTCAGTGAACTGCGGCTCAGTCAGCGCGCCGTGAGCGAGACCCGTGACTCGCTCCAGCGCGACCGGCACCGGGCGCAGACCGAGCACCGGCTCGCGGTCGAGTTGCAGGAGGCCGTGCTGCCGCCGTGGCGTGGCTCCCTGCGGCTCCCGCACCGGGGCCCCGAGACCCTGGACCTGGCGGCCCACCACCTCCCCTCGTCGACGAGCACGCTGATCGGCGGCGACTGGTACGACGCCCTCGAACTGGCCGACGGCGAGACGCTGTTGAGCGTCGGCGACCTCAC
>NZ_JBLRVY010000154.1:0-422 GCF_048159485.1 Streptomyces sp. 4F14
GCCCCCGGCTGGAAGAACGCGGGCGACTACGCCAAGGCCAACGGTCTCGTCTGGGCGCCCTCGGTCGCCCCCGGCTACATCGACGACCGGGCCGTCCCCGGCAACACGACCCCGACCCTCGGCCGCGAGGACGGCGCCTCGTACGACCTGGAGTGGAACAACGCCCTCGACCCGGCCATCGGCGGCGACCCCACCTGGGTCTCCGTCACCTCGTTCAACGAGTGGCACGAGGGCAGCTCCATCGAACCCGCCTCCTCCACCCCGCCCCCGGGCCACGGTTACGAGACCTTCGAGGGCGCCTACGGAAAGACCGGGGAAGCCGCCGAGACGGCCTACCTGGACCGGACCGCGTACTGGGCCGACCGGTTCGAACAACAGCTCCGGCAGCGCCGGTAGCTCGCACACGAACGGCCGCGTTCCCG
>NZ_JBLRVY010000155.1:0-421 GCF_048159485.1 Streptomyces sp. 4F14
CGGGGCGAGAGCGCCGCCCGGGCCAGCGGGGTCGACTCCGTCAGGTCCATGGGCCTCGCCCGCTTGTTGCCCGCCGTCAGCATGTCCAGGCACACGTTCGTCGCGATGCGGTACAGCCACGACCGGAGACTGGAGCGTCCCTCGAACTTGTCGTAACTCCGCCAGGCCCGCACCATCGTGTCCTGCACCGCGTCCTCGGCCTCGAAGGAGGAGCCGAGCATGCGGTAGCAGTACCCGGTCAGCTCGGTCCGGTGCTTCTCCAGCGCGGAGTCCAGCTCCGTCGTCATGGTGCTGTTGGTCATCGTCCACCCACCCCTGTGGCCGTCCCGTCGTGCGCGTCTTCGCGCCCCGCACTTCGGAAGCTACCGCAGGGGACTGACAATGGCCTGTGCAGCGAAAGAAACCGCAGCTAGAGGCGGTC
>NZ_JBLRVY010000156.1:0-420 GCF_048159485.1 Streptomyces sp. 4F14
CGGGGCTGGGCCTGGTGGAGGTGGGTGCGGCACTGGTGTCGACCCGGGCGAGTCTGGAGCATCGTGCGGTGGTTCTGGGCACCGGGCGGGACGAGTTGGTCGCCGGGCTGACCGGGCTGGCTGCCGGGGAACTTGGCGCGGGTGTGGTGACGGGGGCGGCCGGTCAGGGCGGCAGGACGGCGTTTTTGTTCACGGGTCAGGGTGTGCAGTGGGTGGGGATGGGGCGGGGGTTGGTGGGGGAGTTTCCGGTGTTTGCTGAGGCGTTCGGGGAGGTGTGTGCGGGGTTTGAGGGGTTGTTGCCGGGGTCGTTGGCAGAGGTGGTGTTCGGGGGTGGTGAGGATTTGTTGAGGGAGACGGGGTGGGCGCAGCCGGCGTTGTTCGCGTTCGAGGTGGCGGTGTTCCGGTTGTTCGCGTCGTGGG
>NZ_JBLRVY010000157.1:0-420 GCF_048159485.1 Streptomyces sp. 4F14
GTCAGGGCTGCGCCGTCCTGGGCGAAGGTGGGCTCGAAGGGACCCTGCGGTCCGTAGCGTACGGCGAAGACGTGCAGGTCCTCGGGGGCGCCGGGGGCCGGTCGGGCCTCCAGTGCCGTCGAGCTGACCAGGTGGCTCCAGCCCAGGTCGGGGTTGCCGTAGCCGCGCGGGTCGGCCGCCAGGGCGAAGGCCGCCTCCTCCTGGGTGCGTTCCGCGCGGGCGTCGAAGTGGTCCACGCCGTCCGCGTCCGGGTGGGTCAGGCGCAGTTCACCGGCCGAGGCGACGTCGCCCCGTGAGGTCCGGCGCACGCGGTCGCCGTCGTCGGCGGCGTAGGGCAGGCCCGCGAGCAGATACGGCGTGCCGGGGAGCCGTTGCACGGCGACGGTCGTCCACAAGCTCGTGCCGTCGGTGACGTACAGG
>NZ_JBLRVY010000158.1:0-419 GCF_048159485.1 Streptomyces sp. 4F14
CCGGGACGCAGCAGCCCACGCCAGTGCCGCAGCACCCGGCCCGGGTCGGGCAGCGCCCACAGCACATGCCGTACGAGCACCACGTCGAACCGCTCCTCCCCCACCGGCGGCGCCGCCGCGTCGCCGTGCAGGAACACCGCGTCACGTCCGGCGAGCTTGGCGCGGGCGAGGGCGACCATCGGGGCGGACCTGTCCACGCCCGTGACCCGGTGTCCCTGCTCGGCCGCGAGGAGCGACAGGCTGCCTGTGCCGCAGCCGAGATCGAGGACGTCGGACGCGCGCTCGGGCAGCCAGGACCGCAGTCCGGCGGCCCATGCCTGGCGTACCTCGGGGTCGCGCAGGCCGTGGTCCGGCTCGTCGTCGAAGGTGGCGGCGGCCGCGTCCCAGTCCGGTGCCGTCCCTGTGATGGCGTGTTCACC
>NZ_JBLRVY010000159.1:0-419 GCF_048159485.1 Streptomyces sp. 4F14
TGCTGACCCAGCTGTCCGTCCGCCGCTATTGCGCCGTGCGGGCCACCTACCGGCAGACCATCGCCTCCCTCGCCCGTGCCACCGAGATCGCCGGGTACACCCCGGCCGGACACGCCCGGCGGGTCGCCGCGCTCAGCCGGGACGTCGGGCGGGACCTGGGCCTCACCGGGGCCGAGCTCACCGTGCTGGAGTACGCGGCCCTCATGCACGACATCGGGCAGCTCAGCCTCGTCGACCCGGTGCCGGCCGGGGCCACCGCCGCGCTGCCGGTCGAGAAACAGCGGCGGATCGCGCTGCTCGGCGGGGCCGTCGTACGGCAGACCGGGGTGAACCCGCAGGTCGCGCTGGTCGTGGAGCGGCTCGCCGACCCCTGCCCCGAGCAGCCGCTGTCCGCGCGGATCGTGCGGGCGGTGAACGCC
>NZ_JBLRVY010000160.1:0-419 GCF_048159485.1 Streptomyces sp. 4F14
CGTTGCCGGTGTCCTGGGTGATGCCGGTGGCCGTGCCGGGGCCGGAGGCGGTGCCGTACGTCACCCAGACCTTGCCGCCCTTGGCGGAGTCGGGGACCGAGGTGCCGTCGGAGGCGGTGGCGTTCCAGGCGGCGCCGCTGACGATGTCGCCGTAGCCGTCGTTGTCGATGTCGCCGATGGCGGTGATCACGCCGGGCTTGATGGTGCGGATGTCGGCTGTGGACAGGCCGGTGGAGGAGCCGGGGATGTAGTAGTTCCGGTTCCAGCCGTACTCGGTCTGGTTCTCGTAGCCGTCGATGACGAGGTCGGTGCGCTTGTCGCCGTTGACGTCGCCCGCGGTGAGGTTCAGGGGGCCGTTCAGTTCCGTGCCGACGATCGGGGGCTTGACGGTGTACCGGCCGCCGGGGGTGCCGGAGCTG
>NZ_JBLRVY010000161.1:0-418 GCF_048159485.1 Streptomyces sp. 4F14
TCCCACGACGTCTCCAACAACAACCGCTGCTGCGGATCCATCGCCAACGCCTCACGCGGCGAAATACCGAAGAACCCAGCATCAAACCCGGCCACGTCCTCGATGAACCCGCCTACCCGGGCGAAACCGTCACCGACCATGTCCCAGCCACGCTGTGTCGGGAACGCCGAGATCGCGTCAACACCGCCCGTGAGCAGGGCCCACAGTTGTTCAGGGCTCTCGATCCCGCCGGGGAACCGGCAGCCCATCCCGACGATGGCGATCGGCTCGTCGACCGCCACCGTGGTCACCGGCGTCACCGACGTGGCCTCGACCGTGCCCAACAGCTCCGAGCCCAGATGCTCCGCCAGCACCGCGGGCGTCGGGTAGTCGAAGACCAGACTCGCAGGCAGTACGAGACCCGTGACCGCCGCCAGCT
>NZ_JBLRVY010000162.1:0-417 GCF_048159485.1 Streptomyces sp. 4F14
GGTCGACGGTGGCGAGTGCTGCCGCGTGCCGTCGGGCGGCCAGCTGCTCCAGGAGGGCCTGACGCTGCTGAGGATCGGTGCCGACCCCGGCTCGGGTGAGAGCCGACTGGAGCCGACGCGTGATCCTGGTGTCCTTCTCGCGATCCGGCGGCGACATCGCGGCGAGCTGGGAGGCCAGGGCCACTGCCCGCAGTGTCGCGCGGTCCTTGGTGATCTGCGCGGCATCGCGGTTGCGGGTGGCGATGCCCAGGCGGGAGAGGAGCCGCTCGCGTGCTTCTCGTCCGAGCGTCGCCAGGAGCCCCTGCGAGGTGGCGTCCGGCTTGTGCAGCCGCAGCTCGATGCCCATGGCCAGGTGCCAGAGCACGGCTGCCATGACGGGGCCGACGAAGGCCCGCACGGTGCCGCCCACCGTGCCGG
>NZ_JBLRVY010000163.1:0-417 GCF_048159485.1 Streptomyces sp. 4F14
GCCGCGCAGCGCCAGCGTGCCCCGCTTGACGGTCGTCCGGCCGGTGTACGTCACCGCGGTGCCGGTCAGCGTCGCCGTCGCGGATCCCGCCTGGATGAGCGCCCCGCTGCCGCCGACCTCGGACAGGGACAGCGGCTTGCCGGCGTTGTTCAGCACCAGCGCCCCGTCGTTGACGACCTTGTAGAGCCCGCCCCGCGTGTACAGCCCGCCGTCACCGCCCCGCTTCCCGCTGCCCAGCCGCAGCACCGCGCCCTTCTCGACGGTCGTCGAGCCGTCGTAGTACTGCACGGCCGCGAAGGTGACGTCGTTGCCCTTGGTGCCCTTGATGACGATGTCCCCGGCGCCGGGCGCGGACAGGGTGTCGTGGAACCGGCCGCCGCCGATGGGGGCGCCGAGTGTCACGGGCCCGTTGTAGTC
>NZ_JBLRVY010000164.1:0-416 GCF_048159485.1 Streptomyces sp. 4F14
GCTTCCTCGGGATCAAGACCGTGGCCCCGGAGCTGGAGGACGGCGGCACCATCGTCAACACCGCCTCCTACACGGCCGTGACGGGCATGGCGGCCGTGGGCACGTACTCCGCCACCAAGCACGCCATCCTCGGCCTCACCCGGGTCGCGGCCCTGGAGCTCGCGCCCCGCGGCATACGGGTCAACGCCATGTGCCCCGGCGCCATCGACACCGCGATGTCCAACCCTTCGCTCCTGGATCCGGAGGCGGATGCCGAGGAGACCTCGCGGGCGCTCGACGGGCTCTACCGCAAGCTCGTGCCGCTCGGCCGGATCGGGAAGCCGGCGGAGGTGGCCCGGCTCGCGCTGTTCCTGACCTCGGACGACTCCTCGTACATCACGGGGCAGCCGTTCGTGATCGACGGGGGCTGGCTGGCG
>NZ_JBLRVY010000165.1:0-416 GCF_048159485.1 Streptomyces sp. 4F14
CGAAGAGCTCACGGACGAAGCGGGTGGACTCGGTGGTGGTGTGCTCGTGGCGGCGGCCCTCCAGGGTCCACCGCACGTGGTCCTCGCCGGCGATCCGCCGGGCCAGGTCCGCCGCGGTGCCGTCGGCGATGATGCGGCCGCCGTCGAGCACCATGATGCGGTCGGAGAGCTTCTCGGCCTCGGACAGGTCGTGGGTGGTGAGCACGATCGTGGTGTGCCGCTGGGCGGCGAGGCTCTCCACCAGTTCGTGGAACTCGCGCCGGGCCACCGGGTCGAGGCCGGCGGTCGGCTCGTCGAGGAACAGCAGCTCGGGGCGGCCGACGAGGCCGATGGCCACGTCCAGTCTGCGGCGCTGCCCGCCGGACAGCATCCGTACCTTCTTCTGGGCGTGCGCTGTCAGGCCGACGGCCGCGATG
>NZ_JBLRVY010000166.1:0-413 GCF_048159485.1 Streptomyces sp. 4F14
TTGGCTGGGGTGGTTCCGGCGTTGGTGGCGTGGCGTGAGCGTCGGCGTGCTGGGTCTGTGGTGGAGGGGTGGCGGTTTGCGGAGAGCTGGAAGTTGCTGCCCGGCGCACTAGAGGGTGCCTTGTCTGGGAACTGGCTGGTGGTGGTGCCTGTGGGGTGGGATGAGGACGCGTGGGTTGCCGGGGTGGTCGAGGGGTTGGGTGCTGGGGTGGTGCGGTTGGAGGTGGACGGGAACATTGATCGTGCCGAATTGGCTGCTCTGCCGGAGTTGGCTGGGGTGGTGTCGTTGTTGGGTGTGGTGGAGGAGGCGTGTGTGGAGTTCGGGGCGACGCCGGTGGGGTTGGCGGGGACGGTGGGGTTGGTGCAGGCGTTGGGTGATTGTGGGGTTGCTGCGCCTGTGTGGTGTGTGACGCG
>NZ_JBLRVY010000167.1:0-413 GCF_048159485.1 Streptomyces sp. 4F14
GGTACGACGGGTGGTGCTTGCGGTCATGGTGGGTTCCTCCGGCGGATGGGTGGAGTTGCCGATGGGGCAGGCACCTGCCGTTCTGACCGGCAGAGGCCTTGGTTTCCTAGGTCGACGAGAGCACACGCCTTCGAGTGTCGCGACCTCGTGTGATTACGGCATCTTGCCATTCGGACTGAGGCATTCAGGGCGCCCGTCATGTCAAAATCGGATAACGGGTTACCCCCGAACTGCCGCAGGTCGGTACATCTTGACCGCACCTTCTGCGGGAATCTGCCGTTCCGGCCGGAAGATCTTCGGTTTATCTCGGGATGTGGACCCGGCGTGTGCGGGATTTGTGGGAGTCGGTCACACTTCGAGGTTACTCGTGCCGATATGTCCGCTCATTTGGTCATGAACCGCACGGGCGTGGT
>NZ_JBLRVY010000168.1:0-413 GCF_048159485.1 Streptomyces sp. 4F14
CTCGGGCCGTGAGCTCAGCGCCGACGGGCATGAACTGCGGCTCGCGGTGAACTACTTGGCGCCGGTCGCGCTGACCCGCGCCCTGCTGCCCGTGCTGCGTGCGAACGCGCCCGCGCGGATCGTCAACGTGGGTTCGGCGGGCCAGGAGCCGCTGGACCTCGACGACCCGGAGCTGACCCGCGGCTACGACGGCACCGCGGCCTACCGGCGCAGCAAGTTCGCCCTCGCGGCCCATACGTTCACCCTCGCGGAGGAGCTGGCGGGCACCGGGGTCGCGGTCAACGTGCTGCATCCGGCGACGTTCATGGACACGGGCATGGTCCGCGAGGGCGGCATCACCCCCTGGAACACGGTCGCCGACGGCGCCCCGGGCGTCCTGGCCCTGGCAACACGGGACATGGGAACGGGCGGCT
>NZ_JBLRVY010000169.1:0-412 GCF_048159485.1 Streptomyces sp. 4F14
TGTAAGCCTGCTCCCATGGCAACCGGACACACGGACCCGCAGCGCCGCGAGCGCATCATCGCCGCCACCCTCGACCTGATCGCCGAAGAGGGCATCGCGCGGGTCTCGCACCGCAGGATCGCGACGCGCGCCGGGGTCCCCCTGGGCTCGATGACGTACCACTTCAGCGGCATCGAGGAGCTGCTGCGGGAGGCGTTCGGCCGGTTCACGGACCACATCGTCGCCGTCTTCGACGCGTACCTCGGCGCCGCCGCCGACCGCGACGAGGCCCGCGCGGCGGTGGCCGACCTGGTGCACGAGCTGTCGGAGGGCAGCCAGCGGGACCTGGGGCTCACCCAGGAGCTGTACACGCTGGCCGCGCGGGAGCCGGCCTACCGGGAGCTGACCCACGAGTGGATGCGGCGCAGCCGGG
>NZ_JBLRVY010000170.1:0-412 GCF_048159485.1 Streptomyces sp. 4F14
GCAGATTGGCGACGACCGCCGCCTCAAGTCGGGTCCTGAGCCCGAGTTTCGCGATGATATGCGCGACATGCGCCTTTACGGTCCGCTCCGCGATGCCCAGCTGCCGGGCGAGGAGCCGGTTCGGCAGTCCCCCTCCCAGGAGCACCAGCACCTCCCTCTCGCGGTCGGTCAGCTCATCAACCGCCGGCTCGGCCCCCATCGGCTGGAGCGCGAGTCGGCAGGGGCAGTGTGGATCCCCGGAATCGTAGGACGTGTCGTGGCAGTGGTATTCCTTAACATTCTGGATCGGCACTGGAAGTGGTCACCTTCCCCGTTTCCCCGTTTGCTGTTGCGTGACAGCAGCACTCTAGGGCAGCGGCTTCGCGTTTCGCGATCCAGTGGTGGGACTTATTCGGCAGCGCTGAGCGGAGGG
>NZ_JBLRVY010000171.1:0-411 GCF_048159485.1 Streptomyces sp. 4F14
GGGTGCCGCTGAGCTGCGTTCGCTGTCCTACGACCTACTCGGCACCAGCGCCGGTAGGACCATGGTGGACGTCGGCTGCGGAGCGGGACGGGCCGTGGCGGAACTGGCCGACCGGGGCACGAGAGCCGTCGGCGTGGACCCCAGCGAGCGCATGCTCGCCGTCGCCCGCGCCCGCCGGCCCGAGTCGGACTTCCGCCTCGCGGGGGCGTACGAGCTGCCGCTGGCGGACTCCTCGATGGACGGCTACCGGGCCGACAAGGTGTTCCACGAACTCGGCGAGCCTGAGCGGGCGCTGGCGGAGGCGCGCCGGGTTCTCGTGCCCGGCGGCCGGGTCGTATTGGTCGGCCAGGACTGGGACACGTTCGTCATCGACTCCGACGACGCCGCACTCACGCGCAGGATCGTGCACGC
>NZ_JBLRVY010000172.1:0-411 GCF_048159485.1 Streptomyces sp. 4F14
CCTCGGCCTGCTCGGGATGCGGGTGCTCAGCCGCCGGCAGCGGCACCGGCTCGCGGTGGCGGGACCGGAACCGGCCGAGGCGAGCGGACTCGCGGCACGCTGGTCGTCGTACGTCCAGAGGCGCCCGCGTCCGGTCGCCGCGCTGGCCGTCGTCGTCATGGCGGTCCTCGCGATCCCTGTGCTGTCGCTGCGCCTGGGCGCCACCGACCAGGGCAACCACCAGGAGTCGACCACCACCCGCCAGGCCTACGACCTGCTCGCCGAGGGCTTCGGACCCGGCTTCAACGGCCCGCTCCAGGTCGTCGTCGACGGCGACGCCCCCACCGGCCTGGTCGACGTCATCGAGGCCACTGAGTGCGTCGCCCAGGTGGCCTCCGTCCCGCCCGCCTACGGCATCACGGTGATCCATGT
>NZ_JBLRVY010000173.1:0-409 GCF_048159485.1 Streptomyces sp. 4F14
CTCGCCCGCATGTCCTGTTCGCGGGTGAGGGAGACGTTGAGCATCCAGTAGACCGGGAAGAGCATGATCCCGGTGAGGACGAGGCCGGCGGCCGTCTTCCACCACGTACGGCGGGGGCGGTTGGGGGCGGTCATGGTCACGTCCGTGCCTGCTTTCGCTGGACCCTCAGATACACCAGGCCGAGGACGACAGCGGCGGCGACGAGCAGGTTCCCCACGGCCGCACCCGGGCCGAAGGCGGGCACCAGGCTGCCGAAGCCGAGTTGATAGGACCAGGTGGCGAACGTGGTGGACGCGTCGGCGGGGCCGCCCTTGGTCATGATCCAGATGATGTCGAAGACCTTGAGCGTGTAGACGAGGCCCAGCAGGAGGGTGATCGCGGACACCGGGCGCAGCAGGGGGAAGGTGAT
>NZ_JBLRVY010000174.1:0-408 GCF_048159485.1 Streptomyces sp. 4F14
CGGCAGCGCCTTCGTGCTGACCATGGCCCCCGAGACCTTCTTCGTCCAGCTCGGCTACCAGTTCTACGGCCCGGGCCCGAACGGCGCCCAGGACCCGCGGGCCGGCGCCTACCTCCCGGTGATCCACGCGATGCGCGCGGACCTGACCCTGCTCCACGTCCAGGACTACAACTCCGGGCCGATCATGGGACTGGACAACCAGTACCACCAGATGGGCGGCGCGGACTTCCACATCGCCATGACCGACATGCTCCTCACCGGCTTCCCGGTCGCGGGCAACGCGAGCAACGTCTTCCCGCCCCTGCGCCCCGACCAGATCGCCATCGGCATGCCGGCCTCCACCAACGCGGGCAACGGCCACGTCCCCCCGGCCGAGGTGAACAAGGCGCTGAACTGCCTCACCAAGAA
>NZ_JBLRVY010000175.1:0-407 GCF_048159485.1 Streptomyces sp. 4F14
GGAGGCCATGACGATGCCCCAGAGCCCCGCCGAACGCCGCGTCGTCGTCACCGGCCCGCCCCGGCGCGCCCGCCCCGTCTCCGGCTACTACCGCCCACGCACCGAGATCGACGAGCAGACCACCCTCGGCCACACCTACGTCCGCTCCCTGATGCGCTCCCAACTGCGCGCCGGCCTCACCGTGTTCGCGGTCCTCGGCCTCCTCATCGGCCCGCTGCCGCTGCTGTTCGCCGCCATGCCGGACGCCCGCGGCCTGGAGTGGCTGGTCCTCGGCTTCTGCCTCTACGCCCCGCTCGTCCTCCTCGCCCGCTGGTACGTGCGGCGCGCCGAACGCAACGAGCGGGACTTCGTGCGCCTCGTCGAAGACCGCTGAGCGCTTCGCTGGGAGGACCGGGTCATGTCGTTGG
>NZ_JBLRVY010000176.1:0-407 GCF_048159485.1 Streptomyces sp. 4F14
GCTCGTGCGCGGAGCCGATCCAGCGCTCCCCGAACCAGGTCCTGGGGCGTACGCCCTGGTTCGCCAGCTCCGGCGGCCGTACGTCGGTGGCCTGCTGGAACAGAGGCGGCCGGGACTCGCGCCACAGCTCCTTGCCGAACAGGAACGGGGCGTTGGCGCCCAGCGCGATCTGGACGCCGGTGATCGCCTGCGCGGCGTTCCAGACGTCGGCGAACCGGGCCGGTGTCACCTGGAGATGCAGCTGGACCGAGGTGCAGGCCGACTCCGGGGCGATCGAGGGCGAGGTGCAGACCAATCGCTCGACGCCCTCGATATCCAGGGCGAAATCCTCCCCCCGGGCGGCCGCCATTTGGTCGTTGAGCAGGGTGTAGCGGTCCACGTCCGAGAGATTCGCGGACACCACGTCG
>NZ_JBLRVY010000177.1:0-405 GCF_048159485.1 Streptomyces sp. 4F14
GATGGCCGGTCTCAAGGCGAACGACCCGACCATGCTGGAGGCGGCGCGCGGCATCGGCATGTCCCCACTGGGCGTCCTGTCCCGGGTGGAACTCCCCCTGGCGGTCCCGCTGATCCTGGCCGGCGTGCGTACGGCCCTGGTCCTGAACGTCGGTACGGCGACGCTGGCGGTGTTCGGCGGGGGCGGCGGCCTGGGTGTGCTGATCACGGCGGGCATCACCAATCAGCGCATGCCGGTCCTGGTCCTCGGCTCGATCCTCACGGTCAGCCTCGCCCTGCTGGTGGACTGGCTGGCGGCGCTGGCGGAAGTGCTGCTGCGGCCGCGGGGGCTGGACCTGTGAGGCGGCCGACGGTCCTGTGGACGGCCGGGCTGCTGGTGGCGGCGGCCGGATGCGGTCTGACCAGC
>NZ_JBLRVY010000178.1:0-405 GCF_048159485.1 Streptomyces sp. 4F14
CCCGCCACGGCACCGCGTAGTACGCGCGGTCCCGGTACCAGGTGGTCTGGCAGTGGGCGACCAGGGGCCTGCCCAGGGCACCGCCGCGCAGCAGGGCGCGGACGTGCCGGGCCGCCGAACCGAAGCGGTGCTGGAACACGATGGACGCGTAGGGCGCCGCGTCGTCTCCCGGCTCTGCGGCCCCGACGGCGTCGTAGTCGGCCAGCGAGGGGCAGGGCGGCTTCTCGCACCACACCCACGCGCCGGCCCGGAGCGCGGCGACGGACTGCTCCCGGTGCACGGAGGGCGGGGTGCACAGCACGACGAGGTCCGGACGCACCCGGGCGAGCGTCGCGTCGAGGTCCGTGGACGCGTGCGGGATGCCGAACTCGTCGGCGAACGCGCGTACCGCCTCGCCGTTCACGT
>NZ_JBLRVY010000179.1:0-404 GCF_048159485.1 Streptomyces sp. 4F14
GCCGTCGACAACGCCGTCTTCCAACGCCCGGGCGGTTGCCTCGCTGTCACCGAGTTCCTGCTGCAGGGCAGCCCATTCGGCTGCCGTGACATGGTCGATCGGTGCCTGGTCAAGAGGCACGCGCGAGCGGTGAAGGAACGCCTCGCCCAGCAGCCGGTTGCCAGTGGCGTTGGCGCGCGCATTTCCCTTCCGGATGGCTGCATCGAAGGCCACCACATCCTCCCACTCCTCCGGTGAAGAGTCCCGGATGGATCTCCACTGCGCGTTTCCGTGAAAGGGGCACCCGAGGCAACTCGATTTCGGAGGGTCCGCCATCCCGATTGACGTCAAGTACTTGACGCAGTCGTTCCTTGACCAGCCCATATCGATGAGTGGATGACGGTTGCGCATGTATTTGACGTCCG
>NZ_JBLRVY010000180.1:0-403 GCF_048159485.1 Streptomyces sp. 4F14
GCTCAACTCCTGGACGAATCACCGGTGTTCGCGGCGCGGATCGGGGAGTGTGAGCAGGCCCTTGCGCCTCATGTCGATTGGTCGCTCACCTGCGTACTGCGGGACGGGGGCGGGTTGGACCGTGTCGATGTGGTGCAGCCGGTCCTGTGGGCGGTGATGGTCTCCCTCGCTGCCGTCTGGGAGGAGTACGGCGTCCGTCCCGCCGCAGTACTTGGGCATTCGCAGGGTGAGATAGCTGCGGCCTGCGTCGCGGGAGCACTGTCGCTCTCGGACGCGGCGAGGGTCGTCGCCGTCCGCAGTGATGCGCTGCGGCAGTTGCAGGGCCTGGGTGACATGGCCTCGATCGGCGCCGGACCGGACGAGGTGCGTGCACTGATCGGGGACGAGCGGCCGGGTGTGTCCG
>NZ_JBLRVY010000181.1:0-403 GCF_048159485.1 Streptomyces sp. 4F14
TGCATGAACTGGCGCACCAGTGGTTCGGTGACAGCGTCAGCCCGCGCACCTGGTCCGACCTGTGGCTCAGCGAGGGACATGCCACCTGGTACGAGGCCCTGTACGCGGCGGAGACCGCCGACCGGCCGCTGGAGGCGCGGATGAAGGCGGCGTACGCCGCCTCCGACCGCTGGCGCGCGGCAGGCGGGCCGCCCGCGGCACCCAAGGCACCGGCCGCCGGCAAGAAGAACGGGATCTTCCGGCCGAACGTCTACGACGGTGCCGCCCTGATCCTGTACGCCCTGCGGCAGGAGATCGGACGCCAGGCCTTCGAGCGTCTGGAGCGCCTCTGGGTGCGCCGCCACCAGGACGGCGTCGCCTCGACCGCGGACTTCGTCGCGCTGGCGGAGGAGGTCTCCGGACG
>NZ_JBLRVY010000182.1:0-403 GCF_048159485.1 Streptomyces sp. 4F14
GGATCCGGAGGAATCGGTTCGTGGAACGGCCTGCTCCGTACTGTGGCGGACGGCGGGTGCGCAGTCCGGCACTTGGGAGTTCCTGCGGGATCGCGTCGCCGAGGATCCCGGGGAGGAAGCGCGCGAGGACGCGCTCTTCGGCCTGGTGAAACTGAGGGCGAACGAGGCCGATACCTGGGAACTCGTTCGGGAGCTTGTGCCGGCCGACCCGAGTGGGACCGTACGCGGTGCCGCAGTGGCGCATCTGTGCGGACACAGAGCCGAGGAGCCCGGCACCTGGCAACTGGCCTTCGACCGGCTCAGGAACGATCCCGCGGACCGTGCGCGGGAGGAGGCGCTGCTCGCTCTGAGGCATTACCCGGGCGAGCCGTCGGCCAAGTGGGACGCGATCCGCGCTTGTGCG
>NZ_JBLRVY010000183.1:0-402 GCF_048159485.1 Streptomyces sp. 4F14
GCTCCGGGTTGCCAGGCGTCGAGGTCGTCGCGGTAGACGATGACGGCAAGAGGCAGGCTGCCCCCGATGGCCTTGGAGAGGACCATGACATCGGGTGTGATGCCGCTGTGCTCCACGGCCCAGAAGGAGCCGGTGCGCCCGACTCCGGTCTGGACCTCGTCGGCGATCAGAGGGATGGAGCGGTCGGCCGTGATCTGCCGCATACGCCGCAGCCACCCGTCCGGCGCGGGGATCACTCCGCCCTCGCCCTGGACGGGTTCGAGGATCATCCCGGCCGGGCGCCGGACGCCAGACTTGGGGTCGTCGAGGACGGACTCGGTCCAGCGGGCGGCGAGTTCGGCGCCGCGTTCGCCGCCGATGCCGAAGGGGCAGCGGTAGTCCTGCGGGTAGGGCAGGCGCGCG
>NZ_JBLRVY010000184.1:0-402 GCF_048159485.1 Streptomyces sp. 4F14
GGTCCGCCTGGAGTACGGCCACCAGGATGTGGAGGCCTACTACGACGGCTGGTTCGACACCGGCGCCCTGTGGCGCGAGGTCTTCGGTCCCCTCGAACCCGGCGGCGACGGCCGCGTCCTGCCCGACCTGTGGGACCCGGTCACCGACCGGGCTACCCGCAGTCCCTATGTCCAACTCCCGCTCGGTGGCTTCCTGTTGCTGCACGGCCCCCTCCTTCTGCGCCACTGGTTCCCCTTCGACCTGACCGTCCATGTCCTCCTCTCGTCCGGCGCCCTGCGCCGCCGCACCCCCGAGGCCGAGCACTGGACCCTCCCGGCCTTCGAGCGCTACGACCGGGAGATCGACCCGGCCCGTGCCGCCGATGTCCTGGTGCGCGCCGATGACCCGCGGCATCCTGCGTG
>NZ_JBLRVY010000185.1:0-401 GCF_048159485.1 Streptomyces sp. 4F14
TTCAAGGCCCTCGCCCTCGGCGCGAAGGCGGCCCTCGTCGGACGGCCGTACGCCTATGGGCTCGGCCTCGACGGACAGGCGGGCGTCGAGCACGTCATCCGCTGTCTGCTCGCCGAACTCGACCTCACCCTCGCCCTGTCCGGGCACTCCGGCCCCACCACGGTCGGCCCCGCCGACCTCATCGAGGAATCCGCATGACCACCACCACGAAGAACGTCCTCGCCGTCGTTTCCCCGCACGTCGGCGGCCGTGGCATCGGCGCGGGTCTCGCCACGCTCTTCCCCGAGAACGCGCAGGTCACGGTCGTCGAGACGGCCGACGAGGACCCGGCCGCCCTGCGCGCCGCGCAGGTCGTCATCACCGCGCTCGCCCCGGTGACCGCCGAACACCTCGCCGGAGCA
>NZ_JBLRVY010000186.1:0-400 GCF_048159485.1 Streptomyces sp. 4F14
CGTGGCTTAGGCTGAGGTCGGCGCACCGGAGTGGCCGGTGCGGCGTCCGAGCCGGGTGAGGGAGATGAGTGCGGTGGGGTGTGCGGTATGCGCGCGTTTACCCATCTGCGCGTGGCCTCCGGGTACTCGCTCAGGTACGGCGCCTCGCATCCGGAGCGGCTTGCGGAGCGCGCGGCACAGCGGGGGATGGACGCGGTCGCGCTGACCGACCGGGACGGCGTCGGCGGAGCGGTGCGGTTCGCGAAGGCGGCGGCGCGGGCGGGGGTGCGTCCGCTGTTCGGTGTGGATCTCGCGGTCGGGATGCCGGACGGGGGCGCCGGGCGGCGTCGTACCCGTGCGCCCGTGCGGGGCGGGGCGTTCGTCGACGAGTCCGCGCCCCGGGTGCTGTTCCTCGCCCGGG
>NZ_JBLRVY010000187.1:0-400 GCF_048159485.1 Streptomyces sp. 4F14
GCGGCCAGCAGCGGGTTGGAGACGACCGAAGCCGTCGTCGTGCTCGGCGCCACGTTGAAGGCCACGCGGTGCCCGTCCGCCCGGGCGACCAGCGCCCGCCACTGCTGCAGCCGCTTGGCCAGCGCGTAGTTCGGACCCTGCTCCACGACGAGGGCGTCCACGAGGCCCCAGTGGCCGAAGTCGCCGGCATCCACGAGGCCGTCCATGTGCGGCGCAAAGCCCCGGCCGGCGCTGCCGAGCCGGGCGCCGTACTGCACCAGCTTCTTGACGACACCCCGCCCGGCATAGGCGTCCATCGAGGCGCGCGCGACCGCTTCGGGCACGGCGAACACATCGGTGGGCGTGGCCATGTAGGCGAGCTGGGTGCGGGCATCGGCGGCGCAGAGCGTCGCGCTGATCG
>NZ_JBLRVY010000188.1:0-398 GCF_048159485.1 Streptomyces sp. 4F14
GGCGAGTCCGGTGAGGAAGAGCGGTACATGCCTGAGGGCACGGAAGGGCACGCCGGTGGGCGCGCCCCGTTGGGTCGCAGTCACAAGCGGTGAGCTTAGGTTAGGCTTGCTTTATATTTCAATTGCTGTGTGATCACTGTGATGTGCGCGATAGTCGATCACCCGCAACTGCCCCACCTGGCATTCTCCGCTTGATCGCTATTGTAAGGTAAGCCTTACCTACTCGCCTTTCGTTGAAACCCCGCACTGGAGTACCGATGCCCGTGCCCTCGACCTCCCCGCCCGTCGGCGCCGTCGCGCACACGCTCGGTGATGTCTATGGCCGGCTCACCGACCTGTGCGGAGTCCTGTCGGTGCGCGTCGCCCGGGACGCACGGGAGGGCGTGTCGGCAGCGGAG
>NZ_JBLRVY010000189.1:0-398 GCF_048159485.1 Streptomyces sp. 4F14
AGCAGCACCGCCCCGGCGACGATCAGCGCGGCCCCGGGCACCGTGCAGGACGCGAGATACGGCAGCTGCCGCTCGGCGAACCGCTCGCCGGAGACGCCGTACCAGCCGATGACGCACAGCACCGCGCCCGCGGCGAGCGCGGCCCAGCCGGCCCACAGGACGGGGTGCACGGTCCGCAGTCGCGTTGTCCGCATCGCCGGCTCCCACACGTCGGGTTCTCACGCATGCACACGGGGTTTCCGCGCATGTGCCTGTCCATGTCAGCCAATGGCATGCACTATGCCTCCTGCAAGCTGACCCTGAAAGCACCGGGCGCACACGGCCCGGATCGACACCCGGTGGTGAGCCAGATGGAACTCGGGAGCGACCTCAGGCGGCGCGACGCGCGCAGGGGACGG
>NZ_JBLRVY010000190.1:0-398 GCF_048159485.1 Streptomyces sp. 4F14
AGTCGCCCCAGTCGAGCTTCTGCGAGGTCAGGGAGGAGGGCAACGCGGTTGGGGACGAGCCGGTGGAGGGCGCCGAAGAATCCGCGTCGCTCGTTCTGTCGCCGGTCTGCGCGCCGTCGGACGAGCTGCCGCTGCACCCCGTCGCCAAGAGCGCGGAGGCGGCTGCCACGGCCGCCCACCGTACGAAACGCGTCATGTCGCTTCCCCCCTCGCAGGCCGTCCGCGCTGTGCCGCGGATGGCGGTCAGGCCATAGTAGGCGGATCACGAATCGCCCGCCGGAGCCTGTGGATAACTCTCTGACCTGCGACTTTCTGCGCGCGAACCCGGCGTCGGGCCCGGCATGGGACCTGGCGTCGGGCCTGGCATGGGACCTGGCATCGGACCGGCCGCCCCTCAG
>NZ_JBLRVY010000191.1:0-397 GCF_048159485.1 Streptomyces sp. 4F14
CCCTCACGGTTGCAGCGGATTCCGGTGCCGTAGAGAGCGACCTTGTTCGTCAGCTTCACCAACGAGCCGCCCTCGACGAACCCGTTGCCAGTGATAGTGCCGAGGACAGGCATGCCGAGGCCGGCGATGGTCTTCGTTACATGAGCTTCCTCGCCCCGGCGCATCACCGGCGCCAGCCGCGTGATGATCGCGCCGCCCTTGACGTTGACCAACGGGTCGCGCGTGTAGATCGACTTGGTGAACTTACCCGGCAACGGGTCCAGCACCTCGGTCTGGATCCCGTGGCCCTGCAAAGTCGCCACGAGGTTGTCGTGCTGGAGCTGCATACGCGTCAGGTCCGGCGCCTTGTCCGAGTACCAGTAGCCCATGTCGTCCGGGTCGAATGCGACACCGAGCT
>NZ_JBLRVY010000192.1:0-397 GCF_048159485.1 Streptomyces sp. 4F14
GGAAGAGGTTGAAGTAGTGGTCGTACGTCCCGCGCGACTGCCCGTTGAACAGGACGGTCACGTAGCGGGAAGCGACGTACGAGGAGAGCAGCCCGATCGCGTAGAGCGGGACGATGGCGACCACGCCGGCGATGATGCGGGTGGTGACCAGGTAGGGCATGGAGCGGATGCCCATGCCCTCCAGGGCGTCGACCTCCTCGTTGATGCGCATGGCGCCGAGCTGGGCGGTGAACCCGGCCCCGACGGTCGCGGAGAGGGCGAGTCCGGCGACGAGGGGGGCGATCTCGCGGGTGTTGTAGTAGGCGGAGACGAAGCCGGTGACGGCGGCGGTGCCGATCTGGTCGAGGGCCGCGTAGCCCTGGAGTCCGACGACGGTTCCGGTGAAGAGCGTCATCGC
>NZ_JBLRVY010000193.1:0-396 GCF_048159485.1 Streptomyces sp. 4F14
GTGCCGCCTCCAACCGTGCCGGTCAGGCCGGCCTGACCGAGCCGGAGGCCCAGGAGGCCGGTCAGTCTGGTCTCGCCGCGGGCGCCCAGGAAGGTACGCACGCTCCAGCTGTTCTTCCGCTCTCCGCTGACAGTGACCCCCTGGCCGGAACGTATGTAGATCGACATCGGGCGCGCCTCGTCGCCGGTGGCCCCGCCGACGCGCTCGCGCAGCCGGGCGGTCACCGACACGTCGTACGTCCGGCCGCCCAGATGGATGGAACTCTCGACGCCGGCCATCAGCTGAGCCAGGTCCGTCTCCAGGGACGGCCGTCCGAACGAGGTGAGAAGCTCCTTGTCCGCGCCCGCCCAGGTCACCCGGGGGCGGCGCAGCCTGACGAAGGGCGGGCGGAGGGCC
>NZ_JBLRVY010000194.1:0-396 GCF_048159485.1 Streptomyces sp. 4F14
CGCCTTCCCAGGTCTGCCCTCGCGCACCGACCCGGTACCAGTCGATCGCGAAGCGCTGCGGCACATCGAAACGGCCGTTGATCGGGGCGAGACCGCGCCGGTGGTGGGTGTTGCCGCAGCACGACTCACTGGAGTACCAGGTTCCGGGGCGGACCGGCGGGGCCAGGTTCAACGGCGGGATGCCGCCGGTCCGGGTGGCCTGCACCGTCTCCTCGAAGGCGGTGGGGCCGGAGGGAGCCAGGACGGCACCGGAGAGCTGGTGTTCGAGAACCCCGGGCACCGCCCGGCCACGGTCGAGGATCAGATCGAGCCAGATGACCCACTGCTGGGAGCCCTGGATGACGGTCGGCGTCGGCGCCGGGGGCGCCGGGGTGTACCCGTCCGCACCCGGCAGGG
>NZ_JBLRVY010000195.1:0-395 GCF_048159485.1 Streptomyces sp. 4F14
GTGCTCGGAAGAGGCACGCGGTTGCTCGGGGCCGCTGTGATCGTGGCCTGCATGGTGCTGGTCGGTCCCAGCGCGCCGAACGGCGGCCTGTTCGGCGGGTCACCGCCCGTCGAGGCCGCCCGTGACATCGTGCCGAACCGGGTCATGACGTGGAACATCTGCAACCCGTGCGACACGGCCAACACCGACCGGGCGGCGGAGATCGCCGCATACGCGCCCCAGGTCATCGGCCTGCAGGAAGCGTGCGTCCGGGACGTCGAGGCGATCCGGGACCATCTGGAGAACCTCCATGGGCTGGTCTACCACGTCGAGTACGGGACGGTGCTGGGCAATTGGGGCCGCTGCGGAGGCCTGCCGTGGAACCCCGGGGAGTACGGTCAGGCGATCCTCTCGGC
>NZ_JBLRVY010000196.1:0-395 GCF_048159485.1 Streptomyces sp. 4F14
CCTCCCAGGTCAGATGGCCCGGCTTGGGCAGCAGCTGGCTGGCCTTGACCACGGTGTACCGGGCGAGGCCGCCGAAGTTCGTCTCGTATCCCCAGATGCGCTGCTCATCGCCCAGCATGGCGTCGGCGTGGGTGGCCGGCTCATGGTCGTCCACCTGGACGCAGGAGACGACGACATGCGCGCCCGGGCGCCAGCGCCGCACCGCGGCGCCGGCCCGGACCACGACACCGGAGGCGTCCGAGCCGATCACCTGGTACGGCAGGTCGTGCCGGGCGGCGTAACCTCCCTGGCGGCCGAAGCGCTCCAGGAACCGGAAGGTGGGCACCGGCTCGAAGGTGTCGGACCACACCTTGTTGTTGTTGATCGCGCCGGCCATGACGGCCACCAGCACCTCG
>NZ_JBLRVY010000197.1:0-395 GCF_048159485.1 Streptomyces sp. 4F14
CGTTGTCGGTGAGGTCCTTCCACGTGCCCGCCACGTTCGGCACGTGTGCCTGACCACCGAGGCGGCCCTCGGTGCCCACCTCACGGGCGACGCGGGTCACCTCGTCGGCGAACGCGGACAGTGTGTCGACCATGGTGTTGATGACGTCCGCAAGGGCGGCGACCTCGCCCTTGGCCTCGACCGTGATCTTCTGGGACAGGTCGCCGCGTGCGACGGCGGTGGCCACCTTGGCGATCGAGCGGACCTGGCCGGTCAGGTTCGACGCCATCACGTTGACGTTGTCGGTGAGGTCCTTCCAGGTGCCCGAAACGCCGCGCACCCGGGCCTGCCCGCCCAGGTTGCCGGCCGTGCCCACTTCGCGGGCGACGCGGCTCACCACGTCGGCGAAGGCGGAG
>NZ_JBLRVY010000198.1:0-394 GCF_048159485.1 Streptomyces sp. 4F14
TGTCGAACATCTGCTGGCCGAGCTGATCGAGAACGGCGCGGAGTGCTCGCATCCCGACCGTATGGTGACGGTGCAGTCCAAGCCGGTGAAGGCCGGCCTGGTGGTCGAGATCGAGGACAGAGGGCTGGGACAGCCCGCCGATCAGCTGGAACGGTACAACCGGATGCTGGCGCAGCCCCGGGAGGAGCATCTGGCCGAGCAGCTCCACGCCCGGCAGCTCGGGTTGCTGGTCGTGGCCAAGCTCGCCAAGCGGTACGGCATCCGGGTCGAGCTGCGCGAGAACATCTTCCAGGGCACGACCGCCTTGGTGGTCGTGCCCAACAAGCTCCTGCTCCCTCCAGCCGAGTCGCCGAAGGCTCTTTCAGCAGCGACAGGGCGACACCCGGTTTCTGTT
>NZ_JBLRVY010000199.1:0-393 GCF_048159485.1 Streptomyces sp. 4F14
GCACCGCCGCCTGTCGGGCGCCGCCCAGATCCGCCGGATCGTTCTGGCTGTACGAGCGGCCACTGAAGTAGGTGCCGGACGCGTCCATGGTGACGACGGTCGGCCGGCCATCGGGCGTGTCGCAGGACTTCGGGAGCACCAGCAGACCGCCACCTCCGTTCACCGTGCCCGGCAGGCCGTCCGGGAGCGGAACCGTGTCGCCGCCCAGGAACCCGTCCTGGACCATCGCCAGCCGCTCCTCCGCGGCCTCGGGTACCGGGCCGTACTCGACGGACACCTGCTGGCGGATGGAGACGTCGTCACCGTCGTGACTGCTCTTGTAGTCGCCGGCGATGGTGATCTCGCAGCTGCCGCTCGGGCGCTCGCGGGTGGGCGCCGTCTCCTCGCTGGTGC
>NZ_JBLRVY010000200.1:0-393 GCF_048159485.1 Streptomyces sp. 4F14
TCGTTTCCGTACGGACCGTCAGTCCTCCGTCGATCCCCCCGCCCGCGCCGGGCGCCAGCCCCTCGCCCGGGCCCTGGGCAAGGTGAACGCGGCCCACAGCACGGTGAGTACGGCGGCGGAGCCGAGGATGACGAAGAGGGTGGCCCGGTCGGTGGCGTTGTCCGCGGCGGAGGTGTCTCGGACGGTCACGCGGTCCGTGGTGCGCTCCGCCCCGGCCGGCGTACCCGCGTCGCCCAGGACCGTGGTCACGGCGGCGTACGCATCCAGCTGGGGGATGTCGGCGGGGTAGGCCGTGGCCGTCAGGCGGTGCGTGACGGCGGCCGGAGCGTCGTCCGGGTGGGCGGCACGGACCACCGCGGCGGCACCGGCCGCGTACGCGGCGGCCACCGAGGC
>NZ_JBLRVY010000201.1:0-393 GCF_048159485.1 Streptomyces sp. 4F14
GTCCAGTCCCCATGCAGTCAACTGGCGAGTGCTCTGTTCCCTAGCCTCGGCCACGACGGTGGGGTCGGCCGGGAACTCCCAGGCAGCGGTGTTTCCCGTCCGCACGGCGCGGGTTCGGGCCAGCAACAGGGCACTGTCCTCGCGGGACGGCACGTCGCCGACAGCAGCAACCACGGCGCGGCCCACCTCTTGCAGGGAGTCGTCGGCGCCGCCGTATGCAGCAAGCCCCTCCCTCAAGCGGCGGCCGCCGGCATCGATGTCGTGGTCCTCACCGCGGACCAGACCCTTGGTGTACAGGGCAAGGAGGCTGCCGGGCTCGAGATCGAACGTGGTGATCTCGAACGGCATCCCACCGACTCCGAGCGGTGGACCGGGCGAGAGGGGGATGTGCTG
>NZ_JBLRVY010000202.1:0-393 GCF_048159485.1 Streptomyces sp. 4F14
GGCGCAACGTACTCGACAGCTGGCTCGCTTACCGAAGCGACCGCACCACCGGCAAAGTAAGCAGTGATCTCGACCGGGAGCGCCCGGAGCGCTGGGAGCCCGATTGGAGCCGGGAACTCGTCGAAATCCTTGCCGTACTCAGGCATCTCACAGCCTTGGAACCTCGTCAGGAAGAACTCCTCAACCGCATCGTCGCCACCCCCTTGATCGACGTCGCTGAACTCACCCGGCGCCGCATCCTCCCGGCACCCGAGCGCGCCCAGCACGCTCACACCGGTCCGGACCACGCGTTTCTGCCTGGCATGGAGACAGTCGATGGCCAACCGCCAGGCCCCGTCGACCCCCTATCTCTCCCGAACGACCCCGCGGATACGACGCAGCCCAAGCCGCACT
>NZ_JBLRVY010000203.1:0-391 GCF_048159485.1 Streptomyces sp. 4F14
TCTGGACCCTCTTCCACGACACCGTCTACTCCCACCAGGACAAGGAGTACGACCGGAGTATCGGCGTCAAGTCCTCTGCTCTGATGTTCGGCGATTCCAGCAAGGCGTGGCTGGCCGTGTTCATCGTGCTGAGCGTCGCCGGCGCTTTCTGGGCCGGGGCCGAGGCGGAGACGGGCTGGGCCTTCTACCCGCTCGTCGTGTGTGCGGGGGCGCTGCTGTCCTATCAGGTCGTACGACTGAACCTGGACGATCCGCAATCGTGCTGGGACACCTTCGTCACCAACCGCTACTTCGGCTGGATCATTCTCGCGGCGACGATCGCCGGACAGTTCACCTGACGGAACTGAATCCGCGGATCGAAGGATGGGATACGAATGACAGATTCGATATG
>NZ_JBLRVY010000204.1:0-391 GCF_048159485.1 Streptomyces sp. 4F14
GCGACGGCTGCTGGTCCGGCGCTGCCGCGCCTGCGGGCGCGCTCACCACTACCCCCGTGAGTTCTGCCCCCACTGCTGGAGCGAGGACGTCGACTGGGAGACCGCGAGCGGCCGGGCCACCCTGTACACCTGGTCCGTCGTCCACCGCAACGACCTGCCGCCCTTCGGGGAACGGACGCCGTACGTCGCGGCCGTCGTCGATCTCGCCGAGGGGCCGCGGATGATGACCGAGGTGGTGGAGTGCGGGGACGCGGCGCGGCTGTCGGCCGGGATGGAGCTGGAGGTCGGCTTCCGGGACGGGGTGCCGGTGTTCCGGCCCGTGTCGGACAGCACCGACACGCTGGACGCGAGGTGATCGAGCCGCTGGTCCGACTCCTCGGCGACGAAGGGC
>NZ_JBLRVY010000205.1:0-389 GCF_048159485.1 Streptomyces sp. 4F14
TGAATCGGTGTCCTGGCAAGCAACAGCCGCCGGCATTGACCGGCAATAACAGCAACAAGTGAGGGAAAAATTATGCTGGTAGCAATTGAGGCAAATAAGGGTGCGATCTTCCGTGATGTCGGCCACGCACTACACACAGCGTTCCTGGTGATCTCGAATGAGCCGCGTCAAGGATGTGTGACGCGTTCCATGCTCTTGCAGATGATGGCGACCATCGATCTGGACGCGCCGGGTCGCCAGTTGACACCTGGGCAAGCAGAATGGTTCTCGGCATTGAAGGGGACACCTGCTGGTAGCATCGATTTCTCTGGGCTGACCGACGATGAGATCCGTGCTCAGTGCGCGATGATCGTGGCCGCTGTGAATCACCATCTGCCCAGGATTGAGGC
>NZ_JBLRVY010000206.1:0-389 GCF_048159485.1 Streptomyces sp. 4F14
TACGGCCCCGTTCATCCGTCCAATGCATGAACTCGTCATAATCGTTCCCATGGAGCATCAGCAGAGGTCACGGGCTCGTCTGTCACCGTCCAGTGACACAGAAGACATGGTGATGTTGCTGGCGCCCCGCCTCGCGTACTTCGCCGGCGTGGCCCGCACCGAGCACGTCACCCGCGCCGCCCTGGAGCACGCCCGCTCCGGCCAGGGCCCGATGCTCGTCGAGGCCTTCACCTACCGCATGGGCGCCCACACCACCTCCGACGACCCGACGAAGTACCGCGCCGACGAGGAGCGCGAGGCCTGGGAGGCGAAGGACCCGATCCTGCGCGTCCGCCGGTATCTGGAGGCTTCAAACCACGCGGACGAGGGATTTTTCGCGGACCTGGAGG
>NZ_JBLRVY010000207.1:0-388 GCF_048159485.1 Streptomyces sp. 4F14
CGGCACAGGCTAGAAGCTCCAGGACACCGTGCTGTCCATCTGCACGAACGCCAGCAGGACCAGCAGGTCTGCCACGCCCAGGCCCAGGCCCAGGTATGCCCGGCCCTTGCGCTTGGTGCCGCGCCACAGGGACGCCGCTGCCAGGACGATGGCGGTCGGGCCGAGGAAGACGTTGAAGACGAGGAGGCCCAAGAGGCCGAGGACGAAGGACGCGACCGCCATGCCGTCGGCGTCGCGGGTGCGGGGCCGGGTGGTTGCGGGGGCGGTGAGTTGCATGGGTTTCAGCTCCTGTGAAGTGCGTTCGCGGAAGTCAGTTGCGGCGGGCGTGACGCTCGCGGGCGGCGAAGACGGCCAGCCATACGGCGATCACGGCGGCGGTGACGGCGGT
>NZ_JBLRVY010000208.1:0-388 GCF_048159485.1 Streptomyces sp. 4F14
CGCCAGTCGGGTCGCCGCGTCCAGGGTGCGAGAGGCGGGTTTCGGGTTACCCGCGACCACAACCGATCTCATGAACGCTCCTCCAGGTGGGCGAGGGCAAGCTCCAACGGCCACACTTCGCCGATCTTGTGCCGGATGTCGAAGAGGTTCGCCGCGTGCACCTCGGGGTCACGGTCGCCCACCGCCTCCGCCACGACCACCGGCACGAACCCGTGCTGCATGGCGTCCAGGGCGGTGGCGCGTACGCAACCACTCGTGGTGAGGCCGCCGATGAGGAGCGTGTCGACTCCGTGGGCGGTGAGGTGGGACGCCAGCGGCGTGCCGAAGAAGGCACTCGGGTACTGCTTCGTCACCGTCAACTCGGCGGCGGTGGGGGCCAGTCCGTCGA
>NZ_JBLRVY010000209.1:0-388 GCF_048159485.1 Streptomyces sp. 4F14
GGCATCGGCAACCGCTGGGCCAACCGCCACACCGGCAAGCTGGACGTCTACACGGCGGGACGGAAGTTCGTCCACGTCGACATCGAGCCCACCCAGATCGGCAAGATCTTCGCCCCGGACTACGGCATCGCCTCCGACGCCAAGGCCGCCCTGGAGCTGTTCGTCGAGGTGGCGCGGGAGTTGAAGGCGGCCGGCAAGCTGCCCGACCGCTCTGCTTGGGCGGCCTCGGCTCAGGAGCGCAAGGCGACGCTCCAGCGCCGTACCCACTTCGACGACATCCCGATCAAGCCGCAGCGTGTCTACGAGGAGATGAACAAGGCCTTCGGCCCGGAGACCCGGTACGTCTCCACCATCGGCCTCTCGCAGATCGCCGGCGCCCAGATGCTGC
>NZ_JBLRVY010000210.1:0-387 GCF_048159485.1 Streptomyces sp. 4F14
GTGGCGAGCAGGCGGGCTACGAGGCCTGCGCCACGCTCCTCGCCGAACACCCCGGCACCGACGCGGTGTGCGCGATGGTCGACGCCTTCGCCGTGGGCGCGGTCCGGGCCGTCCGGGACAGCGGGCGGTCCGTTCCGGACGACGTCATGGTGGCCACCCGCTACGACGGCCTGCGCGCCCGCACCTGCGAACCGCCCCTGACGGCGGTGGACCTGCACCTGGAGCAGGCGGCGTCGGCCGCCGTGGAGCTGCTGCTGCGGAGGCTTCGCGGGGACACCACCACCCCGACGGTGGCCGTGTCCCCGGAGCCGGCTGTTATCGCCCGTGCCTCGTCGGTACGGGACCGGGGCGGGGACCGGGACCGGAAGGAGTGACACCCTCCGTCAC
>NZ_JBLRVY010000211.1:0-383 GCF_048159485.1 Streptomyces sp. 4F14
CGGTGTGAGCGGGGCGGGCGCCGCCGACGTCCTGGTCTGCGGCGTCGGCATCACCCCCTTCGGCCGGTCGGAGGTCACCGGGCTGGACCTCGCGGCGCAGGCCGTGCGCACCGCACTGGCCGACGCCGGGGTGCCCTGGCCCCGGGTGCGGGCGGCGTTCGGCGGCAGCGACGCCGCCGGTAACGCCGACACCCTCGTCACCCGGTTCGGCCTGACCGGAATACCCTTCGTCAACGTCCGCAACGGCTGCGCGACCGGCGGCAGCGCCCTGGTCTCCGCCGTCAACGCGATCCGCTCGGGCGCGGCGGACGTGGCCCTCGCCGTCGGCTTCGACAAGCATCCGCGCGGAGCCTTCGACCCACGGCCCGCCGACTGGGGGCTCG
>NZ_JBLRVY010000212.1:0-383 GCF_048159485.1 Streptomyces sp. 4F14
CGCCGTAGAGGCCGAAGTTGGCCGCGTGGGCGTCGCCGCAGAGCTGCGCGCCCACTCCGGTGACGGGGCTGCCCATCAGGTCGTGGGCCATCAGCCCGGCCGCGCCCCGCAGGAAGGCGAAGGGGGTGGCCGCCATCCGGCCCACCCGTATCGGCGTCAGACCCGGAACCCGGCCCCGGTTCGACTCCTCGACGGCCCGCACCGCGTCCGGCCGGTCCGGCGGCAGGACCAGCGAGGCGTGCGAGGACCGGGGCACCCGGCCGCGGAGCGCCTTGCCCGCCGCCTTCGGTGAACTCGCGGCCCCGCGCCGGGCGAACCCGGGCACGACAGGAATACGCGGATCCGACTCCTCGGCACGCTGTTCAGGCATCGTCGTCCCGGTC
>NZ_JBLRVY010000213.1:0-383 GCF_048159485.1 Streptomyces sp. 4F14
CCTGCGTCTCCAGGCAGGACGGGATACCGGCCGCGGCGTCCGCCTCCTGGCGCCGGTACGCGCTCGGTGACATGCCGACCAGTTCCGTGAAGCGGGTGCTGAAGGTGCCGAGGGACGAGCAGCCGACCTCGAAGCACACCTCGGTGACGCTGAGGTCGCCGCGGCGCAGCAACGCCATGGCGCGCTCGATGCGCCCCGTCATCAGATAGCCGTACGGAGACTCGCCGTAGGCGGCCTTGAACTCGCGGCTGAGATGACCGGCCGACATGTGCACGCCCCGCGCGAGCGCCTCGACGTCCAGTGGCCGCGCGTACTCCCGGTCCATCCGGTCACGGACGCGCCGCAGGGCGACGAGGGTGCGCAGGCGCTGCTCGTCGGGCATG
>NZ_JBLRVY010000214.1:0-383 GCF_048159485.1 Streptomyces sp. 4F14
TACGACGCGCTGCTCACCAAGCTCGCCACCGAGGTCGAGGGTTAAGTCCCCGGTGTTCGGGGGTCCTTGGCCCCCTCACCGGTTCGAGTGGAACTCCGCCGTGTCCGGGACGGCGCCGTAACTCGCCGTGCTTGCTCGTAGTTGTCGCTTAATGCGGGAAATGTGAGCAGGTACGGCGAGGGGAGCGGTACGTGGGCGGCACGGCTTTGGTGCGGGACGAGACTCTCGCCGCACCCCCTCCACCGGCACCGCCCCAGGACGCGGAGAGCCAACTGAGCCCGCGCCGGATCCGGTTGGTCTTCTTCGGGCTGATGCTCGCGCTGCTCCTTGCCGCGCTGGAGCAGATGATCGTCGCCACCGCACTGCCGAAGATCGTCGGCGAG
>NZ_JBLRVY010000215.1:0-381 GCF_048159485.1 Streptomyces sp. 4F14
CAGCAGGACCTGGTGGGACCGCACGAGCGGCTCTGCCGCGTGCTCGACGCGTTCGTGGCGGACCCGGAGCGCAGCGTCGGGTCCCTGAGCCCCGTCGACGAGGACGAACAGCGGCAGGTCCTCGGCCTCGGGGCCGCGCGGCCGTCGAGCGATGACGCGGCGACACCGGCTCCCCTGCCCGAACTCTTCGACCGGCAGGCGCGGGAGCCCCCGCACCGCACCGCCGTCGTCTGCGACGGCGCGACGCTCACCTTCGATGAACTCAACCGGCGGGTGAACGCGCTCGCGGCCGAGCTCAGCGCCCAGGGCGCCCGTCCGGGCACCCGCGTCGCGGTGGGCCTGCCCCGGTCGATCGACCTGGTGGTGGCGATACTCGCCGTG
>NZ_JBLRVY010000216.1:0-379 GCF_048159485.1 Streptomyces sp. 4F14
GATCCTCCGGCGCTGCCGCGATCCGCTGTCGGTGGCCGAACTCGGCGCCCATCTCGGATTGCCCTTCAACATTCTCGCGGTGCTGCTGACGGATCTGCTGGAGGCAGGCCGTGTCGAAGCCCGTGACCCCATCCCGGCGCACTCCGCCGGCCGCGGGCCGGACCTCGCGCTCCTTGAGGAGGTACTCAGTGGACTTCAAAGGCTTTGACCAGCCCGGCGGGCCCGGTTCCGGGGGCACCCGCTCGGTGAAGGTGATGATCGCCGGCGGATTCGGCACCGGGAAGACCACCATGGTCCGCTCGGTCAGCGACATCAAGCCGCTCACCACCGAGGAGACCCTCACCCAGGCCAGCGCCGCCGACGATCACCTCATCGGCGT
>NZ_JBLRVY010000217.1:0-379 GCF_048159485.1 Streptomyces sp. 4F14
TCGCCCTGCGGCATCTGCGGCGTGCCCGGGATCTCGCGGCGCGCTCGGAGTCGGCCGACCGGGAGGCCGACGTCCTGGCGGCGCTCGGGGTCGCGTTGGTGCATGCCGGGCGCACTCAGCAGGGGCTGGCCGCGCTGGAGCGCGGGATCGAGCGCGGCAGCGGGCACACACGCGCGCGGGTGCTGTTCCGCCGCGCCTACGCCCGCTGGGTCCTCGGCCATCACCGGGAGGCGCTGGAGGATGTGCGGCGGGCGATACCCGTGCTGCGGCAGATGGACGACGTCATCTGGACGGCGCGGGCGCTGACGCTGCGCGCCACCGTGCATCTCGCGCTGGGCGCGGTGGACCGGGCGGACGCCGACTTCACGGCGGCGGAGGC
>NZ_JBLRVY010000218.1:0-379 GCF_048159485.1 Streptomyces sp. 4F14
GGCGCGGACCTCGTCGGCGTAGGCGGTGGGGTCGGCCAGGACCGTACGGACCTCGGCGGCGTCGAGGCCCGCGGCGGCGGCCAGCTCCACGAGCCGCTCGTCGTCGTTGAAGACGGAGCGCTCCTCGGCGAAGTTGGCCCGGTAGAAGGCGTCCAGCAGGGCGTCGTGGCGGCCCCGCTACCTGGCGAGGTGCAGCAGCCGGTGCATGTCGAAGGTGCTGCCGTGGTCGCGGTCGCGGGTGCGGTAGTCCAGGCCCTCGGCGGCTGCCTGCGCGCCGAGGTTGTCCTCGCCGGCCCGCGCCTGCGCCTCGCTCATGCCGTACTTGGCGGTGAGCATGGTCAGCACGGGCTGCACGTCGTCCTTGGCCCGCCCGGGGTCC
>NZ_JBLRVY010000219.1:0-378 GCF_048159485.1 Streptomyces sp. 4F14
GACGCCGCACTGGAATAGAGTCGCGGCAGAAACGCCGGCTCCTCCGTTGCGCGCGGATCAAAAGGACGGTCGTCGGCGCGCACCGGAAGGAATCTGCGATGTGGGGTCGGACGTGAACGGGAGCGGCGCTGCGGGCCGCCGGATTTCCGCCGCAGCCGTGTGCGCGGCGATCCGTGACGACATCGTCAGCGGGTTCTTCGCGCCGGGCAGCCGGCTGACGGAGGAGCAGTTGGCCAAGCGCTACGGGGTGTCCCGGGTCCCGGTGCGCGAGGCGCTGCGCACCCTGGAGTCCGAGGGCTTCGTGCGCACCCGCCGGCACGCCGGGGCGTCCGTCGCCGAGCCCACCGACCAGGAGGCCGCCGACCTGCTGGACATCCG
>NZ_JBLRVY010000220.1:0-378 GCF_048159485.1 Streptomyces sp. 4F14
GCGCGACCGTTGAGGGTCAGGCGCAGGCGGGCGGGGCCGCCGGCGCGGTGACGGGGTACATGGGCCTCGCGCAGACCGGAGCCCGGAAGGGCGCGGGGGCGCAGGGGGAGGTGGTCCAGGGACCGGACGTACACGATGCTGTTGTCAAGGATCGTCGGCTCGACGACTCGTAATCTGAACGTGTTGTCCCCACCGCGGAGTTCCCACGAGCCGAGATCGATCACGGACAGATCTCCCCAGGCCGGTGCGGACGCGTACCAGCGGGGCTGCGACCCGGCGAGTTCGTCGACCGGCCCGTCGTTCACGGACAACTGGAGGTAGGAGCCGACCGCTTCCGTGTGCGGGGTCTCGACCGGGGCGGTGGCGACGGCGGCGAGC
>NZ_JBLRVY010000221.1:0-378 GCF_048159485.1 Streptomyces sp. 4F14
CGGTGCCGGCCCCGTACGGCCCGTGCTGGCGATCGCAGGGTGGACGGTCCTGGACGCCTTCTCGGCCGGGCCTCAGGTGCCGTTCGCAGTGCGCGTCGACGGCGTGTACGACGGAGGCCTGCCCGGCCTCGACGACCATCGCGGCACGCCCGCCTCTCTTTACTGCACGGGCATCGCGGAACACAGGGCTGACAGCGCACCGAGCGGGCGCGATGCTGTCCGGCTGGTCGAGGCGGTCACCGACCGTGCCGGACTCGTCCGTCGGCTCACACATCTCTGACGGCGGGCCTGGCGACGCCGGACCAGACGATCGCTTGAGCCATCACTCAGGAATCGTCGCTCGAGACGCCGAAGCAGGCCGGTAGCGGCCGCCAGGCA
>NZ_JBLRVY010000222.1:0-377 GCF_048159485.1 Streptomyces sp. 4F14
TACGTCGTGGCCGGTCGGGCTCTAACCTGATCCCTGCTCGATAGTTACTCACGAGTTAAACAACGTGAGTCGAACCAATGTGAGTGGAACCAGCCGCACAGTCGCGGGCCCCCGGAGGATGTCTTGAGCGACACACAGACACTGATCGAGAACCGTCCGCCGAGCGTGGCGACCCTCTTCCTGGAGCGCGTGGCCGCCACGCCGGACGCCGAGGCCTACCGGTATCCCGTGCCGGCGGCCTCGGGGCAGGGTCCCGACGACTGGAAGTCGCTGAACTGGGGGCAGGCCGCCGAGCGGGTCTACGCCATCGCGGCCGGGCTGATCGAGCTGGGCGTCCAGCCCGAGCAGCGCGTCGCCCTCTCCGCCTCGACCCGTAT
>NZ_JBLRVY010000223.1:0-377 GCF_048159485.1 Streptomyces sp. 4F14
GCCGTGGTACAGCCGCCGTACGGCGTCGGCGATACCGCGCTTGACGGGCTTGGGGACGTTACGGCCGTACAGCGCCGTCCAGTACGCGAGCAGCTCGCCGGGCTCGTCCGGGCGCTGCAGCACGGAGGCGATGACCTGCCGGTTCGACGGGCCGTCGGTGGCGCCGGCGTCCAGGCGTGCCTTGACGTACTCTGCGGCGCCCACGACGGATGCCGTACGGAGGTTGCCCTCGCCGCGCAGCCAGCCGAGCAGGCCGGCCGTCCACTCGGGGTCGGTGACGGCGAGCTCGCGCACGAGGCGCGCGAACCGGTCGTCGCGGTCGGCGCCCGTCTCGTAGAAGGTCCTCTGGGAGACGAAGTTGGAGACGGACAGCAGGA
>NZ_JBLRVY010000224.1:0-377 GCF_048159485.1 Streptomyces sp. 4F14
TCGCCCTCGATGTGGGCGGACCCGGGATGAAAGCCGCGCTCGCGGGGACGAGCGGCGAGCTGCTCCATCAAGCCCGCCGCCCGACCGGGCGCGAACGCGGCCCCGACGCGGTCGTCGACGCCATCCTCGACTTCGCCGCCGAGCTCCGCGCGTACGGCGAGGAGCGCTTCGGCGAGCCCGCCCTCGCCGCCGGCGTCGCCGTCCCCGGCATCGTCGACGAGCACCGGGGCATCGCCGCCTACGCCGCCAACCTCGGCTGGCGCGACGTACCCCTGCGCCGGCTGCTCTCCGAACGCCTCGGCGGCATCCCCGTCGCCCTCGGCCACGACGTCCGCACCGGAGGACTGGCGGAGGGCCGCATCGGAGCGGGCCGGGGC
>NZ_JBLRVY010000225.1:0-375 GCF_048159485.1 Streptomyces sp. 4F14
GGCCCGGACGGCACCCTCTGCCCGATCGGCACCTACGGCGAGATCTGCGTGACCGGGGCGGGACTCGCGCGAGGCTATGTCAACGACCCCGACCAGACGGCCGCCGCCTTCCGTCCCAACCATCTCGACGACCGCTCGAAGACGATGTACCGCACCGGAGACATCGGGCGCTGGTTGCCCGAAGGTCTGCTGGACTGTGCCGGACGTCGCGACGGTCAGGTCAAGGTGCGCGGCTACCGCATCGAGCTGTCGGATGTGGACGCGGCGCTGTCCCGTATGCCGGGCGTGGACACGGCGGTGACCGTGGCGCCCCGGGTCGATGGACAGACGAGATTGATCGCGTACTTCACCGGTACGGCGTCGGCCGGCACCGGG
>NZ_JBLRVY010000226.1:0-375 GCF_048159485.1 Streptomyces sp. 4F14
GCCGAAGGGTGTGGCGGTCACGCATCGCGATGTTCTGGATCTGGTCGTGGACGGGATGTTCGGCGGGGGTGCGCATGAGCGGGTGCTGATGGTGGCGCCGTATGCGTTCGATCCGTCGACGTATGAGGTGTGGGTGCCGTTGCTGCGGGGTGGGCGGACGGTGGTGGCGCCGGAGGGTGATCCGAGTGTGGCGACGCTGGCCCGGCTGATCGGTGAGGAGGGGAGCACCGGGCTTCAGGTGACGGCGGGTCTGTTCCGGGTGATGGCGGAGGAGGACCCGGGTTGTTTCGCGGGGGTGCGGGAGGTCATCACCGGTGGTGACGTCATCTCCCCGACCGCGGTCCGCCGCGTCCTGGAACACTGCCCCGACACCGT
>NZ_JBLRVY010000227.1:0-374 GCF_048159485.1 Streptomyces sp. 4F14
CCGGCATGGCTTCCGTGACCGGCGAGCTTAGGGCGTCCGGTGCTGGCTGCTCGGCCGGGGGCTCGGCGTCCGATGCGTCCGCGACGGGTGGCTGCGGAAGCGGCTGCGGCTGGGCAGTTGCCGAGTGGGCGAGGAGCGTTCCGCCGAGGAAGGCGACCGCGGGCCATCCGGCGATGCCAAGACGGAGGGCGGCGGGCGGGTCGGCCAGATCGAGGAACCCGGCGGTGGCCACGTTCGCGCCGAGCGAGGCCACCAGGGCGATCAGGAACCAGCACCAGGCCAGCCGGGACGGTCCGTCCGAGCGCAGTCGGCGCCACGCGGCGACCAAGAGCAGGTCGACGGAGACGGGGTAGGCCCAGGCTTTCCACCCGTCC
>NZ_JBLRVY010000228.1:0-374 GCF_048159485.1 Streptomyces sp. 4F14
GGCCGTTGAGCGCGGCCGGGAAACCGGCGTACACGCTGACGTGGATCAGGACCTCGACGATCTCCTCGCGGGTGCAGCCGACGTTGAGCGCGCCGCCGATGTGGAAGCGGAGCTGCGGCGCGGCGTTGCCCATCGCGGCGAGGGCGGCGACGGTGCCCAACTGGCGCTCGCGGCGGGTGAGTCCGGGGCGGGTCCAGATGTCGCCGAAGCCGAACTCGACGATGTACCGGCCCATGTCGGGGGCGATGTCGGCGAGGCCGTCGATCACGGCGTCGGGGATGCGGGCCTCGCGCTCGATCAGGGCGCCGTCGACCTTCGTCTCGATGAAGTCGCGCAGCTTGGCGAGGAACTCCTCACCGCGCTGCGTGGCCTCG
>NZ_JBLRVY010000229.1:0-373 GCF_048159485.1 Streptomyces sp. 4F14
CCCTGCCGGGCAACCCCGACAAGATCGCCTCCCTGAAGGACCTCACCAAGTCCGGCCTGAAGGTCGTGCTGTGCGACAAGGAGGTGCCGTGCGGCGCCGCCGCGCAGAAGGCCCTCGACGCGAGCAAGCTGAAGCTCACCCCGGTGTCGTACGAGCAGGACGTGAAGGCCGCGCTGACGAAGGTGGAGCTGAAGGAGGCCGACGCCGCGGTCGTCTACAAGACCGATGTGCACGCGGCGGGTGACAAGGTGGAGGGCGTGGAGTTCCCCGAGTCCGCCGACGCCATCAACGACTACCCGATCACCCTGCTCAAGGACACCGAGAACGCCGAGGCCGCCAAGGCGTTCATCGCGCTGGTGCAGTCCGCCGAGGG
>NZ_JBLRVY010000230.1:0-373 GCF_048159485.1 Streptomyces sp. 4F14
GTCGGCGGTGATCACAGTGCGCGCGCCGAGCAGCGGATGCGCCACCCCCTCGGGCGCCGAACGCAAGTAGTGATGCAGGTCACGGGTGAGGAAGGTGAACTCGTGCCCGCCCTCCAGGATCGCGCGTGGCAGCAGCCTGCTCATCGATCCGACCCAGCTCTCGACCACCAGCAGATGAGCCACAACTCCCCTTTTCATGCAGCGAGTTCCTACGTCAGGGCAGCCCGGGTCACCCCTCGGCCGGAGGGGTGTCGGACTTGACGCGCACACGTTATCGATAATCATTTTCATTTGCTAGCCCGTTCTTACCCAGCCGACCCTGGAGAGACCTTGACCCCGGCCCTGTCCCCCCGTACCGCCGCGGCCGCCGTGC
>NZ_JBLRVY010000231.1:0-372 GCF_048159485.1 Streptomyces sp. 4F14
GGGTTCCACTCGCTGGCCGGCTCGGCGGGGATCGTGGCACTGGCGGGGTCGTCCGGCCTGTCCGTGCCGGACGGTTCCGCGGCTGAGCCGCTGGCCGCGGGGGTGGTGGGGAAGGCCGTCGCGTTGGTGACCGGGGCGGGAGTTCCACCAGGAGCCGGAGCCGGGGACGCCGTGGCTTCGGCCGACCGTTTCCTCGACACCCTCGCCGACCGGCTCGCCATCGGCGTCGCCTCCGTCGTCGCCATCCTCGACCCCGGCTGCGTGGTCCTCGGCGGCGAGGTGGGACAGGCCGGGGGAGAGGTGCTCGCCGCACGGGTGGAGGAGCGGATCCGACGGATGTCGCCCCTCACGACCGTCGTACGGCCCAGTGGC
>NZ_JBLRVY010000232.1:0-372 GCF_048159485.1 Streptomyces sp. 4F14
GCAGACAACCGCCGCACCCACGGCCCCACTACGGCCGCACCCACGGTCCCACCACGACCGCACCCACGACCGCACCCACGGCCGCTCCCACGGTCCCCCCTCGGCCGCCCCCACGGCCCCACCACCGGGCCACCCCACGGCCCTTCACGCAGGAATGCGGGAGCGCACCCGGACCCTCGTCTCGATCCGCGTCATCACCGACGACGTCGCCCGTCTCGTCGGCTGCTACGAGCGCGTCACCGGCGTGCGCGCGGACCGGGCCACCGAGGACTTCGCCGAACTGCGCACCCCCGCCGGCACGCTCGCGATCGGCAGCACCCGTACCGTCCCGCTCTTCGCCCCCGGCTCCGCCCACCCGGCGGCCACCCGGAG
>NZ_JBLRVY010000233.1:0-371 GCF_048159485.1 Streptomyces sp. 4F14
CGAGCTGCCCTGGGCCGAGCTCGGTCTGAAGAAGGACGAGTACGAGCGGGTCGTGGAGATCCTCGGCCGCCGGCCCACCGGTGCCGAGCTCGCCATGTACTCCGTCATGTGGTCCGAGCACTGCTCGTACAAGAGCAGCAAGGTGCACCTGCGCCAGTTCGGCGAGAAGGCGCCCGAGTCGGATGCGCTGCTCGTCGGCATCGGTGAGAACGCCGGTGTGGTGGACGTCGGCCAGGGTTACGCCGTGACCTTCAAGGTCGAGTCGCACAACCACCCGTCGTACGTCGAGCCCTACCAGGGTGCGGCGACCGGTGTCGGCGGCATCGTCCGCGACATCATCGCGATGGGGGCCAGGCCGGTCGCCGTCGTGG
>NZ_JBLRVY010000234.1:0-371 GCF_048159485.1 Streptomyces sp. 4F14
TGCCCAGCACCATCCGCCAGGTCGGGATGATCCGCCGCCAGCCCGTCCTCTTGGGCCGCTTGGGCTTCCCGGTCGGCTGCTGTTGCGGCTGCGGCTCGTCGCTCATGTCGTGCACGGACTCCTGTTTCGCGTCGTACGTTCCCGTACGCCCTCGTACGCCTGCTGCGCCCCCATTGAAGACTCTCGCACCGCGTGATCCGTTCCCGGAAACCGGCGCGTGTCCCCAAAAGTGAGCAGACTCTCGCGCCGGAAGCCGTGGGAAGCGGAGGGAAAATGGCTGGCAGCCCCCGTCCCGCGCGCACTAGGCTCCTGCGCTTCGGTGCCGGCGCGGGCGAGGAGGGCTGTGGATGTGGGCTCGGGGCGGTTGTACC
>NZ_JBLRVY010000235.1:0-370 GCF_048159485.1 Streptomyces sp. 4F14
GCGAGCCCGGTACCGGGACTCCTTTTTGTGCGCGATTCGTGAGCAACAGCAGCGTATTTCATGCCCATCGGCCAAGGCGGTGAGACTTTTCGGAATTCGGCGTGCCGCTGATTGCGTCGGAATACTTCCTATTAGCCTCCGTAATTGTACGAAGTCGATCTCCCGGACGCACTCCCGGAGATCGCGAACCACTCCACTCCACCGGAGATGAACATGCACAAGCTCCGCACGGCCGCCGTCCTGGTCGCCGCCCTCGGCACGGTCGGCCTCCTGGGCTCGGGCGCCGCCCACGCCGACGGCGACTGGGGCAGCCAGAAGCGCACCAGCAGCAACAGCATCAGCGTCCTGCAGAGCACCAGCTGCAAGTCGC
>NZ_JBLRVY010000236.1:0-370 GCF_048159485.1 Streptomyces sp. 4F14
TGTGGACGTACGGCCCCGAGGACGCCTCGCAGCGAGTGACCGGTCCCGCGCTCGACTTCTGCCTCCTGGTCACCCAGCGCGCCCACCGCTCCGACCTCGCACTGCGTGCCGAAGGGCCGGACGCCGACCGCTGGTTCGACATCGCCCAGGTCTTCGCCGGCCCACCCGGAGACGGCCGCGCGCCGAAGGGGGCGACGCGGTGACGCCCACGCCCCCGCCGTCGCCGGAACCCACTCCCCGCACGCTGCGGATCGGCAACGCCTCCGGCTTCTACGGCGACCGCTTCGACGCCATGCGCGAGATGCTCACCGGCGGTGAACTGGACGTCCTCACCGGCGACTACCTCGCCGAGCTCACCATGCTCATCCTC
>NZ_JBLRVY010000237.1:0-370 GCF_048159485.1 Streptomyces sp. 4F14
AGGACGAGCACTTCGCGGCTCGCTTCGCCTTCTTCGGGCAGACGGAGCACGAGGTGCGGATGCGGGTGCTGGAAGGCCGTCGCAGCCGGCTGGAGGAGCGCCTGGAGAAGATGAGCGCCTCTCTGGCCCGCACCCGCGAGCGCCTCGACGACTACACACTTGAGCTGCAGCGACACGGCATGGAGTCCGTGGAGCGCGAAGTGCGCTGGCTGAACGAGCTCATCGAGAGCGAGCGGGCCGGACGGGACCTGAGGGGTTCCGCCTCCGGGGGGTCCGACTCGCAGGACAACACCACTGGAGCGCCGGGCGGCCTGCCCCGGCCGGGGGACGCCCCCCGGCCGGATACGCCCGGCGACACCGCCACGTGAGA
>NZ_JBLRVY010000238.1:0-369 GCF_048159485.1 Streptomyces sp. 4F14
CGGCCGAGGAGTGGGCCGGGGTCGTGCGGCTGCGGCGGATGTCGGTCGAGGGGGAGGTGGTCGGGGAGGTGGGTGTGGGGTTCGTGGCCGGGGCGCGGGGCGTGGTCCGGGTCGGTGTACCGGCGTCGGTGGCGCCCGTCGGGCCGAAGGAGTTCCTGGTGGCGGACGCGGACGGGCTGCGGGCGGTGCACTTTCCGGTGCCGGATCGTGAAGTGCTGTATGTCCAGCCGGAGTTCGTGGTCGCGATCGTGCCGGGCGGAGTGTCGGTGACGGCCCGTACCCTCGTACGGGATCTGCTGCTCCAGGCCGACCGGCTGGACCCGGACGCCCGTGCCGACCGAGGCCTTGTGACACTGCTGCCCGGCGAGG
>NZ_JBLRVY010000239.1:0-368 GCF_048159485.1 Streptomyces sp. 4F14
GGCCAGGCCCAGGTTCTCGGTCGCCAGCTTCAGGCGCCGTTCGGCCGCCTCGGCGCGGGCGTAGGCGTCGGCCAGGTCGAAGGCGAAGTCGGCCCGCGCCTGGGCGGCCCGCGAGCGGGCGGCGTCGAGCTCGGCGCGGCCGGCGGCGACCCGGGCCTGACGCTTGCCGCCGGTCTCGACCGGCTGGGTGAACGACAGGGTGGTCTCGGCCGCGCCCAGGCCCTTGAGCGGGCCGGAGCCGGCGAAGTTTTCGACCTGCAGGGCGACGGACGGGTTCGTCCGCAGGGCGGCCTGGCGGGCCAGGCCGTCGGCCTGATCGACGTCGGCGCGGCCTTCGGCCAGGCGGGGCGCGGCGCTTTCGGCGCGCT
>NZ_JBLRVY010000240.1:0-368 GCF_048159485.1 Streptomyces sp. 4F14
TGCCGGTGCCGGTCAGCCGGGAGGTGAAGCCGATGTCGTGGGCGAGGCGCGCTATGCCGAAGTCGCAGATCTTCACGGTGCCGTCGGGGAGCCGCATGATGTTCGCCGGCTTCAGGTCGCGGTGCACGATGCCCTGCTGGTGGGTGTAGGCGAGGGCGGCGGCGACCTGGTCGGCGATCTCGACGACGTCCGGGACGGGCAGCGGGTGGTGTTTGTTGTCCTCCAGGAGCTGGCTGAGGTTGCGGCCCTGGAGCAGTTCCATGACCAGGAACAGGATGCCGTCGGACTCGCCGAAGTCATGGACGACGGTGACCCCGCGGTGCTGGAGGGCGGCGGCCACGCGGGCCTCACGGCGGACCCGTTCTCGC
>NZ_JBLRVY010000241.1:0-368 GCF_048159485.1 Streptomyces sp. 4F14
CGATGCTGCGGGTGGCCCGGCGCAGTGCCCGCACGGGCCGCAGCACCCCGCGCGCGGCCAGCAGCGCGATCAGCACGGCCAGCGCGAGCGCCGGCACGGTGGCCCGTTCGATGGCGGTGACCAGGGCGTCGACGTAGCCCTGTTCCTCCTGCTGGGGCACGGTCAGGTAGACCTCCAGGCCGGAGGCGCGCTCCCCGGCGGCGTACGGGCCGGTGAAGGTGACCGGCATGCCGACGACGAGTGCGGACCGGCCGTCGTGGGACACCCGCTGGAACACGGTGGCCCGGCGGGAGCGCACGGACTCGCGCATCTCCGGGGACAGTTCGCGGAAGGCGTCCCCGGGGCGCGAGGTGGCGTCGGCGTCCCGG
>NZ_JBLRVY010000242.1:0-367 GCF_048159485.1 Streptomyces sp. 4F14
TCGTCGAGCCGGGGCGGATGGTGCTGGAGCTCAGGCCACCCGGCATGGACAAGGGCGTGGCGCTGAGCCGGTACGTGCGCGAGCTCGGTGCCGAGTCCGTTCTCTACGCCGGCGACGACCTGGGGGATCTGCCCGCCTTTGCGGCCGTGGAGGCACTGCGCTCCGACGGTGTCCCGGGCCTCCTGGTGTGCAGCGGCAGCGAAGAGGTCACCGAGTTGTCGCAGCGGGCGGATGTCGTGGTCGACGGGCCGGAAGGGGTCGTACGGCTGTTGCGGGCGATCGCCGGTCAGGTGGACGACTGAGGTTCCGGCCCCTGCTCCAGTGCGTGCAGTTGGTCCAGGAACCACTGTGTCGGCGGCAACGCCCT
>NZ_JBLRVY010000243.1:0-366 GCF_048159485.1 Streptomyces sp. 4F14
CCCATCGCACCCACCACACCCGCATCACCCGACAACACCACCGAACGGGCCGCATTCACCGCCGCGACACCAGCCCGTACACCCCACCCCGCGACCTCACCCGCCGCCGAGACGATCTCCGCCTCGCTCGCCTCCACCGCCAGCATGACCCCCTCAGCAGGCAACGCCTGCATCAACCCCGCCCGCGCCGCCACCACCCGACACGCATCCGACAACGACCACACACCCGCCACATACGCCGCCGCCAACTCCCCCACCGAATGCCCCACCACCACATCCGGAACCACACCCCACGACGCGAACAACCGGAACACCGCCACCTCGAACGCGAACAACGCCGGCTGCGCCCACCCCGTCTCCCTCAAC
>NZ_JBLRVY010000244.1:0-366 GCF_048159485.1 Streptomyces sp. 4F14
TGTGGGCGCGGCTCTCGGTGTTCGCGGGCCGGTTCGACCTGGACGCGGTGGAATACGTGTGCGGTGGCCAGGGTCTGCACGCCGATGACGTCCTCGATGTGCTCTCTGAACTGCTCGCGCAGTCGGTGCTCGCGCGCGAGGAGACCGAGGCCGGGGTGCGCTATCGCATGCTGGACACGATCCGGGCCTATGGCGCCGAGTGGCTGACGGCCATGGGGGACGCGTCCCGGCTGCGGCGTCGGCACCGGGACTGGTATCTGGGGCTGACGACCTGGTGCGAGCTGGAGTGGTTCTCGCCGCGGCAGGGCGAGGTGGCCGCCCGTGTCGAGGCGGAGCTGCCGAATCTGCGCTGCGCCCTGGAGTACT
>NZ_JBLRVY010000245.1:0-366 GCF_048159485.1 Streptomyces sp. 4F14
TCGGGTGCCGCGACATACCGGTCGCCGAGGACTGCCGCGAGAGCGCCGGCCAGGTCTGCGTATGCGGCGGCGCTGCGCAGCTGGTCCAGGGTGTGGTCGTCGAAGGCGTCGGGGGGCATGTGCTGCCGCGCGCGGCTCAGTTCGGTGTGGCTGCCGACCGCGGCGGTCATCAGGTGGAGTTCGGTGGGCTTGGGCAGCGGCATGCGACGGTGTCGGGGACCGGAGGTGTCCAGGATGTGGTGTGAGGCCTCTGTCGGCCGAGCTGTCAGCGGGCCGATGCCGTAGAGGCCGCCCAGTGCCGCAAACCCGGCCGCGGCGGGAAACCGGCCGGCGACCTTGCCGAAGCGAGGGTGGATGCTGTCGGCG
>NZ_JBLRVY010000246.1:0-364 GCF_048159485.1 Streptomyces sp. 4F14
GAGGACGACCATCAGCTGGGCTATCGCGATGAACGCGAGCGCTTTCCAGCGGTTGGGATCGACGGCGGCGCCGAGGCCGCTGCCGGGAGCCTTCGCGGCTGTTTCAGACATGGGGATACCCACTTCAGGACTTCGTGACGGAAAAAGGAAAGAGAAAGGGGACGGCTCGTCGGCTGTGACGGCCGATGGGTACTGATGGGTACTGGGATTCGGTCTTCTGACTGCGGTGGCTCTGTGAACTAATCGGTCAGGATGAACTCATCGGTCAGGCCTGGCGCAGGTCCTCCATCGTCAGCGCGGCGCCCGGAAGGGTGGAGCGGGCCGGGGCCCGCAGTCCGTCCAGGAACAGCTGGAGATGGCGGTG
>NZ_JBLRVY010000247.1:0-364 GCF_048159485.1 Streptomyces sp. 4F14
CGAGCGCGGCGAGGGCGACGGTGACGGCCGCCGGGCGCCAGTCGTACGTCTCGACGATCCAGGACAGCAGCGGCAGGAAGATCAGCTGTCCGGAGGCGGAGGCGGCGGTGAGGACGCCGGTGACCAGGCCGCGCCGTTCGGTGAACCAGCGGTTGGTGACGGTGGCGGCGAAGGCCAGGGCCATGGAACCGGAGCCGAGACCGACCAGCAGGCCCCAGCAGAGGATGAGCTGCCAGGCGGACTCCATCCACACCGTCAGTCCGGAGCCGAGCGCGATCACGGCGAGGGCGACGGCGACCACCCGCCGGATGCCGAAGCGGTCCATGAGCGCGGCGGCGAAGGGCGCGGTCAGCCCGTAGAGCGC
>NZ_JBLRVY010000248.1:0-364 GCF_048159485.1 Streptomyces sp. 4F14
TAGGCGGCGGATCCAGACAGCGGCCCTGGGCAGTGCGGACTCGGATGAGCCGCTGATACTGCCGTTGCAGGCGATCGAGCTGGATGCCTTCCGGCGTCGTCACGAGCACGACACGTTCTGCTGCGGGCTGCTGCTCGGAGGCTGGGGCCTGCAGCTGACCACCAAGTTGCACCCCGACCGGGCCTGGTACTTCTCCCATTCGCCCTGTTCCTTCAGGAACTTGTCCAGCAGGGCTTCATGGTCACCGGGGTGCGCCGCATACACCGGCACCACTTCCGTCTTGGCCACCGGCGGTTCTCCGGGTGTTGCCGCGGTGCTGGCTGCCTCTCCGGGCGACAGAGCGGCGAGGGCGCGGGCGGCGTGC
>NZ_JBLRVY010000249.1:0-364 GCF_048159485.1 Streptomyces sp. 4F14
GACAGCCTCTACGGCATCTCCGGCTCGGGTAAGTACCAGCTCAACATCACCGGCCGCGGCAAGGTCGCCCTCATGACCTCCGGTATGCCGCTGATGATGACGGTGACACCCGACAAGTACGTCAACTGCGACGCCGACGCCATCGTCGCCTGGTCCACCGGTCTGCGGGTGCAGATGCAGGCCCAGACGCACTCCTCCGGGGTGTGGCGGCGGCGCGGCAACACCGGCGAGGGCTGGGAGCTCAGCCTCATGGGCTCCGGCTTCGCCCTCGTCCAGCCCAGCGAGCTGCTGCCGCCGCAGAACGCCCAGGTCGGCTCCGGCCTGGCCGCGCAGTACGGCATGGGGCAGCAGGGGGCCCGGGGGC
>NZ_JBLRVY010000250.1:0-363 GCF_048159485.1 Streptomyces sp. 4F14
CCCTGTTCGGCGAGGGCATGAAGACCCGGCTGCGGCCGAACTTCTTCCCCTTCACCGAGCCCAGCGCCGAGATGGACATGCTCTGCTACGTCTGCAAGGGCGAGTCCGTGGGCAACCCCGACCGGCCCTGCCGTACCTGCTCCTCCGAAGGCTGGATCGAGCTCGGCGGCTGCGGCATGGTCAACCCGCGCGTCCTCACCGCCTGCGGCGTGGACCCGGAGAAGTACAGCGGCTTCGCCTTCGGGTTCGGCATCGAGCGGATGCTGATGTTCCGCCACAACGTCGAAGACATGCGAGACATGGTCGAGGGTGACGTCCGGTTCACCCGGCCGTTCGGGATGGAGATCTGATGCGGGTCCCGCT
>NZ_JBLRVY010000251.1:0-363 GCF_048159485.1 Streptomyces sp. 4F14
GGCCGGGATCGGCACGACGATCGGGGCGATCGGCAACACGGCCTATCTGCTGGACCGTTACCCCGAGCAGAAGGCCCGGTTCCTGTCCGACCCGGAGGGGCTCGCTCGCTCGTTGGCGGCGGAGTCGCTGCGGTTCGAGTCGCCCATCTCGGGGCTGTGGCGTACCTGTTCCCGGCCGACCAGGATCGGGGACCTCGATGTCGAGCCGGGTGAGAAGGCGTTCGCCGTGATCAGCGCCGCGAATCACGATCCGCAGGTCTTCGACCGGCCGGACGAGTTCCTGGTCGAGCGGGACTGGGCGAATCTGCCGATGAATCTGCCGTTCGGGCAGGGGATTCACTTCTGTGTCGGGATGAATCTGTC
>NZ_JBLRVY010000252.1:0-362 GCF_048159485.1 Streptomyces sp. 4F14
TGAGCTTCCGGCCATACGGAAAAGTCGGTTCCGGAAACAGTGGGAGAGAAGAGTGTGAGTGCCGTGCAGAGAAGTAGTCCGCCGTAGACGGACCACAGGAGTCCTCTCCGGTTGAACCCGGGCCAGAAGAAGGAGTAGATCAGCGCAGGGAAGATACATGACGCTGCGACGCTCATCGAAAAGCTGACCAGGAACTCAGTCGGGTAGGAAAAAGTGAAAGCAGCGAGTGAGACGCCTGATACGCACACGATGACCGCGGCCGAGCGTACTGCGCGAATCTCTCCTCTGTGTGAGGGAGCGTGCTTGCGTCGAGCAACCACATCGTGAGCGAAGGAGACGGCGGCAGCAAATACGAGGCTGGT
>NZ_JBLRVY010000253.1:0-362 GCF_048159485.1 Streptomyces sp. 4F14
CGGCCCGACGCGCCGGAAGCCTTCGCGGAGCACGGAGACGCCGTCCCGGAGCGCCCCGTACGCGTCGTCGGGAAGGGCGGCCTTCGCGGACTGCGGGTGACCGGCGGGCTCTTCGGGCGCACCGGTCCGCGTGGGGCCGGCGGCGTCGGCGCGTTCCGTGACGCTCGGCGACGGACCGGTCTTGGCGGCCGTGCCGGGGGTCCCTGTCGCGGCTCCCGGTGCGGGCCGGGGCCTCCAGATGGTCCTGACCCACTGGCCCAGCTTCTTCTCCCGCAGGGCGGTGATGCGCAGCGGGTCGAACGGGTCGTCCTCGACCAGGTCAAGCGGTCCGGAGTAGCCGAAGGCGCTGCGGCCGGTGCGGT
>NZ_JBLRVY010000254.1:0-362 GCF_048159485.1 Streptomyces sp. 4F14
GTCACGATGGCCTCGGGCGCCGTCGACACGGGAGGCCCCGGTCTGCTCTGCTACGGCGCGGCCAAGGCGGCCGTCGTGCAGCTGACGAAGACGCTGGCCACGGAGATGGGCCCGCACGGCATCCGCGTCAACGCGGTCGCCCCGGGCTGGATCCGCACCCCCATGACCGACCGCCACGACACCGCGGCACAGACCCACACCGAGTCGCTGATGGCCCGGATGTCCCCGCTGGGCCGGGTCGGCGAACCGGAGGACATCGCGCACGCGGTGCTGCACCTGGCGTCCGACGCGTCGTCCTTCACCACGGGGCAGATCCTGCGCCCTAACGGCGGTGTGGCGATGCCCTGGTAGTCGGCGCCGCC
>NZ_JBLRVY010000255.1:0-361 GCF_048159485.1 Streptomyces sp. 4F14
CGGGTGAGTACGCCTCGGATTGAGTACGTGTACCTACGTCCGGCCAGGTGACCGCGCCCATACGCCGTGCTCCCCCGCCGGCTTACCGTCCCCGCATGCCCGAAACGACCGCCTCCGAGCCCTCGTCCTCCTCGCCCGCTCTGCGGGCCCTCGGCTGCGGCTGCGCCACGCTCATCGGCCTGCCCCTGGTGGCCGTACTCCTTCTGATCGCCACCCTCGCCTGGGACAACCGGGGATCCACGGACTTCCCCCGCGTCGCACCGGAGGACATGGCGAGCCGGGCGTTCCAGCGTTCCCAGGAGGCCTACGACGTCATGGGGTTCACGCGCACCGTGCGGTCAGGGGCCACGGACAACGGCGG
>NZ_JBLRVY010000256.1:0-360 GCF_048159485.1 Streptomyces sp. 4F14
TCGGACAAAGGGTGGGGGTTACACGGGGTACGGGGTGACGCCGGTCACTGAGGTGGGGACGTCCGGCTCACAGGGCGGGGCTCGGGCCGACTGTGGGAATGCGCCAAACATGTTGCCCGCGGGTGAAGAGCCGTCTCGCCCGTCGGTCGCCGTCTGGGCAGCGGTGGTCCGCTTTGCTAGCTTCGAGCGCATGGTCGCCCAGTCCCGGAACTTCACGTCGCGTCGCCATGTCGACCTGCGACGCGTGGGCGCGGCCGCCTGTCGCCGGCCTGGGTGAGTCGGCCCGTCGGCCCGGCTCGCCAGACGGCGCAGTGTCGGACCGGCTCCCGAGGAAGTTCCCCATGCCCCGTACCGCGGCAC
>NZ_JBLRVY010000257.1:0-360 GCF_048159485.1 Streptomyces sp. 4F14
TTTTTTTGCCTCGCTTTTGCCGGTACGGCAAGGACAGTGGCCCTGGGACGGTGCGTCGGCGCACGCTGGCGTCAGCAGAGGGAGAGGCTGACGAGCATGGCGCACAACCACCACGGCGACCAAGGTGACCACCACGCCGGTCACCACCACCACGACCACTCCGACATCGACTGGGGCGAGATGGCTCCGCTGCTGGAGGCGCAGGCGGAACTGTTCACGCCCCTGTACGAGCACGCCATGGCCTGGCTCGCCAAGCGGCAGACCGAGCCGGGGCTGGTCGTCGACGCGGGCAGCGGCCCGGGCGTCGTCTCCTGTCTGCTCGCCGACACCTTCCCCGGCGCCCGCATCGTCGCCGTCGAC
>NZ_JBLRVY010000258.1:0-360 GCF_048159485.1 Streptomyces sp. 4F14
TACGGGCCGACGTACCGCGAGCCCTGGCTCCACAGGTTCTGCAGCTCCCGCTGTCCGAACTCACCGCCGCCGGAACCCGCGGCGGTGACCACGCCGACCGAGTACGGCGACTCGACGTCGGCCCGTCCGAACCGGGCGTCGTCCAGCGCGAACTGGGTCGCGGACAGCGCGAAGTGCGTGAACCGGTCGGTCTGCACGAGGTAGCGCTCCTCGACCGTCTCGGCCGCCTCGACGCCCCGCACCTCGCCCGCCACCCGCAGCGGCAGCTGGTCGCAGCCCGCCCGCGTGACGGGCCCCAGGCTGCTGGTGCCGTCCGCGGTGGCCTTCCAGTGCGCCTCGACGCCCACCCCGTGCGGGGAC
>NZ_JBLRVY010000259.1:0-359 GCF_048159485.1 Streptomyces sp. 4F14
GTGCGGCTCCTCGGCATGGGGGACGGGCGGGTTCACTGCTGTCGTACGGGCGGCCGTGGCGCGGTCCCGCCGCGCCGCGACCGCCCGCCTCACACGCGTTCGAGAATGGCCGTGACGCCCTGGCCGCCCGCCGCCGGGCCGACGGACTGCCCGCCGTCTCCATCGCCTGGGGCATGTGGGAGGAACGCAGCCCGCTGCCCGCGCACCTCACCGACGCCGACCTGCGCAGGACCGCCCGCCACGGCATCGGCGCCCTGCCCACCGAGGCCGCCCTCGCCCTGTTCGACGCGGCCCTGACCGCCGCCCAGCCGCACGTCCTGGCCGCCGCCGTCGACCCGGCCGCGCTCCGCGCGTCCGCC
>NZ_JBLRVY010000260.1:0-359 GCF_048159485.1 Streptomyces sp. 4F14
CGTCGATGGGGCCCTCGGCGAGGCGGTCGTAGGCGATGACGGGGATGCCCGCGTCCTTCGACTTCTGCACCTGCGGGGCGATGGCCTTGGCGTCCACCGCGTCCACCAGCACGACGTCGACCTTCTCGTCGATCATCTGCTGGAACTGCTCGCTCTGCTTCTCCGGGCTCGACCCGGCGTTGGCGTAGACGACCTTGCCCTTGTCGTCGGTGAGGTTGCCGACTTCCTTCTTGATGAGCGGATAGTCGAACTTCTCGAAACGTGCCGTGTCCTTGTCGGGCAGCAGCAGCCCCACCGTGATGTCGTCCCCCTTCTCCGGCGCTGCCGAGCTGTCACCGCCTCCGATGCCGCCGATGACA
>NZ_JBLRVY010000261.1:0-359 GCF_048159485.1 Streptomyces sp. 4F14
CCCCGCACCTGCCGCGGGCGCTGACCGCGGAGATCCACTGCACGCGCGGGGACGTCGCACGCGCCGCGACGTGGCTCGACCTCGTCCCCGGCACCCTCACTCATCCCCTGGCCGCCCGGGCGCGGCTGGCGGTCCGGTACTGGTCGGGCCGACGAGAGGAGGCGCTGGAGGAAGCCTGGCACGACGCTCGGCAGGCACGAAAGAACGGCCAGCTCGCCGGTGTCGAGCGGCTGCTGCTGCGCATCCTGTCGCTCGCCGCCCACTCGGATCAGCCGTACACGGTCCAACAGGCCCTGGAGGAAATGGAAACCCTGCACGAGGAGGCAGCCACCCCCATGACCCACGAGGCCCTCCTTCTC
>NZ_JBLRVY010000262.1:0-358 GCF_048159485.1 Streptomyces sp. 4F14
CTCACCGGAGACGTTTCCGCTGGTCATGACGAGGAGCGTCAGGTCACCTGAGAACAGGAGGTGGTGCACGGGGGTGTACGGCAGCATCACGCCGAGGTCGGGGCTGCCGGGGGCGACTGCCTCGGCGTACGACGATGTCTCCGGGCGGCGTCGCACCAGTACGACGGGTCGGGCCGGGCCTTCGAGCAGGTTCCGTTCCTCGGGGCCGAGCCGGACGAGGTGCTCGACGTCGGCGGCGCTTCTCGCCATCACGGCGAACGGCTTGTCGCCGCGTGCTTTCCGCTGCCGCAGCAGGGCGACCGCGTCGTCGTCGGTGGCGTCGCAGGCGAGGTGGTAGCCGCCGAGGCCCTTCACGGCG
>NZ_JBLRVY010000263.1:0-358 GCF_048159485.1 Streptomyces sp. 4F14
GCCGACGACGGGCTGAACGTCACGCAGGCGACGCTCAGCCGGGACCTGGACGAGCTGAACGCGGTGAAGATCCGCAACAACGACGGTGACCTGATCTACGCGGTGCCGAGCGAGGGGGGCTTTCGCCAGCCTCGGGCGCCGCTCGGGGAGTCGGCGAAGGAAGAGCGGATGCGGCGGCTGTCGCAGGAGCTGCTGATCTCTGCGGAGGCCTCTGCGAACCTCGTGGTCCTGCGTACCCCTCCGGGGGCGGCGCAGTTCTTGGCGTCGGCGATCGACCAGGCCGAGCTGCAGGACATTCTGGGGACGATCGCCGGGGACGACACGTTGCTGTTGATCAGCCGGAATCCTACGGGGGGTC
>NZ_JBLRVY010000264.1:0-358 GCF_048159485.1 Streptomyces sp. 4F14
GGTCGAGGGCGTGGAGTGTCTGATCACCGCCAACGACCCGACCGTGCGCGGCGGCGCGAGCAATCCCTGGTCGCTGAAAAAGGCCCTGCGCGCCAACGACATCGCGCTCGCCAACCGGCTGCCCTGCATCAACCTCGTCGAGTCCGGCGGCGCCGATCTTCCCTCCCAGAAGGAGATCTTCATCCCCGGGGGCGCCATCTTCCGGGACCTGACACGGCTGTCCGCGGCCGGGATCCCGACCATCGCGGTCGTCTTCGGCAACTCGACGGCCGGTGGCGCGTACGTCCCCGGCATGTCCGACCACGTGATCATGGTCAAGGAGCGCGCCACGGTGTTCCTCGGCGGCCCGCCCCTGGTG
>NZ_JBLRVY010000265.1:0-358 GCF_048159485.1 Streptomyces sp. 4F14
GCCAAATGGGTGCGCGCCGGCCACCAGATGGTGGTCGTGCCCTCGGCGATGAGCGGTGAAACCAACCGCCTGCTCGGCCTGGCCAAGGAGCTGTCGCCCGCCAGCAGCACGCCCGAGATGATGCGTGAGCTCGACATGATCGCCGCCACCGGCGAGCAGGTGTCGGTGGGCCTGCTGGCCATCGCGCTGCAGGCCGAGGGCGTGCCGTCGGTCAGCTACACCGGCTGGCAGGTGCCCGTCGCCACCGACTCCTCCTACACCAAGGCCCGCATCGAGAGCATCGATGACAAGCGCGTGCGCGCCGACCTCGCCGCCGGCAAGGTCGTCGTCATCGCGGGCTTCCAGGGCATCGACGCCG
>NZ_JBLRVY010000266.1:0-358 GCF_048159485.1 Streptomyces sp. 4F14
GCCGGCCGATCCCGTCCGGCCAGATCAGCCTCAAGCAGGCCTGGGCCTTCCTGGTCGGCTGCAGCCTGGTCAGCTTCCTGATCCTGGTGACGCTGGGCCCCGTGGCCATCGCCCTGGGCGTCGCCTCGCTGCTGCTGGTCGCCGCCTATCCGTTCATGAAGCGCATCACCTGGTGGCCGCAGGCCTGGCTGGGCCTGACCTTCAACTGGGGCGCCCTTCTGGGCTACGCCGCCGCCACCGGCGAGATCGCCTGGCCGGCGATGCTGCTCTACGCCTCGGGCATTTTCTGGACCCTGGGCTACGACACCATCTACGCCATCCAGGATATCGAGGACGACGCCCTGGCTGGGATCAAGTC
>NZ_JBLRVY010000267.1:0-358 GCF_048159485.1 Streptomyces sp. 4F14
GCACCCCGACCGGTGCCAGCGCCAGCGGGGCGGGCAGGGAGCGGCCCAGCACCTCGACGGACAGGTCCCGTTCATGGACGTCCCGCAGCATGCGCGGCACGATCCGGCGCCGCTGGAGTGCCGCCCGGTTGGCGCGGGCGGTGCTGCCGTCGCCTGCGCTGCCCGCCACATAGCCGACGGGGCCGGGGCCCAGGCGCTGCTCGGTGAGCTGCTCCAGCCGGGTCAGATCGGTGGGCAGCCGGGGCACCGCCCCGGTCATCCCGTTCAGATAGATCTCGTACTGGAAGTCCGCCCAGTGCTTGCCCATGCGCAGGCCCCGCCTCTCGTCAGTGAGATCGCGCTGTACGCAGACCATACC
>NZ_JBLRVY010000268.1:0-358 GCF_048159485.1 Streptomyces sp. 4F14
TCTCCACCACGGGGTACGGCGACATCACCCCGTACAGCGACGGTGCCCGTCTCATCAATGTGGTGCTCGTGACACCGCTGCGCGTGCTCTTCCTCATCATCCTGGTCGGCACCACCCTTGAGGTCCTCACGGAGCGGACCCGGGAGGACTTCCGGCTGAAGCGTTGGAGAACCAACTTGCGTGACCACACCGTCGTCGTCGGCTTCGGCACGAAGGGCCGCTCGGCCATCCAGACCCTGTGCGCCACCGGGCTGAGCAAGGAACAGATCGTCATCGTCGACCCGCAGTCCAAGGTGATCGAGATCGCCAACGCCGAGGGCTTCACCGGGGTCGTCGGGGACGCCACGCGCAGCGATGT
>NZ_JBLRVY010000269.1:0-358 GCF_048159485.1 Streptomyces sp. 4F14
GCACCAAGCACGCCGCCGGGTCCGCCTCCGCGCTCCTCGGCACCTCCTCCTTCCTCATCGGCGCCGTCGCATCGCCCCTCGTGGGCATCGCCGGCGAGGACACCGCCGTCCCGATGGCCGTCGTCCAACTGGCCGCAGCACTGGTGGCGCTGGCCTGCTTCATGGCAATGTGCCGTCCTTGGAACAGACGTGCGGACAGACGTGCGGGTGCGGAGGGAGCGGACAGCTGAGCGCGCCGAGACTGCGCGGGGACACGCCGGAAAAGGCCGGACTCGACCCCGAGGAGATCCGACATCTCGTCCGCGAGGTCCACGACCTCACCACCGGCTCCCGTCCCTGGGCGGCCGGAGCGGTGCTG
>NZ_JBLRVY010000270.1:0-357 GCF_048159485.1 Streptomyces sp. 4F14
GCTCGGCCAATGTGCAGGCGGGCGCCAAGACCAAGGCGTCCCGGGTCCTGCACGGCGTATGGCTGCTGCTGTTCGCGGCGCTGCTGCCCGCCACACTGGCCCTGATCCCGATCCCCGCGCTGGCCGGCATCCTGGTCCACGCCGGTTTCAAGCTGATCCCCTTCCGCGGGATCGTCTCCCTGTGGCGGGGTCACCGGGGCGAGGCCCTGATCCTGGTCGTCACGGCCGTGTCGATCGTCGCGGTGAACATGTTCGAGGGCGTGCTGATCGGTCTGGCCCTGTCGGTCGCCAAGACCGCGTGGGAGGCCTCGCACCTGAAGCTGGAGGTCATCGACAAGGGCGCGGGTCCCATCCAGG
>NZ_JBLRVY010000271.1:0-357 GCF_048159485.1 Streptomyces sp. 4F14
GCCCGCAGCTCCCCGGCTACATGTTCAGCGGCGGTCGCACGCGCCCCCGCCACCGGCTGGGCCTGACCACGCTGCTGACCACCCAGGGCGCGACGCCGGCAGGGAAGGCGTGGCCGGAAGTGTCGCGGATCCTCGCCCAGTGCCGCGGTCAGCCCTCGTCCATCGCCGAGATCGCTGCCCTCGTCGACCGGCCCGTGCAGCTGGTCATGGTCGTCCTCAGCGACCTGATCGACACCGGGGCACTGGCCATCACCGCCCCTGCTTCAGCCCCCACCGACCCGACCGACACCACCGTGCTGGAGGCCATCGTTGCCGGACTACGCCATTCCGTCGCAGCCGACGCAGCGGCAGGAGCCG
>NZ_JBLRVY010000272.1:0-357 GCF_048159485.1 Streptomyces sp. 4F14
GCTTCCCCGCCACCTGGAACAGCAACGTGGTGGACGGCACCGCCTACGGCGTCCCCTGGTACGCCGACGTACGCGGCCGCTCCTACCGCACCGACCTCGCGAAGCAGGCCGGCGTCGACACGGCCCCCGTCACCTGGGACGACCACCACAAGCTCGCCGAGGCGTACCAGAAGAACGGCGCCCAGTGGGGCACCGCCCTCCAGCCCGGCAACACCGGCGCCTGGCAGAGCTGGCTCCAGTTCCTGTACTCCGAGGGCGGCAGCCTCACCGACGCCGACGGCAAGGCCGCGCTCGACTCCCCCGAGGCCGTGAAGGCGTTCCAGACGTGGGGCAGCTACTTCAAGGACGGGCTGGCCA
>NZ_JBLRVY010000273.1:0-356 GCF_048159485.1 Streptomyces sp. 4F14
CCCGCGCCCCGACGGGCAGGACCGCTACACGATCAGCGAGGTCGCCGCGTTCACCGGCCTCACCGCCCACACCCTGCGCTGGTACGAGCGGATCGGCCTCATGCCGCACGTGGACCGGTCGCACACCGGTCAGCGCCGCTTCAGCAACCGGGATCTGGACTGGCTCTCCTTCGTCACCAAACTGCGGCTGACCGGGATGCCGGTCGCCCACATGGTCCGGTACGCCGAGCTCATACGCGAGGGCGACCACACCTTCGAGGAACGGCAGGAACTGCTGGAGGCGACCCGCCGCGACGTGAGAACGCGGATAGCGGAGCTCCAGGAAACCCTGGCCGTGCTGGACTACAAGATCGACT
>NZ_JBLRVY010000274.1:0-355 GCF_048159485.1 Streptomyces sp. 4F14
GCGAGGGCGACGACCAGGGTCGCGATCACGACCCACAGATCGGGGTCGGGCTGGGTGCCGGAGACCTCGTCCCAGAGGGAGGCGAGCGAGGCGGATGCGGTGCTGTCCATGTAAGGCGATGGCTCCCTGTGGTCGGGTCAGGAGGGGCCGGCGCGTAGCGCCGTCGTTGCGGGGGTGGTGGTCGGGCGACGGGTGGGCCTGGCAGTGTGGCACGCATGTGCGGACGGTATGCAGCGAGTCGTGGGCCCGAGGATCTCGCAGGAATCTTTGAGATCGAGAAGTGGGAGCCCGAGGAAGCCCTTGAGGCGGACTTCAACGTGGCTCCGACCAAAGAGGTCCTCGTCGTCCTCGACCG
>NZ_JBLRVY010000275.1:0-355 GCF_048159485.1 Streptomyces sp. 4F14
TCACGGTCGGGCTGCTGATCCTCGACGTACCCGGCGCGGTCGGGCTCGGGGCGCTCGTCTTCGTCGGGGCCTACATCCCCTACCTCGGCGCGTTCGTCTCCGGGGCCGTCGCCGTGCTGGTCGCGCTCGCCGACCGGGGCTTCGTCGTCGCGCTCTGGGCGCTCGGGGTGGTCGTGGCCGTGCAGGTGCTGGAGGGGCACGTGCTCCAGCCCATGATCCAGAGCCGCACCGTGCAGATGCACCCGGCGATCGTGCTGCTGGCGCTGACCGCGGGGGCGTCGGTGGCCGGCATCCTCGGGATGCTGCTCGCCGTACCGCTGACCGCGGCGGCGTTCGGGATCGTCCACGAGCTGCA
>NZ_JBLRVY010000276.1:0-355 GCF_048159485.1 Streptomyces sp. 4F14
GCAGGCCGCCGTCGACCGGACAGCCCAGTTCGGTCAGTAGCCGCTCCAGTACGCCGGAGGCCTCCACCAGGGAGCGGTAGGAGCGGGCGGCGGGCTGCTGGAGCGTGGAGTGGTCGTCGGCCTCGGACAGCAGCCGGATCAGGGACTCCTCCGGCAGCTGGAGGATCTCCTCCAGCGCCCGCACCGCACGCAGCGACTCGGGCCGCTGCGGTCGCCGGGCCCCCTGCTGCCAGTAGCTCAGGCTGGTGACGCCGACCTTCACACCGCGACGGGACAGATGGTGCTGCACGCGCTGCAGCGGCAGTCCCCGGGCGGCTATCGCGGCGCGCAGAGCGACGTGGAAGGGGCCGCCTCG
>NZ_JBLRVY010000277.1:0-355 GCF_048159485.1 Streptomyces sp. 4F14
GCTTGCGCGGCGGACAACGCCGCCGGCCAGGCGCCTCGCCGCTGCCTTGCTCGTCCACGGGCCGGGCAGAGCCGAGTGCGGGAAGCCACCGGTTTCGTTGAACAGAAGTACCCATTTCAGTGCTGTTGATCTCGCTGGCCGGCGGGTCAGGACAGCAAACCACTGGAGTCTGTGGAGCTACTGGTATGAAGCTTGGGACAGTTGCCCTATGGGGTGACGATCCTGAAGTACTCCGTGAGCAGGTGCGTCTGGCCGAGTGTCTCGGCTATGAGGTGATCGCGGCCGGAGAGTCTCCAGGGGCCTGGCACGACACCTACGTTTCGCTGGGCGTCGCCGCCCAGGAGACCACCACGGC
>NZ_JBLRVY010000278.1:0-355 GCF_048159485.1 Streptomyces sp. 4F14
GGGCTCCGGAGCGGGCGGCGGCCCGGTGGCGGAACGCGTGTTCTCCGACCAGGTAGCTCAACAGGCGGGCGAGACGGCGGACTTCGTCGTCCAGGATCTCGCTCAACGCCGGGCCCGGGTGGATCTGGTCGGTCAGCGGCAGCTGATCGGAGACGGTGTTGATCCGGTCGGCCAGGTCGTGCAGCAGCATCCGCTGGTCGGGCTCGGATGACCCGATGAAAGGCACCCGGTTCTACCGCCGTGCCCCGGACACCGGGCCCGCGGGCGCAGGCGAGGCGGGCACCGCTTGGCGCATGCGGGCAGCCGGCGGGGCTGCGGGGGCTGCCTGGCGGAGATTGACTCCGATGCCCTGGGC
>NZ_JBLRVY010000279.1:0-355 GCF_048159485.1 Streptomyces sp. 4F14
TCCCAGGAGAGCGCCAAGGTCGCCGCCCTGAAGGCGCTGGACATCCCCGTGCAGAGCTGGGTGATCGTCTCGACCGTCGTCAAGGGCACCCCGGCCGAGGGCAAGCTGCACGCCGGTGACGTGATCAAGGCCGTCGACGGTACGACGATCAAGGAGCCCGGGGACGTCGCCAAGCAGGTCACCAAGCACAAGCCCGGACAGGACGTCGTCTTCACGATCGTGCCCGCCAAGGAGCAGGCCGCCGCTGAGAAGGAGCGCCGGACGCCGACGAAGACCGAGAAGGTCACCATCCGGACCGCCCGGTCCACCGACAGCGGCGACAAGCGCGCCATCGTCGGGATCTCCGCCGGGACCG
>NZ_JBLRVY010000280.1:0-354 GCF_048159485.1 Streptomyces sp. 4F14
TCCGCGAGGGCCTGGAAGGCAATCTGTGCCGCTGCACGGGCTACCAGAACATCGTGCGGGCCGTGCAGGCCGGCAAGACGGCGATGGAGGGCTGAACCATGAATGCACCCCAGGACGGCTTCATCGGCCAGAGCGTCAAGCGCCGCGAGGACGCGCGCTTCCTGACCGGCCGCGGCCAGTACACCGACGACATCGTGCTGCCGCGCCAGACCTATGGCGTCTTCGTGCGCAGCGCCTATGCGCATGCCCGGCTGAACAAGGTCGACACGGCCGCGGCCGCGGCGGCGCCCGGCGTGCTCGGCGTCTACACCGGCGAGCATTTCAAGGACGTGGGCGGCCTGCCCTGCGGCTGGC
>NZ_JBLRVY010000281.1:0-353 GCF_048159485.1 Streptomyces sp. 4F14
GGAGTGACCCTCTGAGTCAGTTGCCGGGCGGTTCGGCCGACTTGGCGGCTCGGGTGGCGAGACGGTCCATGCGCGCACGGGCCGACTCCAGCTCCTCGACCTCCTCGGCGGCCGGACCGCCCTCCGCCACGAGCTCGCCCCACAGCCCGAGCAGCTCCCGGCCCAGCTGCAGACCGAGTGCCGGATCCCGTACGGCACGCCAGGCCGTGGCCGCGCCATGGAGGCTGCCGTACGCCGCCTCCCCGTCCCGGGCCCGGTGGTGCCTGCGCGCCACGTCCAGGGAGAGGGCGAAGGCGCGCTCCGGGTCGCCCGCCAAGTAGGCGATGTACGCGGTGAGTTCGCGGATCCTGAGC
>NZ_JBLRVY010000282.1:0-353 GCF_048159485.1 Streptomyces sp. 4F14
AACAGTCCGCCCGCGAGAACGCCGAACGAATCGAGCGTGAGCGGGCCGAACGTGAGGCTGCCGAGCGGGCCGCTGAGCGCGAGCACACGGCGCGGATGGAGCGTGAACGCCTCGACCGTGACGCGGAGATGCGGCGTGAGCAGCGCGAATACGACGACCGCGTGCGGCGCGAGGAGCAGCAGCGCGCGGACGCCCTTCGGCGTGAACAGCAGGAGCGTACGGAGCGTTCACGGCCTGAGCGCCACGCCCTCGAACCCGCCGCAACACCGCTCGCTGTGAGCGACGGGCAGGCGGCCGTGAACACGACGGCCGGGACGGTGAACGGTGCCGTGAACGGCACGGCCGCGTTCATG
>NZ_JBLRVY010000283.1:0-353 GCF_048159485.1 Streptomyces sp. 4F14
CGTGGGCGTTGATGGGGACGACCAGATTCCCCGCCTTGTCCGTCTTCTCCAGGTCCATCTCGGTGGTCTCGGTGCCCCCCGACAGCGGCGCCCCGTCGGACTTGCGGCGTCCGATGACGTCCTCCTGGGCCTTGACCGAGAGGTGCTCCCAGTCGTCGAGGAGCATGCGGATACGGCGTACGACGGCGTAGGAGCCGTTCGCCATCCAGGCCGGGTCCTTCGAACCGGCCGGGTCATTGCCGCCTGGCTCGGGCACGAAGATCCGCTGGTCGAAGTCGGCCTCCGTAGGCTTCGGATTGCGCGTGCCGTCCATCTGGCCCATGAGGTTGCGGGCCGTCATCGGGTGCGAGGTG
>NZ_JBLRVY010000284.1:0-352 GCF_048159485.1 Streptomyces sp. 4F14
CCACCACATGTGCGCTGCGGTCGTCCGAGGAGGAAGGGCATGAAGGCTGGTAGGAACACATGGCGCACCTCCACATAGGGCGGACGAGCCGTATGGGTCGTCCATATGGGTAGACCATGCTCCCGCCGCGAACTCATCGGAACAGCCCGCTGTGAACCGTGACAACACGCGGACAACTCTCGGACCGATCCACGAAGGTCGGGGCGGACTCGCCACCGAAGGGGTGACGGTCACGCCCCCGGGCGCACCCGCCGGGTACCAGTGGAAGGCCCCACTCCGCCCACCCGGGAGGTCACCCCATGAATCTGCGCCCCGCTCTCGCGACCGCCGCCGGCGCCGCCCTGATCCTGCT
>NZ_JBLRVY010000285.1:0-352 GCF_048159485.1 Streptomyces sp. 4F14
CTGTCCCAGATCGGCGGCAAGGCCGTCTGGGTACGCGAGCTGGACCGGGCGCTTGCCACCGCACGCGTCGATGTCACCGTCTCGTGCGCCAAGGACCTCCCCGGCCCCCACGAGCGCGGCACCGACACCACGATCGGCGCCGTCCTGCCCCGCGAAGACGCCCGGGACGCCCTCGTCCTCCCGGCAGGCAGACCCCCGACCACCCTGGACGACCTCCCACCCGGAAGCGTCATCGGCACCAGCGCTCCGCGCCGCATCGCCCAGCTCCGCGCCCGCTACCCCCGCCTCACCATCCAACCGGTCCGCGGCAACCTGCTCCCCCGTCTCACCCGCCTCGACGCCGGCGAAGCCG
>NZ_JBLRVY010000286.1:0-352 GCF_048159485.1 Streptomyces sp. 4F14
CGACCATCTCGACCACATGCGCGAGATCGTCGGCGTCGACCACCTCGGCATCGGCGGAGACTACGACGGCACCGCCTTCACCCCGGACGGTCTGAACGACGTCTCCGGCTACCCCAACCTCATCGCCGAACTCCTGGACCGTGGCTGGTCCAGGACCGACCTTGCCAAGCTGACCTGGCAGAACGCGGTACGGGTGCTGGGTGCGGCGGAGGATGTGGCCCGGGACCTGCGGGCGACGCGGGGGCCGTCCAACGCGACCATCGAGCAATTGGACGGCTGACGCGTCAGCAGGCGCACAGGCAGAACGGATGTCCTGCCGGGTCCGCGTACACCCTGAAGGTGCGCGAGCGGT
>NZ_JBLRVY010000287.1:0-351 GCF_048159485.1 Streptomyces sp. 4F14
CGGCGGGGTGTGCTGGCGATGGAGCCGGAGCTGGCGATGGCTGCTCTGGAGCGGGCGGTGCGCGACGGCTCGGTCACCCTCACGGTGACGAACACGGACTGGGAGCGGTTCGCCCCCAGTTTCACGGTGGAGCGCCCGAGTCCTCTGCTGTCGGGCATTCCGGAGGCACGCAGGGCACTCGCCCGGCCGGGTGTGCAGTCTGCTGGTGAGTCGGTGTTGCGGGGCAGGCTGTCCGGGCTGGGGGAGAAGGAACGTACGCGGGTGCTGCTGGATTTGGTGCGGCGGGAGGCGGCGGTCACTCTCGGTTTCGACAATGCTGATGCCTTGCCGTCGGGGAGGGCTTTCCGTGAT
>NZ_JBLRVY010000288.1:0-351 GCF_048159485.1 Streptomyces sp. 4F14
CGGCGAAGACGGCGGCCCGGGAGCGGCTGCGCGCCGAGCGCGAGCGCGAGGCGAAGCGGGCCAAGGCCAGGCGGCAGATCATCGTCGCCGCCTCGATCGTCGGCGTCCTGGCGGCGGCCGGCGGCATCGGCTACGCCATCGTCCAGGCCAACAAGCCCAGCCACTGGGAGTCCGTGAAGGACCAGAAGAAGAAGGTCGTCACCCCGGCCAACACCAGCGGCACGAACGGCACGACCGTCGTCATCGGCAAGGACAGCGCCAAGAAGACCCTGAAGGTCTACGAGGACCCGCGCTGCCCCGTCTGCGCCAACTTCGAGCAGACGGTCGGCTCGACCGTGGACAAGGACATCG
>NZ_JBLRVY010000289.1:0-351 GCF_048159485.1 Streptomyces sp. 4F14
TCGCCACCCCGCGCTGGATCCGGGAGTCCGAGCGCCACCCCGGGCACTTCGACATCGCGGGCGCGCTGACCTCCACCATCGGCATGGTGCTGCTGGTGTACGGGTTCATCCGGGCCGCGCAGGACGGCTGGCGGGATCCGTTCACCCTGGGCTCGTTCGGGGCGGCCGTCGTCTTCCTGATCCTGTTCGTCCTGGTCGAGCAGCGCTCCAGACAGCCGATCACGCCCCTGCACATGTTCGCCGACCGCAACCGCGCGGGCACCTACGGCATCATGCTCAGCCTCGCCGCGGCGATGTTCGGCATGTTCTTCTTCCTCACCCTGTTCGTGCAGGACGTGCTGGACTTCAGCC
>NZ_JBLRVY010000290.1:0-351 GCF_048159485.1 Streptomyces sp. 4F14
CCGACAGGGGCTGGCGGACCGTGGTGAGGGCCGGGGAGATCCAGCGGGCCTCCGGCAGATCGTCGAAGCCGACCACGCTCATGTCGTGCGGCACCCGCAAGTCCCGTTCCGCCAGCGCCTCGTAGACCCCGAGGGCCATACGGTCCGAGCAGACGAAGACGGCCGTCGGCGGTTCGGGCAGATCGAGGAGTTCCAGCATCCTGCGGTGGGCGAGACCCTCGTCGAAGCCCGCGTGCCGGACGTACTCGGGACGGTGCCGCACCCCGGCCGAGGCGAGCGCCGAGCGATAGCCCGCCACCCGGGCGCTGCTGCACATCTTGCGCTGATGACCGGCGATCACGGCGATCCGCT
>NZ_JBLRVY010000291.1:0-351 GCF_048159485.1 Streptomyces sp. 4F14
CTCTGACAGCATCGCCGAGAGGTCTGGACAACATCGGCGGGGGGCCGGGTGGCGGGGTACGGGGGATTCGCGGGGTTCGTGCTGCTGCGCGCGCGGGCGCACCGCCTGCTGCTCGCCGCCGCCCTGCTCACCGTGCTGCTCACCACCGCGGTCCTGACGGCCCTGACCGCCTATTCGGGCGCCGTCGGCGACGCGGCCCTGCGCCACGCCCTGGCCGATCCCCGCAACGCGGCGGACACCGCGCTGGTCGTCAAGGCGGACGTGCCCGAGGAGGGGCGCGAGCAGGCCGACCGCACGGTGCGCGAGGGCGCCCGGGACACCTTCGGAGGACTGCCGGTCACCGTCCGGGAG
>NZ_JBLRVY010000292.1:0-349 GCF_048159485.1 Streptomyces sp. 4F14
TCAACTTCGACTCGCAGTCAGGGCTGTGCGGGGCGGCGCTCTGTCGGAGCCCGGCGATTCCGCAGGCCATGGCTGTGCATGCGCAATCCGTGTTCATCCGGTCCGCTCTGTTCGACGCATTGGCGGCTAGGTGGGGCGGTGAGCCGGACATCCGCGATTTCATCCGGTCGAGGGTGCTCACGGATCCGCACCAGGATGCCCGCACGGCGGCTCTGGGTCTCCTTCATGAACTCAGTCCGGACGACGACGATGTCGACGCTCTGATCGAGCGATGTTCCGTCAGCGACCCCTCGCCGGAAGTCCGCGGCCTCGCGCTGTCCTTCCGGAAAGACCCGGAAACCGGCGCACT
>NZ_JBLRVY010000293.1:0-349 GCF_048159485.1 Streptomyces sp. 4F14
GATGCGGGCGGCCCAGGCGTCCATGGTCCGGTAGTCGAGGGTTGCGGCCGCGTCGATCGCGGCGGGGGCGTCGGGGGTGAGGGCCGCCTGGCGGGCGAACAGTTGGTCCACGCGCTGTCCGGTGGGGAACGGGCCGTCGGTGTCGTTCCAGCCGTGCAGCTCCTGCTCCAGCTCGGCCGCGGTGAGCATGGGCAGTGCGGACAGCCGGGTGCCGGGTGCGCGGACGGCGGCCCCGAGCAGGGTCGTCCAGTGGCCGAGCAGCCGGGCGATGGTGGGGGCGTCGAACAGGTCGAGGGCGAACTCGGCGTGCCCGGTGAAGCAGCCGTTCTCCTCGGTCAGTTGGAGGTCG
>NZ_JBLRVY010000294.1:0-348 GCF_048159485.1 Streptomyces sp. 4F14
GAGGCGGTCATCCCGCCGTGGAGGTTCAGGCGGTGAAGCGCTGGCGCAACTCGCCGATACCTTCGACGTAGCTGACGAGTTCGTCGCCGGACGCGAGGAAGCGCGGGGGCTTGCGCCCGACACCCACGCCGGAGGGGGTGCCGGTGAACAGCACGTCCCCGGGCAGCAGCGGGATGTGTTCGGAGAGACCGGCCACGATCTGGGGGATGCTGAAGACGAGCTCGCCCGTGCGGCCCTTCTGCACTTCCTCGCCGTTCACCGCGCAGCCGAACTCCAGGTCGTCCGGGTTGGCGAATTCGTCGGGTGTGACAAGCCAGGGCCCGGTGGGCCCGAAGCCGGGGAGCGACT
>NZ_JBLRVY010000295.1:0-348 GCF_048159485.1 Streptomyces sp. 4F14
GCCAGGCGCAGATCGGACGGGCCGACGTAGATGCCGTCGAGGCCGGGCGTCGCGCAGATCGCCTCCACATTGGCGAGACCGTCGGCCGTCTCGATCATCGCGAGAACCGCGGTCTGCTCGTGGGTGTCGGCCGGGGCGGGCCCGATCCGGAGCTGGGCGCGCATCGGCCCGTACGAGCGGCGGCCCAGCGGAGGGTAGCGGACTGATGCGACAGCGTCCGCGGCGTCCTGGGCGTTGTCGATGAGCGGGACGATGACGGCGGTCGCGCCCGCGTCCAGCGCCTTGCCGATGTACGTGAGGTCGTTGGCCTCGACGCGCACCATGCCGACGGCGGTGCTGCCCTTGGTG
>NZ_JBLRVY010000296.1:0-346 GCF_048159485.1 Streptomyces sp. 4F14
TGGTGATGCTGGCGACCCGGTAACGGTCGTGCGGCGAGCGTGGCTCGCCCGTCTTCAGGTCGCCCACGCCGGCCGTCGCCGACCAGGTGCCGTGGCCGTCCCTCGCTGTCGCCGTCACGCCGGGCACGCCGTCGGCGACGGCGGCCTCGATCGCCGTTCTGGTGGGCCCGTGATCGTCGCCGGTCGACGCCGCGGCGGCCGGTGCCGCCAGAGCGGTCGCCAGCAGCGCGGCCGTCACCGCTTTCGCTGTGGTGCGTGCAGCCATGTACTCCCCCGTCTCGCCCACGGACACCGGTCGTGTCCATCGCGGGGACTGACCCCGGCGGCGAGACGAAGGTTGAGGAGA
>NZ_JBLRVY010000297.1:0-346 GCF_048159485.1 Streptomyces sp. 4F14
CCCGCAGCGCGGCGATCGGCGCCAGCTCCGCCTTCGTCTGGGCCCACAGCACCAGCGCGTAGGCGGCCACGGACAGCGCGGCACCCAGCAGTCCCAGCAGGGCGAACGGCCGTAGCACGGTGAGCGTCTCGCCCCGCCAGCGCCGGATCGCGTAGAGCGGGATGACGAGGCCCTCGATCACCATCAGCCAGGCGATGTACCCGAGGGACGACCCGGAGGCCCGCACGCCGAGCCCGTCCACGACGGTGTACACGGCGATGCTCAGCCCCGTCGCCAACGCGGCGCCGATCGCCGCCCAGTTGGGCCGGCGCCCGCGCAGCCCCCACAGCGCGACGCCGGTGCCGCT
>NZ_JBLRVY010000298.1:0-345 GCF_048159485.1 Streptomyces sp. 4F14
CGGACATCGCGGGGCGGGTCCGGGTGCACGGCCGCGGCGGTACGGTCCTGCAGCCCGGCATCGATCTGCTGCAACGCGCGGACGACTTTCCGCCGGGCGCCCCGGTGCTGGTCATCACGGACGGCTGGTGCGATGTGCTGCGGGTGCGGCGTGAGCACGCGTATCTGATTCCGCAGGGTCGTCGCCTGCCGTTCACCCCGCGTGGGCCGGTCTTCCGGGTGAGCTGACCCGGAGTGTGATCGGATGGTGTCCCAAGAGAACAGCCAGACATCGGAAGGACCCACCGTGGCAACCACGCGCTCCGCACACACCGTCTGGGAAGGCAGCCTGCTCGAGGGCAAGGGT
>NZ_JBLRVY010000299.1:0-345 GCF_048159485.1 Streptomyces sp. 4F14
CGAGGCGTAGTAGTCGACGTTCTCCGTGCCGAGGATCAGCCGGTCGTAGGAGATGACGGGGATGTCCGCGTCCTTGGCCTGCTGCATGACGTTGCCCAGGGACTTGTTGTCGATCGCGGCCACGATCAGCGCGTCCACGCCCTGCGTGATCATGTTCTCGATCTGGGAGACCTGCTGGTCCGGGTCGTCCTCGCCGTAGACGAGCTTGGTCTTGTACCCCTTGGCCTTCAGTTCCTTGACGACGTTGGCGCCGTCCGCGATCCAGCGCTCCGAGGACTTGGTGGGCATCGCGATGCCGATGGTGGCGCCGTCGGACCCGCCCTTGTCGTCGTCGCTGCCGCCCTC
>NZ_JBLRVY010000300.1:0-345 GCF_048159485.1 Streptomyces sp. 4F14
GGTATGCCGGGGTATTTGTCGACAACGAGAAGGGGCCCGCCGCGATCTGCGGGGCCCTCTTCGTCAACCTGGGTGAATTACCCCGGGTTGTACTGCCTGGGTTGCCTCAGTCGGAGAGGCGCTCGCCCGTGGAGGTGGAGAACACGTGGGTCTCGCCGGAGCGCGGGACGACGTGCAGCGTGCTGCCCTTCTCCGGCACGTCACGGCCGCTGACGCGGACGACGAGGTCCTTGCCGTCGGCTCCGACCTTGGCGGTGCCGTAGACGTACGCGTCGGCGCCGAGCTCCTCGACGACGTTGACGGTGACCGCGAGACCCTGGTCCGAGTCGGAGCCGGCCACGTCGA
>NZ_JBLRVY010000301.1:0-343 GCF_048159485.1 Streptomyces sp. 4F14
ATCCACTCGACCTGGTCGCGCGACGCCGTCGGATAGATCGGGACCACCTCGGCGCCCACCGCCCACAGCGCGTAACTGAGCACCGTCCACTCGTACCGGGTGCGCGCCATGATGGCCACGCGGTGACCCGGTGAGATACCGGACGCGATCAGTCCCTTGGCGATATCGGTCACTTCGTCGCGCAGTTCGACTGCGGTCACCTCCTCCCAGACAGGGGAGGAGGGGGTCGGGCGGCGCGCGAGCATCGGCAAGGTGGGGTTGATCGCCGCCGTCTCGAAGACGCTGTCGGCGAGGCCGCCGATCAGGGACGTGGCAGTTGGGGGAGCGAGGCCGAGGTCGCGCA
>NZ_JBLRVY010000302.1:0-343 GCF_048159485.1 Streptomyces sp. 4F14
TCACCCGCTGGACCAGCGACGATCCCGACCGCCCGATCACCCTCCTCGACCCGCTGTATCTGACCTGGTTCCTGGCGGCCCTGTTCATCTGGCGTCTGACGACCCCGATCTGGGAGTCGCTCCGCAGCCCCCTGCCGCCGGCCCTCACCATCGCCGCCGCGGCGACCCTCTCCCCGTCCATCGGGGACGACCTCGACCTCCAGCGCGTCGCGCAGTTCCTGCCGTACTTCGTGCTGGGCCTGTGCCTGAGGCCCGAGCAGCTGCGCCTGGTGCACCGCCGGGAGGCCCGTCTGCTGGCCGTACCGGTCTTCGTGTGCGCGCTCCCGCTGGCGTACTGGGCGGT
>NZ_JBLRVY010000303.1:0-343 GCF_048159485.1 Streptomyces sp. 4F14
GGGACCCTTGCCCTGCTGCGCACTGTTATCTGATCCATGTCACTCCCCACCCGTACGAGTCCACCCGGCCCGGGCAGGTTAACCCTATCGCCCCGGTGGGGCACTCGTGTATCGCGGTCACAGGATTCACCTTCCCCGTAAGGGTGTTGACGACTCGTGCCCGATTACTCTCCGAATCCAACCGATTTCAGGGCGAGTTGGACAACGGGCTGGCTGGTGGGTTGCGGTGACCCCCCGTCGGGCTCGACGGTCACAGCCAGTGATGTCGCCGATTTGTCGAGACCGGAGGTGACCAAGGGCGTGTCGCCGTCGAAAAGGCCCAGGGAGCGCGGTTGCACATCGG
>NZ_JBLRVY010000304.1:0-341 GCF_048159485.1 Streptomyces sp. 4F14
GCGTCGGTGAGGTCGTCGGTGGTGCCGGGTGAGGTCCAGGCGACGTAGCCGTCGGGGCGGATCAGGACGGTGTCGAGGGCGGGGTCGGGCGGTGCGGTCCAGGTGGCGGTGACGACGTCGAGGTGGCCGGTGTGCTCGCGTGCCGTGCCGGCGGTGGTGCGGTCGGTGGTCAGGAGCAGGCCGCGTCCGGTGCGCAGGAGTTCGGCGACGCGGGTGCGGGTGCCGTCGGGCAGGGTGAGGGTGCGGTCGGGCGGCATGCGCCGGCCCAGCAGCGGGTGGTCGCCCTTGGCCAGGTCGTAGCCGACGCCCAGACCGCTCACGATCCCGGCGGCCTGTTCGGC
>NZ_JBLRVY010000305.1:0-340 GCF_048159485.1 Streptomyces sp. 4F14
GGTGAATCCAAGCAGCACGGCCTGATTCCCGAGCTCTTCCACCTCATCCTTTCTTGGCGCTGAAGGAGCCCTTTTATGCGCTTGCGTATGTCGATCACCGCTGCCCTGGTCATGGGAATGGCCGGGTGCCTCGTGCTCAGTGGCGGAGCCGCCCAGGCATCGCGCCCCGTGTCCTCGCCCTTTCACGTCCCGCCGTCCGCGTCGGCGAACGACTGCTCCGCCCTGGTCCGCATCCGTGCCTTCTCCGACGACCTGGACAAGCAGACGCTCGACGGCGTCTTCGTGGGCAATATCTCCGCTCTGGCCGTGGACCGGGGCGGCCGTATCGCCGCAGTGTCCG
>NZ_JBLRVY010000306.1:0-340 GCF_048159485.1 Streptomyces sp. 4F14
GGAGCCGCTCGGCGTCGTAGGAGGGGGGACGGGAGGTCGCGGTGTAGGCGAACCCGGCGGGGAGCGCCGCCCCCGTGGAGAGCACACCGCTGTCCGGATCGACGGACAGGGAGGTCCCCTCGGGCGCGTCGACGGACGAGGGCCGGTCGGCGGCGGGAAGCCAGATGCCGGGCAACGACTGGACGGTGAAGTGCTGTTGGAGGGTCCTGCCGCCGCCCTGCCCCTCCGGAGCCTCCGGATCCTCCGGCACCCGGCCTCCCGTACGGGTCAGCCCGGCACCGCTGCTCCAACTCGTCCCGTCGTAGCGGTCGAGGACCGCCAGCCGGTAGTTCCCGGGGGT
>NZ_JBLRVY010000307.1:0-340 GCF_048159485.1 Streptomyces sp. 4F14
ACGGCCGCGATCCTGGGCCTGTCCGACGCCGTACGGGAACTGCGCGCGGCCCGGGAGGAACTGGCGACGCGGGCGGTGGCGGAGGAGCGGCTGCGGTTCTCCCGGGACCTGCACGACCTGCTGGGGCACACCCTGTCCGTGATCGTGGTCAAGTCGGAGGCGGCCCGGCGGCTGGCACACCGCGACCTGGACGCCGCGCTGTCCCAGATCGGCGACATCGAGGCGGTCGGGCGCCAGGCGCTCACGGAGATCCGCGAGGCCGTGACGGGGTACCGGCGGGGCAGCCTCAGCACCGAGCTCGACCACGCGGTCTCCGCACTGCGGGCAGCCGATGTCGAAC
>NZ_JBLRVY010000308.1:0-339 GCF_048159485.1 Streptomyces sp. 4F14
GCGGGAGGGGGGCCGGTTCGTCGAGCTGGGCAAGACCGACATCCGTGACACGGACACGGTGGCCACCACGCACCCCGAAGTGAACTACCAGGCCATCGATCTGACCGACTTCGACCTGGACGTGGTGGGAGGCATGTTGGCGGAGTTGGCGGAGCTGTTCGAGGCGGGTGTGCTGTCCCCCCTGCCGACCAGGGCGTGGGATGTCCGGCAGGCCCGTGACGCTTTCCGTTGTATGGCGCAGGCCCGGCATGTGGGCAAGATCGTGCTGACGGTGCCGCAGCCGCTGGATCCTGACCGCACGGTGTTGATCACGGGTGGGACCGGTGGGCTGGGTGGCCT
>NZ_JBLRVY010000309.1:0-339 GCF_048159485.1 Streptomyces sp. 4F14
GGCCAGGCCCCCGTCCTGCCCGCCACCGTCGTCGCCACCTACGCCGACGGCGTCAAGCGCCCCGTCTCCGTCGCCTGGGAGGACGTCCCGGCGTCGAAGTACGCCCAGCCCGGCACGTTCACCGTGACCGGCAGCCTGCCCGACGGCACCGCGATCCCGGTCCGCGCCGAGGTCACCGTGTCGGAGGAGGGCCCCGACGTCCCCGCCGACCTCCTTCTCCAGTACGGCTTCGACGAGTCGACCGGCAACATCGCCCGTGACTCCAGCGGCCATGGCTACCACGGCACCTATGCCCGGACGCCCGCCTTCGGCACCGGCGTCGACGGCGGTTCGTTCAAG
>NZ_JBLRVY010000310.1:0-339 GCF_048159485.1 Streptomyces sp. 4F14
CATGGCTGGAACCTTGACAACTGGCGTGATCAGGCACGAGATTACGCGCGTAGAAACTTGGCGGACATCTGTTCACTGTATTTTCTACGCGCGTTGCCGCCGCCCCACCGGTCGCGACTGACCCGTTCCACGCTCCACCCTCGTCCCGGCACCCACGTATGTCCCCGGAGGGATCCCGTTGACGAGCAAGAAGTCCGCGCGTCTCGCCGCGCTCACCGTCGCCGCCGTCTGTTCCGCGGCGACGGCCACCCAGGTAGTCGTCCTTCCCTCGCCGGCGCACGCCGACTCGATGCGCATCCATGACGTGCAGGGCAGTACCCGAATATCCCCGTACGCCGG
>NZ_JBLRVY010000311.1:0-339 GCF_048159485.1 Streptomyces sp. 4F14
GCGGAAGCCTCGGGTGATGATCAGGAGGGTCCGCTCGCCCTTGCGCTCCAGGAGGGCGTTGGTGGCGACCGTTGTTCCCATGCGGACGGCCTCGATGGGGTCCTGGGAGCCGTCGAGCAGCTCGTGTACGCCCGCGACGGCCGCGTCGGAGTAGCGAGCGGGATTCTCCGACAGCAGCTTGTGTGTCAGCAGGCGGCCGTCGGGCCGTCGCGCGACGATGTCCGTGAAGGTGCCGCCACGGTCGACCCAGAACTGCCAGCCTGTCACGTCTTTACCCCGCTTCCGCGCCGCTCACAGCGCCCGCAGGCCGTTGATCACGTCGCGCAGAATACTCTCGTC
>NZ_JBLRVY010000312.1:0-339 GCF_048159485.1 Streptomyces sp. 4F14
GGCACGCCGGGGCCGAATGGAAGTTCTGGCCCGGCCCGGCCACCTGTTCGGGCGGCGGCGGCAAGGTCACCGCCGCGGCGATGCAGGACCTGCTCAACGGCGCCAGGCTGGCCGCCCCGCGCTGCGACGAGGCCGCCTGGCGATTCCTCGGCCTGTCCATGGCCGGATGGAACGTGCTGATCTCGCTGAAGATGGCGGTCTGGAGCGTCCTGGCCGGCCTGGGATGGGAGCCGAAACGTGTCTAACCCGCCGCCCCGCCCCGGCCTCGGCGCCCCCGAGGCCCGCCTCGCCGAGATCCTGCGCGTCGACCACGCCGGCGAACTGGGCGCCGTGCACATC
>NZ_JBLRVY010000313.1:0-339 GCF_048159485.1 Streptomyces sp. 4F14
TGCTGGTCGACGCCTCCGAGGGGCCGCTGCCGCAGACCCGTTTCGTGCTGCGCAAGGCGCTGCAGGCCCGTCTGCCCGTCATCCTGTGCATCAACAAGACGGACCGCCCCGACTCCCGTATCGACGAGGTCGTGAACGAGGCCTATGACCTCTTCCTCGACCTCGACGCCGACGAGGACCAGATCGAGTTCCCCATCGTCTACGCCTGTGCGCGTGACGGTGTGGCCTCGCTGACCAAGCCGGAGGACGGCACGGTCCCGCAGGACAGCGACAGCCTGGAGCCGTTCTTCTCCACGATCCTGTCCCACGTCCCGGCTCCGGAGTACGACGAGGCGGCGC
>NZ_JBLRVY010000314.1:0-339 GCF_048159485.1 Streptomyces sp. 4F14
CTCACCCGAACTCGCTCTCATCCAGCGGGCATTGGCGAACCCCCGCATCCTCAACGTCGCCGGCCGGGACGGATCCTCGGGGCAGGGCTCGCACGGCTCGCACGGCTCCGAACACGGCGAGCTGACCCTGCTCGGACACTGGGTCGAGCACTGGGAGAGCAACCCCGGCGACCCGAACAGACCCCAGACGCTGCCCCTGGGCGGCTTCAAAATGGCCTGCGCCTCCTGCGACCTCGCCTACCAGGCGGTCAACCAGCACATCGGGAGCCCGCTCGGCCACCGCGTCCAGGCATCCGGCACCCACGGCATGTTCTTCCCGGGCTGGCGCATGCCGCAATG
>NZ_JBLRVY010000315.1:0-339 GCF_048159485.1 Streptomyces sp. 4F14
TCGGGCAGGTCCGCCACGATCTCGTGGACGCGGTGTGGCCGGTTGCGCGTCAGGTCCTTTGCTCGGGCGATGCCCAGGTGCAGTGCCATCTCTTCACCCGTGCTGCGCGGCTCGACCTCAGTGGAAGCCAGATCTGCGGCAAGGTCATCGAAAGCTCGGGCCATCTGTCGCCGCCAGGCTCCGTCTTGGTGCAGTGTCACCGGCGGCAAGGCGCCGAAGAGCCCGCTAGCGCCGCGCCGCAGCCGTTCGTCGCCCAACGCCGTGACCTCCTGCCATGCCTGGTCCGACAGTTCCTGCAGAGCCAGACGCAGTACAGCAGCCGTGCGCGCGGTGAGGACC
>NZ_JBLRVY010000316.1:0-339 GCF_048159485.1 Streptomyces sp. 4F14
GTGGTGCAGCGCCCGTGGCCGACGGGCGTCCAGTGCGGCGGCGGGCTGCCGGAAGTACTGCCCGCCCGGCCCGTCCGCGCCGTCCAGGACGGTGACCCGCACCCCTCGCGCGTCCGCGGCCAGCGCCGCGGCGAGTCCGGCCGGACCCGCACCGACCACCACGAGTTCAGTCCGCATGGCCCGTGCCCTCCTGGGTGCGGATCACGTCGCCGGCCCGCGCCGGCACCAGGCAGCCCCGCTGGCTCGGGCCGTAGATGACGGAGCCCACGCTGTAGAAGCACCCACCGATCCCGCAGAACCACCAGCCCGGCCGGCCCGACCCCCGCGTGGTGCGCGAGG
>NZ_JBLRVY010000317.1:0-339 GCF_048159485.1 Streptomyces sp. 4F14
GCTGCGCGGACGCCCGGCACGGTCCATCGCACGGGCGGCGACGATCAGCGCGTGCGTGGAGTCAAGCCCGCCCGACACCCCGATGACGACCTTCGGGCCGCCGATCGCACCCAGCCGCTGCTGCAGGCCCGCGACCTGGATGTTGTACGCCTCGTAGCAGTCCAGCGCGAGACGCTCGGCGTCGGCGGGCACGAACGGGAAGCGCTCCACCCGGCGCTTGAGCCCCAGGTCGGCGGTGGGCGGGTCGAGCCGGAATCCGATGCTCCGGAAGTCACCGGTCCGTCCCGCGTGCGCGCGCCGGTTGTGGTCGAACGTGCCCATCCGGGCCCGCTCCTGCCG
>NZ_JBLRVY010000318.1:0-338 GCF_048159485.1 Streptomyces sp. 4F14
TGCAGCGTCCCGGAGAACATCCGCGTGTACGCGACCTTCTCCCCCGCCGGACCCCGCTCCACCTTGAAGACGGTGCCCGAGACGGGGCCGTCGGGGTCGCCGTCCGCGGCCGGGAGCAGCTCCCTGATGCCGTCGATCAGCGCATCCACCCCCACGCCGGTGACGGCGGAGCCGAAGTACACCGGGTGGACGAGGGCGTGTCGCGTCTGGGCCGCGAGAGAGGCCTGGACACTGTCCGGGGAGAGCTCGCCCTCGACGTACCCGGCGAGCAACTCGTCGTCACAGGTGGCCAGCACATCGAGTGCCGACGGTGGCAGGCCGGGGACGAAGCGCGCGGC
>NZ_JBLRVY010000319.1:0-338 GCF_048159485.1 Streptomyces sp. 4F14
CACGGCGTGGTCACGATGCCGACGCCGATCGGGACGAGGGCGATCGACACCAGCGCCAGGCAGAAGCACAGCACCGCCCCGGGCAGGGCGACCAGGGCCACCGCGAGTCCCCGCACGGCCGACAGCGCCACACCCCGGGTGCGTTCCGAACGGTTCCCGCTCTTCGTCTCGATGCTCATGCCGTCAGTCTTCCGGAGGCGGCCGCGCCGGTCACGGGGCCGGGCCCCCGGATCAGGGGGTGGTGCCAGATACACCTGCCTCAGCCGCGGCCAGCACCTTCGCCTCCACCTCCGGATCGAGCCCCTTCACCGTCCGGTCCGGCCGCATGGGCGCGGTGC
>NZ_JBLRVY010000320.1:0-338 GCF_048159485.1 Streptomyces sp. 4F14
TTGGCGAAGCCGAAGAGGTTCTTCGGGTCCTTCAGGACGACGAAGCCCTCCTTGGTGATGGCTGGGTCGGCGGTGAAGATGTCCGCGGCCTGCACGGTGTTCTTCGACAGCGCCGCCCGGGTCAGCGGAAGCACGAGGTCGCGCCGCCCGCCCGAGTGCGAGGGGTCGACGATGACGGGCAGGTGCGACAGCCGCTGGACGAGGGGCACGGCGGCGATGTCCAGGGTGTTGCGCGTGGCCGTCTCGAACGTCCGGATGCCGCGTTCGCACAGCACGATGTCGAGATTCCCGCGCTGCGCCACGTACTCGGCGGCCATCAGCCACTCCTCGATGGTCCC
>NZ_JBLRVY010000321.1:0-337 GCF_048159485.1 Streptomyces sp. 4F14
TACACCTCGGTGTCGGTGTCGGCCGCCGAGGACCAGCCCACCCGTACCTTCCGCTGGGGCACTCAACTCGACGTCCGGCCGGTGAACGCCTTCGGTGACGGCTCCGACATCACCGAACAGGCCGTCGCCTCGTACGTCGCCAAGTACGCCATCAAGGCCGCCGAGAACACTGGCACTTTGGACCGCCGTATCGGTGAACTCGCCGAACTCGACCGGCACCAGGTCCCCGACCACACCCGGCGGCTCATCACCGCGTGCCGCGACCTGGACAGCCTCTATCCGGATCGGCGCCTCTGGGCCTGGGCCCACATGCTCGGTTTCCGCGGGCACTTCTCGT
>NZ_JBLRVY010000322.1:0-337 GCF_048159485.1 Streptomyces sp. 4F14
CACGGAAGGAGCGCGCAGGTGCGCAACTCCAGTACGGGAAGCACGGGACACACCGCACCACCTTCGAGACGTACCGTCCTCGCCGCCACCGCCGGCGTCGCCGCGGCCCTGGCGACCAGCGGCACGGCCCACGCCGCCACCCCCGACGACCGCAGGCTCCGTGCCCTCATCGCCCGGATGACCCTCCCGGAGAAGGTCGGCCAGCTCTTCGTGATGCGGGTCTACGGCCACTCCGCGACCACCCCCGACCAGGCCGACATCGACGCCAACCTCAAGGAGATCGGTGTCCGCACCGCCGCCGAGCTGATCGCCGAGTACCGCGTCGGCGGCATCATCT
>NZ_JBLRVY010000323.1:0-337 GCF_048159485.1 Streptomyces sp. 4F14
CTTGCGCTCCAGCGACGCCGCCAGGTGCTCCAGCGCAGGGACCAGGTCGCCGGTCACCGCGGCGGTCGCGGCGATGTGCAGCGAGGAGGGGAAGACGTCGTTGGAGGACTGGCTGGCGTTGACGTGGTCGTTGGGGTGCACGTCGCGGCCCAGGCGCTCGGTGGCCAGGGTCGCGAGGACCTCGTTGGTGTTCATGTTGGACGAGGTGCCGGACCCCGTCTGGAACACGTCGACCGGGAAGTGCTCGTCCCACCGGCCCTCGGCGACCTCGTCCGCCGCCTCCCGGATCGCGGCGGCGACGTCCTCGTCCAGGACTCCCAGCTCGGCGTTGACCTTC
>NZ_JBLRVY010000324.1:0-337 GCF_048159485.1 Streptomyces sp. 4F14
CGTCTTCGAGTTGCCATGGCTCGTATGGGTTGAATGGGCTCATGCCCATGCTGTTGGACAGCACCGCGGTCTTCAGGCCGGCGGTGCGGATGTAGCGGGCGGCGTCAACGATGAGGTGTTCGGGGCGGAGGGTCGCCAGGGCTCGGCGCATCAAGTCGGTGCTGTCGATGTCGAGCAGGCGGGCGATTCCCGAGTTCCAGGCTTCCTGGGTGATGTCGCCGCGTTCCAACTTCGCGTACAGGCGGCGGCCGGTGGGATTGACGGAGATGGCGTGGAGGTAGGCGTCGTCGGGCAGTCCGCATTCCTTGGCGAAGGCGCGGGCGCAGTCGTCCATGCT
>NZ_JBLRVY010000325.1:0-336 GCF_048159485.1 Streptomyces sp. 4F14
GCTCGTCGCCGAGGGCAGGATCGACGGTGCAGTGCTCACCGAGGCCCGGTCGGACGACCCGCGCCCCGGTCTCCTCCAGCGACTCGACGAGCAGCTCGTAGGCGTTCGGCGGGATGATGTCGTCGCTGTCGCAGAAGGCCAGGTAGCGGCTCTCCGGGTCGCAGTTGCGGACACCGGTGTTACGGGCGTGGCCGAGGCCGCCGTTCTCCTGCCGGACCAGCTCGAAACGGTCGTCGGCCGCGGCGAACTCGGCGGCCAGCGCGGCGCTTCCGTCGGTGGACCCGTCGTCGACCATCACCACCTGGAGACCGGTCAGGGTCTGGGCCGCGAGGGACT
>NZ_JBLRVY010000326.1:0-335 GCF_048159485.1 Streptomyces sp. 4F14
TCGACAGCAGGGCGGGCGAGTTGTGCGAGAAGCGGTATCGCAACGGCGAGCCGAGCGGAGGTCCATGGGGCTGAATCGACGGTGCCGAATTCCGATGTCGCTGCTTTCACATTCGTAACTCTGTGTAATACGGCTGCAATACCGGCCACCGGCTCCGCAATCGTGATCACCTTTCACTCAAGTCGCCGGATACCCCTCGGCAGCCGCCGGCAACATGCCCGGTAATCACCAAAACGCATGAACACTCGTGAAGAAGCTACGCGCGAACGCTGCGAGTTCTCACAATGCGGACAGGGCGAATCGGCCGGAAATCCACTCTTCCCCCCACGGAGTAC
>NZ_JBLRVY010000327.1:0-335 GCF_048159485.1 Streptomyces sp. 4F14
GGCGAGGGCGGCGCGCAGGCCCTCGTCGCGGAAGTCCGGCGGCATCCGCACATCGAGCACGGCCGCGTCGGGGCGGTGCTCGATGAGCGCGGGCAGGACCTCGGGGCCGGTGCCGGCGACGGCCACGACCTCGTGCCCGGCCGACGTCAGCAGGAGGACGAGGCCCTCGCGCAGCAGCGCGTTGTCCTCGGCGATCACGACTCTCACAGCGGTTCCGCCCTTGCTCACAGCGCCTTGAGCGCCTGGGTGGTGGTCCGGGCCAGGGCGTCCAGATAGCCCTTGGGAAGCTTTCTGGTGCGGGCCACCACCATCCGCCAGTACAACGGCCCGGAACT
>NZ_JBLRVY010000328.1:0-335 GCF_048159485.1 Streptomyces sp. 4F14
GGGGACGTACGCCGGTCTCGCGCACCCGGCCGCGATCGAGCATCTCGTCGAGCTCGGCGTCACGGCCGTCGAGCTGCTCCCCGTCCACCAGTTCGCGCACGAGGACCACCTCCTGCGCAAGGGCCTGCGCAACTACTGGGGCTACAACTCCATCGGCTATTTCGCCCCGCACGCCGCCTACGCCGCCTCGGGTACGACGGGGCAGCAGGTCGGCGAGTTCAAGCGGATGGTGCGTGCCCTGCACGCCGCGGGGATCGAGGTCATCCTCGACGTCGTCTACAACCACACGGCCGAGGCGGGCGAGCTGGGCCCGACACTGTCGCTGAAGGGCATCG
>NZ_JBLRVY010000329.1:0-335 GCF_048159485.1 Streptomyces sp. 4F14
GCACCCGGGCATCCGGATGATCGGCGTCGAACCGGAGGCCGGGGACGACACCAAGCGCTCCCTGGAGGCGGGGCGGCGCATCAGCATCCCGGTGCCGCACACCATCGCCGACGGACAGGCCCTGCACATCCCCGGAGAGCTGACGTTCTCCGTGAACCGGCGGCTGGTCGACGAGATCGTGCTCGTCAGTGACGACGAGATCCGGGACGCCATGCGGTTCGCCTTCGAGCGTCTGAAGATCGTCGTGGAGCCGAGTGGGGCCACTCCGCTCGCCGCCCTGCTCACCGGCCGCGCGGGCCCGCTGCCGCGCCGGGTCGGCGTGATCATCTCCGGCG
>NZ_JBLRVY010000330.1:0-334 GCF_048159485.1 Streptomyces sp. 4F14
GTTCCGAGACTCTCCGAGGTTTCCGATAGTATCTCGCTGAGCGAGATACATGCCGGGCGAGGCACCAGTCCGGAGAGCCGGGGAGCGGGAGAGGAAGACCGATGCCCGACGAGGGACCGGAGATGGAGATCGTCCATCTGCTGCGTGCGGTCGCGGTCGAACTGGGAGCGCACAGCACGCGGTTCGCGCAGCGCAACGACATGCACCCCACCGACGTCCGCGCCCTGATCGCGCTGATGGACGCCTCGCGGGCGGGCGAGGAGATGACCGCGGGACGCCTCGGCGCCGCGCTCGGACTGAACTCGGCGGGGACGACGGCGCTGGTGGACCGGCT
>NZ_JBLRVY010000331.1:0-334 GCF_048159485.1 Streptomyces sp. 4F14
CGGTTCGGCCGCCTGCGGCAGCTCGGCGTCCGGCTTCTCGATGGCCTGCACAAGAAGACGGATGCCTTCCCGCGCGGCCGCGGCGAAGGGCTGACGGACAGTGGTCAGAGGCGGCGAGACGTAGGCGAAGACCGGGTTGCCGTCGAACCCGACGACACTGATGTCCTCCGGAACCCGCCGCCCGGCTTCCCGCAAGGCATGGATCAGGCCGATGGCCATCTCGTCTCCCGCGGCGAACACCGCGGTCACGGACCGGTCCGAGGCCAGCGCCCGACCCGCCGCGTACCCGGAGTCGGCCGACCAGTCACCGTTGAGCAGCGGCGGTTCGTGCGCG
>NZ_JBLRVY010000332.1:0-333 GCF_048159485.1 Streptomyces sp. 4F14
GGCGACGTCCTGGAGCAGGAGTACGGCACGGCCACGGGCAAGCTCTTCCTGATCGGCTTCTTCGCCACCTCCTTCACCTCGCTGATCGGTGTCTGGCACGGCGTGAGCCTGATGTTCGCCGACTTCCTGGCGCGCCTGCGGGGCGAGCGCGAGGCACGCGGCGACGAACTGGCCTCGGGCCGCCGCGAGCGCTCCTGGGCGTTCCGCGCGTACCTGCTCTGGCTCACCTTTCCGCCCATCGTCCTGCTCTTCCAGGACGAGCCCTTCCGCCTGATCATCATCTACGGCGTCCTGGGCGCCGCCTTCATGCCCTTCCTCGCCCTGACCCTCATG
>NZ_JBLRVY010000333.1:0-333 GCF_048159485.1 Streptomyces sp. 4F14
GGATCCCTTCCCGCTGCCGGTCCGCTGGCTGACGGCCGCCGAGACCCTGACCGACCACTGGGGTGTCATCCTCCGGCGCCGAGCCGGGGACACGACCCCGGCCGATCCCCTCGACCTGGACGGCCGGCTGGACCATATCGCCGAGACGTTCCGGCGCATCCCGTCCGGACGGCTGGTGGTGCTGGGCAGATCCGGCTCGGGCAAGACGATCCTGGCCCTGCGTTTCGTCCTCGACCACCTCAGGACGCGCGGCACCTCCGAACCCGTCCCGGTGATCTTCAGCATCGGCGCCTGGAACCCCACCACCATCACCCTGCGGGACTGGCTCGCCGC
>NZ_JBLRVY010000334.1:0-333 GCF_048159485.1 Streptomyces sp. 4F14
CTGGATCAGCCGCTGGATCACGTCCTCCAGGTGCCCGTTGTCCCGGGCGACGACACGGGTCAGCAGATCGCCGCCGCCCGTCGTCGAGAACGCCTCGATGATCTCGGGCACGGCCGCCAGCGCGTCACCCACCTCGACCAGATGCCCCTGGGTGACCTCCAGGTGGTCGAAGGCGAGCACGGGGTGGCCGAGCGCGGCGGGGGAGAGGGTCGGACCGGTGCCGGTGATCACGCCGTCCCGCTCCAGCCGGTCCAGCCGTGCCTGCAGGGTGCCGCGGGCCACGCCGAGGATGCGCGCGTACTCACGGACGCTGGTGCGCGGCTGCTCGATCAG
>NZ_JBLRVY010000335.1:0-332 GCF_048159485.1 Streptomyces sp. 4F14
ACACCAGCGACACCAGCAGCGGCCTGCGTATGACCGAGATTGGACTTCAGCGACCCCAGCCACAACGGACGATCCCGATCCTGCCCATAAGTCGCCAGCAACGCCTGGGCCTCGATCGGGTCTCCCAACCGAGTGCCGGTGCCGTGGGCTTCCACCACGTCCACCTCAGCCGTGGTCAGACCAGCGCTGGCCAGCGCCTGCCGGATCACCCGCTGCTGCGACGGACCGTTCGGCGCCGACAACCCGTTCGACGCACCGTCCTGATTGATCGCCGAACCCCGCACCACCGCCAACACCCGATGCCCCTTACGCCGAGCATCCGACAACCGCTC
>NZ_JBLRVY010000336.1:0-332 GCF_048159485.1 Streptomyces sp. 4F14
GTCATGCTCGGCAACCAGGCCGAGCTGTGGGAGATCGCCCTCGCCGCCATGAAGCTGCGCGCCGTCGTCATCCCGGCCACCCCGCTGCTCGGCCCGGCCGACCTGCGCGACCGGGTGGAGCGCGGACGTGTCCGGCACGCGCTGGTGCGGGCCGAGGACACCGGCAAGTTCGACGATGTGCCCGGCCGGTACACCCGCGTCAGCGTGGGCGGGGCGACGGACGGGTGGCAGACGTACGAGGACGCCTACGCCGCCTCCGCCGAGTTCACCGCCGACGGGCCGACCGCCGCCGACGACCCGCTGATGCTCTACTTCACCTCCGGCACCACCGC
>NZ_JBLRVY010000337.1:0-332 GCF_048159485.1 Streptomyces sp. 4F14
GGCCAGCTCCTGCTCAAGCACCTCGAAAAGTGCCCCACTCAGTTTGGGCCTTGACGCCGGCCCCTTCGATTGCAGGGCTGACGTTCCGCCGTGCTCCCATGCCCGATGCCATCGCTGCACCGACCGCACGCTGACACGTAACTGCTTGGCGATGGCGGCGTTGTCGTGTCCCAGAGCGAATAGCTCGGACGCCTGCATCCGGATGTGCTCGCGAAACGCCCGTCGCTCCGCGGTCAGCCCGCCCCCTTGCGGATACCTCATGTGTCCGGTCCTACTGCGACAACCACCGTCTGTCAGCACACGACATCACCGCAGCAAGGTCAGTAATGCGG
>NZ_JBLRVY010000338.1:0-332 GCF_048159485.1 Streptomyces sp. 4F14
GAGGCCGCCCAGGCCGCCGCCCGTGCCACGCCCGGGAAGCCCAGGGTGCTGCTGGTGCCGCGTATCGACGGCACGTACCCGGGCACCGGAGTGCTCGGCACAGTGGAACAGGTCGGCCGGCTGGCCGACGGTGATCCGGGTGCCCTGATCCGTGGGCGCGGGCGGGTGCGGATCGGGGCCGGGACGACCGGGCCGGGGGCCGCACTGTGGGTGGAAGGGACCCGGATCGACGAGAGCGTGCCCGAGCCGGTGCCGGGGCAGGTCGCCGAGCTGGTGAAGGAGTACAAGGCGCTCGCCACCGCATGGCTGCGCAAGCGCGGCGCCTGGCAGGT
>NZ_JBLRVY010000339.1:0-331 GCF_048159485.1 Streptomyces sp. 4F14
GGGGCTGGGGCGTGCCGACCGGCAGCGAGGCCGTCCACGCGATCCGGCTGATCGCCTCGGAGCTGCTCACCAACGTCGTACTGCACGCGTCGGCCGCCACGGCGCGCATCGTCGTCGTACTGGAACTGTGCGACGGCACCTGGATCCGCATGGGCGTGCACGACGGCCACCCCGAGTGCCCCGCCCCCGGCGACGGTCACGCCGGCACCGAGGACACCCACGGCCGCGGCCTGAAGATCGTGCACGCCCTGATGGAGGAACTGAACGGGGTCGTCCTCACCGAGCGCACCGACGACGGGGGCAAGACGGTCTGGGTGGAGCTGCCCTGCCC
>NZ_JBLRVY010000340.1:0-331 GCF_048159485.1 Streptomyces sp. 4F14
GCGGCAGCACGGCCAGCGAGTACAACTGCCAGTCCTTGCGCAGCGCCCGCCGCCACCCGGTGCGCGCGGGGCGCCGGTCGCGGCGGGGCGGAGACTTCGCCGGCGGCGGCTGCCGTGTGCCGGGCGGTGGAGCCGATCTGGTGGAACTGCTCATGCAGTGGCCTCCCGGTGGCACCGAAAGTTTCGGAGTCGTACCGGCAACTTTGCGGCGAGGTTAGGGGCGGGTGTAATGGCTGTCAATGGGGCTGACAGGGATGAGGAGTTGAGGAGGTGGAGGACAGGGAACCGAAGTGGCGGACATCAGGGCGAGCCCACGGTCGCGAAACATTCT
>NZ_JBLRVY010000341.1:0-331 GCF_048159485.1 Streptomyces sp. 4F14
GTGTCTGAAGCGCATGCTGCGCCTCCTTGTCGGGGAGTTGAGGGGCATGACTGAGCCTCACGCCCATTCATGGTGCGGTGAGAATAGAAAGGTCTGGACCACAGGTCAATAGGTCTGGACCACTTGCCAGTCGGCCCGGGCTGTGCCCGACTAGATCCCCAACTCCTGTGCCAATACGGCGGCTTGGACCCGGCTGCGCAGTTCCAGCTTGCCCAGCAATCGGCTGACATGTGTCTTCACGGTCGCCTCGGCCATGTCGAGCCGGGCCGCGATATCGGCGTTGGACATGCCCTCGCCCAGGCAGGACAGCACCTCGCGTTCGCGGCGGGTG
>NZ_JBLRVY010000342.1:0-331 GCF_048159485.1 Streptomyces sp. 4F14
GTACAGCGCCGAGCAGTCGGTCTCCGGTGACCACTACGTCTACCTGCCGAACAAGAACTACTAAGACAAGGACGCCGTCCACTTCAAGAAGATCACCGTCCGGGTGATCCCGAACATCAACTCGGCGGTGCAGGCCCTGAAGTCCGGTCAGATCGACTTCATGTACGGCTCCCCGGACGTGGCGCCCACCGTCGCCGGCAGCTCCTCGATCACCACGATCAAGAAGCCCACCACCTGGGCGGGCCTGTTCCTCCTCGACCGCGAGGGCACCGTCGTCAAGGGGCTGTCCGATGTGCGGGTCCGGCAGGCGCTGAACTACGCCATCGACCGC
>NZ_JBLRVY010000343.1:0-331 GCF_048159485.1 Streptomyces sp. 4F14
GAGGGCATCCCGGAGCGCACGCTGGAGAAGGAGTGCGCCTCCCTCGCCGCGTACGTACGCAACTGGGAGCAGAGCGGCGAGACACCGGTCGCGGAACCGGACGGCCCGGCCGGGACGCCGCTGCCCGGCACCGTGGCCGACCAGTCCCGCGCCCGGTGGAGAGAGCGGGCCGTGGAGCTCGTGACGACCGAGCACCGGCCCGGCCCGAGCCGCGACGCCGGCCGCAGCGAGCGGAGCCTGGTCTTCACCTCACCGCGCGTCCGCGAGCTCGTCGTCGCGGAACTGCACGCCCTGTACGGCTACGGCCTCTGGTATCCGCTGCGCCAGTGGC
>NZ_JBLRVY010000344.1:0-330 GCF_048159485.1 Streptomyces sp. 4F14
GCCTGACGGCGGCTACTGGATGCCCCTCTTCGTACACCTGACCCCGGGAGCCACCCTCGACGAGGCACTCCTGAGCCGCATCAAGGCCACCATCCGCGAACAGCTCTCACCACGTCACGTCCCCGACGAGATCATCGAGGTCCCCGGCGTCCCGCACACCCTCACGGGCAAACGCATCGAGGTCCCGGTCAAGCGCCTCCTCCAGGGCACTCCGTTGGAAAAGGCCGTCAACCCCGGTTCCATCGACAACCTCGACCTCCTCCATTTCTACGAGGAACTCGCCCGCAAACGCGCCTGACCCCACCCGGCCTCGGACCACCGACTCACATC
>NZ_JBLRVY010000345.1:0-330 GCF_048159485.1 Streptomyces sp. 4F14
GCCGCGGGGGGGCGGTGGGGGGGGGGGGGGCGCGGGGTGCCGCGCCCCCGAGGCCGCCGCCGTGGCCTGGCGCCTGGGCTGCGAGGTGACCCTGCTCGAACCGGCCCCCGTCCCGCTGGCCCACGCGGTCGGCACCGAGGTCGGCCGGGTCCTCTCCCAGGCCCACCTCGACCACGGGGTGAACCTGCGCACCGGGGTCACCGTGGCCGAGGTGACGGAGGACGGGGTGCGGCTCGCCGACGGCGAGTTGGTGGAGGCCGACGAGATCCTGGTCGCCATCGGCTCGCTCCCCAACACCGAGTGGCTCGCGGACAGCGGGCTCGCGGTGGG
>NZ_JBLRVY010000346.1:0-330 GCF_048159485.1 Streptomyces sp. 4F14
TTCGTCGAGGCCCGTCGAGCATCGCAGGGGTCCGCGTAACCGTGTCCGTACCGCACCAGGCAGACTCCCCGGACGGGCCGCAGCAGCCGGCCGAGGACCGTCGCCACATGATCCGCCGCAGGGCACTCACCCTGCTCATCATCGGGCTGCTCATCGGCGTCCCCGCCGGCTATCTCGTGATCTCCGCCAACCAGAGCCGCGAGAGCGGCAAGGACAAGGAGGAGAAGTACGCCGCGACCGGCCTCACCCCGCACTGGCCGTCGAGGGTCCAGCGCCGCATCTACCAGGTGACGATCCCGGTCCCGTCGTACAACGTCGGGTACTACGAGA
>NZ_JBLRVY010000347.1:0-330 GCF_048159485.1 Streptomyces sp. 4F14
GGACCGCGACGACGCGGGCGTCTACCGCAACAGCCCCGCAGCCGACGTGTTCCTGGACCGGGCCAAGCCCTCCTACGTCGGCGGGATCCTGGAGATGGCCAACACCCGCCTCTTCGGCTTCTGGGACAACCTCACCGAGGCCCTGCGCAGCGGCATCCAGCAGAACGAAGTCACGCACTCCGGCGCCCCCTTCTTCGCCACGCTGAGCCAGGACCCCGTGGCGTGGCGCAACTTCCTGGGCGGCATGAACGGTGTCAGCACCCCCCTCGCAGGGGCGCTGGCCGCCGACTTCGACTGGACCGGCCGCCGGCACGTGGCCGACCTCGGCGG
>NZ_JBLRVY010000348.1:0-329 GCF_048159485.1 Streptomyces sp. 4F14
TGGGCCTCGGCCCCGACGCCCTGGACGCCTTCGCCCGCCGCATCGGCCGCCCCGACTGGCGCGCGGCGGCCTCCTTCCTCGCCGAGTACCTCGACGTGCTCGACCTGCAGGGAGTGCTCGACTACGCCGAACTGGTCCACCGCGCGGTGCTCCTCGCCCGCCGCCCCGAGACCGCGGCCCGACTGTCCGCGCAGTACGACGCCGTGTACGTCGACGAGTACCAGGACACCGATCCGGCGCAGGTACGGCTGCTGCACGCGCTCGCCGGCGACGGCCGCAACCTGGTTGCGTTCGGCGATCCCGACCAGTCGATCTACACGTTCCGCGGC
>NZ_JBLRVY010000349.1:0-328 GCF_048159485.1 Streptomyces sp. 4F14
GGCCGCTACTACGTCGACGGCATCCTGCTCGACGCGACCCGCCCGGCACCCGGCGTGCCGGTCCCGGACGAGGACGGCGAGGACTCCGCGGAGCAGGACGCCGCCGCTCCGCCCGCGCACTGGACCTACTGGGACCAGCCCGACGGCTTCCGCGACCCGGAGAAGCCCGGCGACCGGCTGCCCTCGCCCGCCACATCGCCGTTCGTGGTCTATCTGAACGTGTGGGAGCGCGCCGTCTCCGCCGCCGAGGACCCCAGCCTGCGCGTGGTCGCCCTAGGCGCCGCGATGCCCGATACCGCGGCCCGGGTGTAGGCCGTCTGGCAGGTGC
>NZ_JBLRVY010000350.1:0-328 GCF_048159485.1 Streptomyces sp. 4F14
GGCTGCTGTCCTGGGTCCCCGGACAGAGCAGCGGTCTGCACGACCACGGCCGCTCCTCCGGCGTGCTGACCGTCCTGGACGGCACGCTGACCGAGCGCACGGAGCGGGGCACGCGCGCGTTGCCGGCGGGAGCTCAGCGGGTGTTCGCGCCGGGGTACGCCCACGAAGTCGTCAACGACGCGCTGGAGCCGGCGGTGAGCCTGCATGTGTACTACCCGGGCCTGACGGAGATGCCGATGCACACGACGACGGCATGCGAGGCGCGTCCGGTGACTGCGTGACCCGTTGTCGTACCCGCCTGCAAGACTTGGCCCCATGCGAATCGTGG
>NZ_JBLRVY010000351.1:0-328 GCF_048159485.1 Streptomyces sp. 4F14
GCGCAGGTCCTCTCCTGTGACGTCCCGGCCGACCTCGACGTTCCCGAAGAAACGTACGCCGGGCAGTCGCAGCACCTTCTCCAGCACAGAGATCAGTTTCTTCATCTTCAGATGATCCGGGGCCACCCCGTATCGGAGGAGGCCGTACGGAGCAGGCAGGCGTTCGAACACGTCAACAGCCATGCCGTACGTCCCGGCCAGAGTCTGAGCCGTGTACAGGCCGGAGGGCCCGGCTCCGATCACGGCGACATGCCGATGCGGCGGCATCCGGCTCACTCTCCTTGTCGACAGGGGATCCCGGGAGATCCCGGTGGCGGGGTTTCCCTGG
>NZ_JBLRVY010000352.1:0-328 GCF_048159485.1 Streptomyces sp. 4F14
CAGACCAACATGAAGCGCCCATACCCCACCCTCCTCACAAAAGCACAGATAATCGACCACCACATGGAGTACGGCATACTACGCCTCACCAACGTCAACCAGCTGCAGCAGCACACGCCCAGCCTGGAGATCACCCCGGCCTTCGGCGGCGGCCAGCCGCAGTTCCGCCTGCGCGGCGTGGGCTTCGACGACTACGCCTCGAACAACACCTCGACGGTCGGGGTCTATGTCAACGAGGTCGCCTATCCGCTGCCGGTGACCGTGGTCGCCGAACTGCTGAGCATCCCCCGCGCCGACCAGCATCTGGTGGAGAAGTGGATGCGGGGCA
>NZ_JBLRVY010000353.1:0-326 GCF_048159485.1 Streptomyces sp. 4F14
TGCAGAACCTGGACAGTCACGGCAACTACGACCCCGCAGGGCACGGGCAGAACGCCGACGGGATCGCGGTGAAGTTCGGCTCCGGGACGGGGAACCGGATCACCGGGGCACGCCTGTTCGGCAATTCCGACGACGGGCTCGACCTCTGGCAGTTCTCCTCGCCGGTCACCATCGAACACACCTGGGCCTTCGGGAACGGGAAGAACCGGTGGGGTGACGGGGCTTTCGAGGGCAACGGCAACGGGTTCAAGCTCGGCGGCGGGGGAGCGTCGGTGGCGCATGTGGTGAACAACAACGCCGCGTGGGACAACACGCTGCACGGCTTC
>NZ_JBLRVY010000354.1:0-326 GCF_048159485.1 Streptomyces sp. 4F14
GATGTGGCGGACGATCGACAGGTCGTGCGCGATGAAGACGTAGCTCAGCTTGAACTCCGCCTGGAGCCGGTCCAGCAGGTTGACCACCTGGGCCTGGACGGAGACGTCGAGTGCGGAGACCGGTTCGTCGGCGACGATGATCTCCGGGTTGAGGGCGAGGCCACGCGCGATGCCGATGCGCTGGCGCTGGCCGCCGGAGAACTGGTGCGGATAGCGGTTGATGTACTCCGGGTTGAGCCCGACGACGTCCAGCAGGTCCTGCACCTTCTGGCGGCGGCTGCCCTTCGGGGCGACCTCGGGGTGGGTCTCGTACGGCTCCCCGATGA
>NZ_JBLRVY010000355.1:0-325 GCF_048159485.1 Streptomyces sp. 4F14
GCTGAGGTGGGCGGGGCGGCTCAGGGGACGCCTCGTGTAGGGGGGCGGCCCGGTCAACGGCGGCGACCGCTCGGTTTGGGCGGCGGTGGCACGGTGCTCTCGTGGTGGGAGGGCGGGCGGAAGAAGCGGTGGAGGTCGAGGTGGTCGTCGAGTTCCTTGGCTGCGTCGCGGAGGGCATCCGAGGTGCGCCGCAGGTAGGAGCGGGCCGTGGCGTGGTCGATGACCAGGCCGTTCTTCAGGTAGTACGGGCCGATGGGGCTGGAGGGGTGCGGCAGACGGAGGGTGGTCTCCGCGGCCTCCAGGAAATGAGATGCCGCGTGGGCGG
>NZ_JBLRVY010000356.1:0-325 GCF_048159485.1 Streptomyces sp. 4F14
GCATGTGTTAAGCACGCCGCCAGCGTTCGTCCTGAGCCAGGATCAAACTCTCCGTGAATGTGTACCCGTAATCGGGTCGACACCACGAGAGCGGAACAGCCGGGCGGAATAAGCCCAGCCGTTCACAGCGTCCTCGCTGTGTTTTTTCAAAGGAACCTCGCCCCAGCAGAAGCTGGAGACGGGGTATCAACATATCTGGCGTTGACTTTTGGCACGCTGTTGAGTTCTCAAGGAACGGACGCTTCCTTCGTACTCACCCTTCCGGGCTTTCCTCCGGGCAGTTTCCCTTCGGTCTTGCGTTTCCGACTCTATCAGATCCTTTTCC
>NZ_JBLRVY010000357.1:0-325 GCF_048159485.1 Streptomyces sp. 4F14
GCCTACGCCAAGACCGGCGGCCTCGCCGACCTCGCGGACCTCAAGACCTCGATCGGCGCCGACTGGGCCGAGTCCCTGAACGCGTCGTCCATCTACGACGGCAAGCAGTACGCCGCCCCCTGGTACTTCGCCAACCGCGTCGTCCTCTACAACAAGAAGATCTGGGCCGAGGCGGGCATCAAGGACACCCCCAAGACCCGCGACGAGTTCTACGCCGACCTCAAGACCATCGGCGACAAGACCGACGCCGAGCCGATCTACCTGCCGGGCCAGAACGGGTACCACTTCGTGGGCCTGGCGATCGGCGAGGGCGCCGAACTGGTCA
>NZ_JBLRVY010000358.1:0-325 GCF_048159485.1 Streptomyces sp. 4F14
GACCGCGGGGTAGCCCTGGGGCGGAAGTTCGGCGCGGTGCAGCGGCAGGTACAGGGTGAAGGTCGAGCCCCGTCCCGGCTCGCTCGCCGCATGGATCTCGCCGCCGAGCAGCCGGGCGATCTCCCGGCTGATGGAGAGACCGAGACCGGTGCCGCCGTACTTCCGGCTCGTCGTGCCGTCCGCCTGCTTGAACGCCTCGAAGATCACCCGCATCTTGCTGGCCGCGATCCCGATGCCGGTGTCCGTCACGGAGAACGCGATCAGCGGCGCGTTCACCTCGGTCAGCGAACCGGCCTCCAGCAGTTGCTCCCGGATCACCTGCGGC
>NZ_JBLRVY010000359.1:0-324 GCF_048159485.1 Streptomyces sp. 4F14
CATGACGTACGTACCTCCTCGTCGGCCCGTTCTGCGGCTTGCGTCCAGCCGGGGCCGAGTCGAAGTTTCTCCCACGCGGCGTCATCGAGGGCGACCAGGCGGTCGGCGGTGTCGCGGGCGGGGGGTGGGGCGAGGTCGCCGGGGGTGGTGAGGGTGGCGGCCGCCCAGAGGTGGCCGTGGCGGAGGGCCTCTCGTACGGGCAGTCCGCGGAGGGGGGCGGAGAGGAACCCTGCGGCGAAGGCGTCACCGGCACCGATGGTTGACACGACGTCCACGGTCAGGGCGGGGGCGAAGGTGCTCGGCGTCTCGGGCGGGGCGGAGGTT
>NZ_JBLRVY010000360.1:0-324 GCF_048159485.1 Streptomyces sp. 4F14
CTTCGAGGGCGACCCGTACCTCCCGGTCGACCCCGGACAGAACGCCAGTGCCCGACTCGCGATGTCCACTGTCTGGCACGAGGATCCGCAGAAACTGAAGGCGCGCGGTCTGGAAGGCCACGCTTCCTTCCTCACCACGGACTTCGACCTCACCATCGCCACCGCGATGTCCGACGAAGTGAAGCGGAACGACTGAGCAGGTTACGACCTCTCAGCGGTCGGCGACGACCCCATGGGGGCGAGCAAGGCAGGCGGCGCATCAGGGGGGCGTCTTGTGGGTGAGACAGGCCGGGCCGAGCGCGCGCCGCCGCAGGGCGGGGAATG
>NZ_JBLRVY010000361.1:0-324 GCF_048159485.1 Streptomyces sp. 4F14
CTGCACACTCCTCCTACGGCAGAGACGCTACCTGCACGTATTCAGAAGCTATGCGACTTCGCGAATGGCGAATTGGATGACGCATACATTCCGCCCGTCCTGCGCGCTATCACAGTCCACTTCATGATCGGATATGATCACCCATTCGAGGATGGAAATGGGCGAACCGCTCGCGCCCTGTTCTATTGGTCGATGCTGAATCAGGGGTACTGGCTCACCGAGTATGTCGCCATCTCTCCGATCCTAAAGAATGCCCCTTCCAAGTATGCACACAGCTACTTGCATTCTGAGGATGACGAGAATGACTTGACCTACTTTCACTTG
>NZ_JBLRVY010000362.1:0-323 GCF_048159485.1 Streptomyces sp. 4F14
GGACACCCTCGCCTCCCACCGCACGGCCTCCGGCGCCTGGCTGGAACTGCGCTACAGCCCCGAGTGCGGCACGAGTTGGGCCCGCATGTGGGCGACGCGCGTCGGCGACCGGCTGGAGATGTCGGCGGCCGGCGGCGGTCATGTCCACGACGCGGAGGTCCAGAGCGCCGTGGACGCGGCCAACTACATCTACACCCCCATGACCGCGACCCGTCCGGGAGCCGTCGTCCGGGCCTGCTTCCACCCTTCCGCGGGCGGCGGCGAGGAGTGTTTCGACAGCCGTGTGACGGAGTGAGGCGCGTTGTCAGTGGCTGCCCTTACAG
>NZ_JBLRVY010000363.1:0-323 GCF_048159485.1 Streptomyces sp. 4F14
AAGGGAAGGGCAGGGGGCGAAGAGCGGTGACCGGAGACGACCCACGGCTCCGGCCACCGCCCCGCTCAGGAGGTCCGCGGAATGTCCAGTTCCTGCCAGATGCCGTCGAGGGCGTCGGCGAACTTCTCCACGTCCTGTGAGGTGTGCGTCGCGGACGGCGCGATGCGCAGGATCTCCTCGCCCTCCTTGACGCTGGGCGCGTTGATGGCCTGGACATAGATGCCGTGCCGCTCCAGCAGCAGCGCCGAGGCCTCGCGGCAGCGTGCGTCGTCGCCGACGAACGCCGACACGATGTGCGACATCGGCGAGATGAAGGGGATGCC
>NZ_JBLRVY010000364.1:0-323 GCF_048159485.1 Streptomyces sp. 4F14
TCTGCCTGGACAGCTCCCTGCTGTACTGCCACACCAACGACCAGCTCGACGGCTTCCTCGCCTCCTGCCGCCGGGCCCTGGCGCCGGGCGGGCTGCTGATCGCGGAGATGCGCAACGGGGCGTACTTCCTGGGCCGTACGGATCTGCTCGACCACCCGAGGGCCGACGCCTTCACCTGGCAGGGCACCGCATACCGGTCGACGACCTCCCTGACCGTCGACCGCACGGCCCAACTCCTGCGCCGCACCCGCGTGTGGACGACCGACGACGGCGCCCGGCCCGTCGAACAGTGCTCCGCCTGGCGGCTGCTGCTGCCGCAGGAG
>NZ_JBLRVY010000365.1:0-323 GCF_048159485.1 Streptomyces sp. 4F14
TAACTCGCGAGGGTGAAAGGCGCCCCGGCGAAGCCGATGAGGGGGGTCGGGCCGAGTTCCGCGGTGAGCAGGCCGATGGCCTCGGTGACGTAGGAGACGTCCTCGGGGGTGAGGTCGCGCAGTCGGGCCAGGTCGGCGCGGGTGCGGATGGGCTGTTCGACGACCGGGCCGACGCCGGGCTTGATGTCGAGGTCGATGCCGATGGCCTTGAGCGGGACCACGATGTCGCTGAAGTAGATGGCGGCGTCCACGCCGTGCCTGCGGACCGGCTGGAGGGTGGTCTCCGTGACCAGTTCCGGCCGCATGCAGGACTCGAGCATCGG
>NZ_JBLRVY010000366.1:0-323 GCF_048159485.1 Streptomyces sp. 4F14
CGCGGGAGACGAGGCCCGAACGCTCGGCCTCGGCGGCGTCCATCATCCGGGCGGTGAGGATCATGTCCATGGCCTTGGACTTGCCGACGAACCGGGTCAGGCGCTGGCTGCCGCCGATGCCAGGGGCGACGCCAAGATTGATCTCCGGCTGGCCGAACTTGGCGTTCTCGGCGGCGATTATGAAGTCGCACATCATCGCCAGCTCGAAGCCGCCGCCCAGCGCGAAGCCGTGCACGGCCGCGATCGTCGGCACCGGCAGCTCCAGCACCGAGGTGTACGCGCCCCGCGTCACCGGCCGCTGGCGCAGCAGGTCGGCGTCGGAG
>NZ_JBLRVY010000367.1:0-322 GCF_048159485.1 Streptomyces sp. 4F14
GTCGCGAGTTCCCCTCATGATGCAATGAGTAGGCCACTCTCACCGCATCCACCACTTCGGCTTCGCGACCCGAAAGGATCTCCCGGACTTCGTGGTTCCGAATGATCAGCATGCCGTCACCTTCTCCGATGGGTTGTTCCACAGGTGGGACACGTCGCCGAATTTTTCCTCGACCCAGCCGTCGGAGTAGATCGTGTCCAGGTACCTGTCGCCGCCGTCAGGGAATATCAGTGCGCAAGAAGAGCCCGCAGGAATGGAATGTGCCATTTTGCCGAGAGCGGCCACCGTTGCGCCGGGGGGTGCGCCCGCCCCAAAAGCCGCG
>NZ_JBLRVY010000368.1:0-322 GCF_048159485.1 Streptomyces sp. 4F14
CTCCTCCTCGATGATCGTGAGGGTGTCAAGCCCGAAGTGCTGGGTGATCCGGTCGGCGAAGACCGGGCCGATGCCCTTGACCAGGCCGGAGCCGAGGTAGCGGCGGATGCCCTGGACGGTGGCCGGCAGGACGGTCGTGTAGTTCTCCACGGTGAACTGCTTGCCGTACTGCGGGTGGGACCCCCAACGCCCCTCCATCCGCAGCGACTCGCCGACCTGGGCCCCGAGCAGCGCCCCGACGACCGTGAGCAGATCGCCGCCGCCTCTTCCGGTGTCCACTCGGGCGACCGTGTAGCCGTTCTCCTCATTTGCGTAGGTGATC
>NZ_JBLRVY010000369.1:0-322 GCF_048159485.1 Streptomyces sp. 4F14
GGCAGGACGGCCACTGTTACGTTGTCGTGGCCCCCGCCGTCCAGGGCGTGTCCGAGCAGGACACGCGCCGCGTGCAGGGGCCGGGCGGCGGCGTCGGCGGGCAGCACCGCCGCCATCTCCTCGGCGCCCTCGGCGTAGTTCCACAGCCCGTCGGTGCAGACGAGGACCACGCCCGGCCGGTCCGGTTTGAACGCGGCGGTGTGCGGTTCCAGTTCGTAGGCGTCGGCGCCGAGCCAGCCGGTGATCGCGTGGGCCCGCTCGTCGGCGTAGGCCTCGGCTTCGCCCATGAGGCCCGCGGCGACCATCTGCGCGGCCCAGGAGT
>NZ_JBLRVY010000370.1:0-322 GCF_048159485.1 Streptomyces sp. 4F14
TCACCCGCTCCCCGACCCGGTCCGTGGCGACTCCTTCGCCCACGGCGACGATTTCGGCGGCGATGGCTGCACCTTGGACGCGAGGAAACCCGAGAGGGTTACGGTCCCAAGTCATATCGACGTCCGCCTGCTGCAGACCTCGGAGACCGATCTCGGCGGTCAACGCGTCTGTCACCCCTGGGCTGTACCAGCCGGTTCGGGTGTTTATGTCTGTATTGTTGACGCTGGATGCTCCTACCTTGATGAGCACCTGTCCCGACGTCGGGGACGGCACGGGGTAGTCCTCGCGATACACCAGCTTGTCGATGCCTCCGTGACCGGT
>NZ_JBLRVY010000371.1:0-322 GCF_048159485.1 Streptomyces sp. 4F14
GAACAGCTCGATCAGCCAGTCGGTGTTGCCCGGGTCGACGCCCCGGATGTTGTGCGCGCCCACCGGCCCGGCGGCCTGGGCGGAACCCGCGGTGGACATCAGACCGGTGACGGCCATGACGGCGGTCACGGCGGCGACCGCCGACTTCTTGAGGGTGAGTCTCACGTACCTGCGCTCCTGTGTCGCTGCTCGCGTGTGCCGATGAGCCGGACATCGGACATCCGGCCTCGGGACCGAGCGTGCCGGGCGAAGGGTTGATCAGCAGCCGGTTCCGCCACCGTAATCAACTATTTGCGGTCGCAGTCGCCGTCGCCCTCGTGGT
>NZ_JBLRVY010000372.1:0-322 GCF_048159485.1 Streptomyces sp. 4F14
GGCCGCTGCGGATGGCATCGGTGATGAAGATCCGCCGAAAGTCATGGGGCGAGAAGTCCAAGGGCTGTCCGGCTGAGTCGGTCAGATTCGTGGAGGCCAGCACCTCTTGGAGTGCTTGGCGCAGGAGCTTCGGGGAGAGGCGGGAGCTCTCGCCGCTGCGGCACCACTGGAAAAGCAGTGGCATCTGGGGATTCCAGGTCTTCTCGGCCATGTCATAGCTGGAGACGTAGGGGACGGCACCGGTGCGTGGGTCGCGGATGCGGGCGATGATCGCACTGAGCACATCGGCGAGCTCCGGGCTGACCAGGATGACTCGTTCCTC
>NZ_JBLRVY010000373.1:0-322 GCF_048159485.1 Streptomyces sp. 4F14
GGCCTCTTCCGTCTCGTCCTTCTTACCGAGGTCGACGGACTTCTCGTCGGAGGCGGCGGCAGCGGCGGGCTCGTCGGTCTCGGTGAGGGAGGAGGCGTCGTCCGGGACGACGTCGGCGTCCGACTTCAGGTCGTGCTCGATGCCGTGGACGATGCGGTTGTACTCGTCGTCGGTCAGGACGGCACCGATGCTGTTCTTGGCGAAGAGCAGGTCGACACCCGGACCGGCGTCGAGGAGGACCGTGTCGTCGTTGACCTCCTTGACGGTGGCGTACATGCCCCCGATGGTGCGGACACCGGATCCGGGCTGCATCTGGTTCCGC
>NZ_JBLRVY010000374.1:0-321 GCF_048159485.1 Streptomyces sp. 4F14
CTCTGTTAGTGCTTCGACCACCACCTGCACCTGCACAGCCCCGTGCTCGGGCAGCACCAACGGCCGCTCCAACACCAAGTCCTCCAGAACAGCGCACCCGACCTCGTCACCAGCCCGCACCACCAACTCCACGAACGCAGTACCGGCCAGCAACACCACACCGTTCACCGTGTAATCGGCCAGCCAGTCATGTGAAGCGAGGGACAGGCGGCTGGTGAACACCACACCCTCACCACCCGCGAGTTCCACCGCCGCACCCAGCAACGGATGACCCACCGACACCAACCCAGCACCCCGCACATCCCCCGCCACAGAACGGGC
>NZ_JBLRVY010000375.1:0-321 GCF_048159485.1 Streptomyces sp. 4F14
CGTCGGAAAGTGTGCCGAAGTGTTCGCTCATGAGCGGAACACTAGTTCGTGACGGTCCGGTAGGCGATCTCGGCCAGCCGTGCCTGACCGTCGACACTCGGATGGAACCAGTCCCACCGGCTCAGTTGCTCGGCACCGAACCGGAAGTCGTACACCGCGCCGTCGTCGAAACGGCACCGGCGGTCCTTCGCACAGACATCCTCGAGCACCTTGTTGTACGCCTCGACACGCTCCTGCACCGTGTCGCGCCGCTGGTTGGCCAGTGTGGTCAGGGAGTCGGGGTCGCTCAGCATCGACGGGCAGATCCCCAGCTTCCACACC
>NZ_JBLRVY010000376.1:0-321 GCF_048159485.1 Streptomyces sp. 4F14
TGGGCAACTACCACGGCCGCTACTCCATCGAGACCTTCAGCCACCGCAAGGCCGTCCTCGATGTCCCGCTGAGCTGAACCACACCGGCTCCGGGCGGGCGGTACGCAATGCCACCCCGCGCCCTCACACGTCACTCATCCGGCCTACGACCTCGAACGCAGGAGCAAGGAGCACAGACGCATCATGGACGACACGCTGCTGGAGGAACTCGGCACCGGCAAGTACATGCTCGTCACCAGCTACCGCAAGAACGGCACCCCTGTCGCCACGCCGGTGTGGGTGGTGCGCGACGGCGACACGCTGGGCGTGCGGACCCCCGCC
>NZ_JBLRVY010000377.1:0-321 GCF_048159485.1 Streptomyces sp. 4F14
ACCCGCGCCAGTCCAAGGGCCTGGAGTTCGACTCGGTGCTGGTGGTGGAGCCGGGGCTGTACGGCACGAGCGACCTGTACGTGGCGCTGACCCGGGCGACGCAGCGGTTGGGGGTGCTGCACACGGGTCGGCTGCCGCAGGCGCTGGCGTGACATCGCCGAACGCCGGACGGGCATGTCCCAGCCCGTCCGGCGTCTGAGGACGGAACCCTCGCCGCGGGGGAACGGGGCCCCGGCGGACCGGGACGGCGCGCGGGGCCGTACGACTCAGTGCCGGTAGAAGATCCGGTCCGCGTACTGCGTCATCACGCGGCCGTTCCAC
>NZ_JBLRVY010000378.1:0-321 GCF_048159485.1 Streptomyces sp. 4F14
CGAACATGAGCGACCCGAACCTGCCCGCCCTGCGGCGGATCACCGAGCGCTCGCGATGCAGTTACTGGCTCAACCCCGAACAGCGCTCCCGCTGGGGCACCGGCGACTCGGCGGCCCCGGCGTACGCCGAGCTGATCGAGATGCACGAATGCCGCAACGTCCGTCAACTCGGCTCGCTGGTCACCCGGTTGCTGCCGGTGTGAGGCCCGGGGGCGGTGCGGGCGATCACGTGGTCGGCCGTCTTCGTTCACCACATGGCTGTCGTAGGTGCCGCCGTGGGCGGTCCGACCGAGTGTGGTGTCAGTCGGTGCCCGCCGGGCC
>NZ_JBLRVY010000379.1:0-321 GCF_048159485.1 Streptomyces sp. 4F14
CTGCGAGGCGCTGGCTGAGCTAACGCCGGGTGACCACGCGAAGAAGAGTGCCCTGTTCAATAGCGGTGCCGAGGCTGTCGAGAACGCTGTGAAGATCGCCCGTGCGTACACCAAACGCCAAGCAGTCGTGGTCTTCGATCACGGCTACCACGGTCGTACGAATCTCACCATGGCGTTGACCGCGAAGAACATGCCGTTCAAGCAGGGCTTCGGACCGTTCGCGCCCGAGGTCTACCGCATGCCGTTGGCCTACGGTTACCGCTGGCCTACAGGTGTGGAGAACGCGGGCCCGGAGGCCGCCGCGCAGGCAATTGACCAGAT
>NZ_JBLRVY010000380.1:0-321 GCF_048159485.1 Streptomyces sp. 4F14
GCCCGGTGAAGGACTCCGCGAGTTCCCGCGCGTCCGACACGACGCGCTGGGCCAGGGTCCGGAACTCCGGATGCGCGGCGATGTCGAAGGCACGTTCCTTAGCCGCGACCGCGCCCAGGTCCGGGGTGCCCTGGAGGAAGGGGAACGTGCCCTGGGAGATCGCTCGGGCCAGGGTGCGCCGGGTGCCGGGCAGCGGTACGTCGGCGTCCCGGCCGAGCAGGATCAGGCCGCCACGCGGGCCGTAGAGCTGCTTGTAGGTGCTGGTTGTGGTGGCGTGGGCGTGGTCGACGGGGCTGGGGTGCAGTCCCGCGGCGACCAGGC
>NZ_JBLRVY010000381.1:0-321 GCF_048159485.1 Streptomyces sp. 4F14
TCACCGTGTGGACGACCGGCTTCGCCGTCCACCCGATCGCGGCGGCCACCACCCTGGACGTCGCCCCCGACACGGGGCAGATCGTGGTCGACGGGACGATGCGCTCGGTGTCGCATCCCGACGTGTACGCCATCGGCGACGCGGCCCTGGTGACCGGCCCCGGCGACAAGCCGCTGCGCATGTCGTGCGCCTCGGGCGTCCCCACCGCCTGGCAGGCGGCCGACGCCATCGCGGCCCGCCTCACCGGCAGCAAGCTCCCGACGATCTCGGCCCGCTACTTCAACCAGTGCATCTCGCTGGGCCGCAAGGAGGGCCTGATCC
>NZ_JBLRVY010000382.1:0-320 GCF_048159485.1 Streptomyces sp. 4F14
TGAGAGTCCGCCCGCCACACACGCCGCCGCGATCTCACCCTGCGAATGCCCCACCACAGCAACCGGCGTCACCCCCACCGACTCCCACAGGTGCGCCAACGACACCATCACCGCCCACAACACCGGCTGCACTACATCAACCCGCCCCAACGCCTCCTCGTCCCCCAACACCTCCAACAAATCCCACTCCACAAACGGCGCCAACGCCTCAGCACACTCCCCCATCCGCCCCGCAAACACCGACGAGACAGCCAACAACCCCTCCGCCATACCCACCCACTGCGCACCCTGACCCGGAAACACAAACACCACACCCTGCT
>NZ_JBLRVY010000383.1:0-320 GCF_048159485.1 Streptomyces sp. 4F14
GCGGCCGGCCACGGCGGTCCGGCCGTCACCGCGTCCATGGACGAGATGGCGGTCCTCGAACCGGTCCGCGTGGGCGACCTCGTCCATGTGAAGGCCCAGGTCAACTGGACCGGCCGCAGCTCCATGGAGGTCGGCGTCCGGGTCATGGCGGAACGCTGGAACGAGTCGACCCCGGCCACCCAGGTCGGCTCGGCGTACCTGGTCTTCGCCGCCGTCGACGCCGACGGCAAGCCGCGCACGGTCCCGCCGGTGCTGCCGGAGACGGAGAAGGACAAGCGGCGCTACCAGGAGGCCCAGATCCGCCGCACCCACCGCCTGGC
>NZ_JBLRVY010000384.1:0-320 GCF_048159485.1 Streptomyces sp. 4F14
GCCGGCATGTCGACATCGAGCAGCTCGGGCGCGATCTGAAGGCCGTCATCGACGCGGCCGTGCCGGAGGGGCCGCTCGTGCTGGTCGGGCACTCCATGGGCGGGATGACCGTGATGGCGCTGGCCGACCAGTTCCCGGAGCTGATCCGCGACCGGGTCGTCGCCACCGCCTTCGTCGGTACGTCGTCCGGGAAGCTCGGCGAGGTCAACTTAGGGCTGCCCGTCGCGGGGGTGAACGCGGTGCGGCGGGTGCTGCCGGGCGTGCTCAAGGCGCTGGGGCAGCGGGCCGAGCTGGTGGAGAAGGGGCGGCGGGCCACCGCC
>NZ_JBLRVY010000385.1:0-320 GCF_048159485.1 Streptomyces sp. 4F14
GAGAGTGCGGTCTGGGCAGTGACGTATGAACCCTGGCCCGAGTATGTCCAGCCGCTCCGCGAGCTACTGGACCGTGAATCGGACGACCAGTTGAGCCAAACGGTCGGGAATCTTCTGCTGCAAATGTCGGAGGAGGGTATCCGATGACCCGCTACGCCGACATCCCCAAACCCATCCGCTCCGGAATAGTCGTAGTCAACCCCGACACCGGCACCCCCCAGCGGATCATCGTCCTGCAGTTCAACCCGGACACCCTGGAGCGCAGCGTCTCCCCCCAGTCCGCCGGGGACAGCGGCGACGCCGGAGGCGGCGGGACCGGG
>NZ_JBLRVY010000386.1:0-320 GCF_048159485.1 Streptomyces sp. 4F14
TGCGCAGCCTGGGGATGATCTCCAGGCCGAACATGTCGGGGAGGTAGAGGTCGAGCAGCACCAGGTCGGGTTGCAGCTCGGCCACCGCGGTGAGGGCCCGTTCTCCGCAGTCGGCCGTGCCGATCACCCGGAACCCGGCGACGTCGTTGACGAAACCGCGGTGGATCCGCGCCACCATGAAGTCGTCCTCCACGATCAGCACATCGATCATCGGACTCCCTCCGTCGCTCGGTCGGCCGGTCGGCCGACGGACATCCGGGCGGTGAACATGGCGCCCTCCGACGTGTTGGCCACCGACACCTCACCGCCCCGGCGTTTGC
>NZ_JBLRVY010000387.1:0-320 GCF_048159485.1 Streptomyces sp. 4F14
GTCACCACCCACATCGGCCTGATCGACGCCGTCAACCGCATCGAGCCCGGCCTCGTCGAACGCACGGTGCGCCGCGGCCACGAGGCCATGGTGCGCGCGGGCGTGGCGCGACCGGTGATCGGCGTATGCGGCATCAACCCGCACGCCGGTGAGAACGGCCTCTTCGGCTACGGCGAGGAGGAGGAGAAGATCGTCCCCGCCCTGGAGGTGCTGCGCGCCGACGGCATCGACGCCCGCGGCCCGCTCCCCGCCGACACCGCCTTCTTCCTCGCCGGGCGCGGCGACTACGACCTGATCGTCGCGATGTACCACGACCAGGG
>NZ_JBLRVY010000388.1:0-320 GCF_048159485.1 Streptomyces sp. 4F14
GCTGCCGGTGGCGGCGACGTGTTTGTACTGGTCGACGAGGACGGTCAGGGGCTGCGCCGCGCTGTCCTCGATGTGGTGGAGCACGCTGCCGAGGAGAAGGATGACCGGTTCTCGCCAGTTGATCGTCTCCAGGATTTCTCTGGAAGCGAGGATCGACTCGGGATCGCGTACGTCAGCGCACAAGCTCTTGACGACAGCGGGTGCCTTGGCCTTCATCATTTCGTCGGCGTAGGTGTGCACCAGCACGTCGTTGTCGATGCACACGGCGCGGGCATCGGGATGAATGCGGGTCAGGACATCCACAGGCGTTGGGTTGTGGG
>NZ_JBLRVY010000389.1:0-320 GCF_048159485.1 Streptomyces sp. 4F14
CTTCTGGGTCCCCGCGATGTCCTTCGGGTTCTTCAGGAAGTCCTGGAGGATCTTCCACTCGCCCGCCCCCGGCGTCCCGCCGAACGACTGCGGGGCCTGGTCCGACATGTCGAACCGGACGTCGTCACCCGCGTCGATCAACGCCTGCGCCATCGTGCGCTGCACCTCGTTCGGGTACGCCTTCAGGTCCAGGCCCTTGGTCGGGGAGATGAACCCGCCCGCTTCGGCCCAGATCTTCGCCGCGTCCGCCGACGCCAGCCAGGTCAGCAGCGCCTGCGCGCCCTTGCTGTCCTTCAGCGCCACCGCCGCGTCGCCGCCGG
>NZ_JBLRVY010000390.1:0-320 GCF_048159485.1 Streptomyces sp. 4F14
GATTTCCCTCTTCACCCCGTGACCGGGATCAAGGTTTAGTCCCCTAGCTGATGCCAGGATCCGGGTCGGGAACAGCCCCGGGCTGACACTCCCGTAGTAGGAGGCTCGCTCTGCTACCTGAGATCAGGCAGCGAGGGCGAAGGCCTGCTGGGAGGAATCGCGCTTGGTGTTGGCGATTATTTTTTCGGCCTGTGGTTTACGAGATCATGGCCGCTTCCTCGACACGCTTCCCCTGCTTCGACAGCCGCTGTCGAAACCGATCATCCCCATGTTGTTTTTTCAATCCCTCCAGCCAGAGACCGGAGGAGCGCGCACCCTCT
>NZ_JBLRVY010000391.1:0-320 GCF_048159485.1 Streptomyces sp. 4F14
TCGGCCAGCGTCCCGAACCCGGGCCGGGGGGCGTACGGGCCGAACTGGCCGAAGCCGGTGACCCGGGCCAGCACCAGGCGCGGGTTGACCGCGTGCAGTTCCTCGGGGCCCAGGCCCCAGCGCTCCAGGGTGCCGGGCCGGAAGTTCTCGACGACGACGTCGCTCTCGGCGGCCAGCCGCAGAAGGACGTCCCGCCCGCCGGGAGCCGAGAGGTCGAGGGTCAGGGTGCGCTTGTTGCGGCCGAGCAGCTTCCACCACAGGCCGACCCCGTCCTTGGGGGGCCCGTGCCCGCGCGAGGGGTCCGGCCTGCGGGGGTGCTC
>NZ_JBLRVY010000392.1:0-319 GCF_048159485.1 Streptomyces sp. 4F14
GCGTGACCGCCCGCAACCGCGTCTGGCTGACCCGGCGCCGACTGCCGCTCCCGCTGATCCCGGTCCATCTGGGGCTGTGGATCCTGCTCACACTCGCCCGCACCCGGTCGGCCGGTGGCCTGCGCGCCTGGTTCGGCGGCTTCCTGGAGGGGCTGCGGGAACCGGCCGGTGAGCGACGGCCCATGCGCTGGCGCACGGTGTGGCGGCTGTGCCGGCTGGGACGGCCACCGGTCATCTGACCGGCGACGGGACGCGGGCCCCGGTCGGTCACCTCCACCGCCCGGGACCCACCTGCGTCCCCGGATCCGGCCGCGGCGGC
>NZ_JBLRVY010000393.1:0-319 GCF_048159485.1 Streptomyces sp. 4F14
GCCGATCCGCCGGCACGCCCTGCAGGCGCTTCTCACCTCGCGGCGCGCCCGACGACCCCGACGTGTCCTATGCGCAGCGCCTCGCGGGCCGGAGCGACCAGGAGATCGCGGAGGACTTCGTGGCCCATGTGCGCGGGGCCGGGCCCGACGAGCACGAACAGGGCGTGCTGCGCGACGCGTTCGACGCGGTGCGCGCCGACGACGCCGTGCGGGAGGTGGCGCGATGAGGCTGCATCGCCTCGACATGACGGCCTTCGGGCCCTTCGGTGCCACCCAGAGCGTCGACTTCGACGTGCTGTCGCTGGCCGGCCTGTTCCTG
>NZ_JBLRVY010000394.1:0-319 GCF_048159485.1 Streptomyces sp. 4F14
CCTTTTAACGGGTGGGACCCGGAACTTCTGTTCCGGGTCCCCCCCTTTTTTGTTGTGCGTCACCTGACGTTCACGTTCCGCAACCAACATCACCCACATGGGTACTGCTGCAATGCTCAGGGCCGCCGGCGTCGGAGTCGGTGATGAGGTTGTCGTACCGGCCTTCGGGAACGTGGAAGTCGCCGAGGCCGTGGTCCTGGCCGGCGCGCTGCCGGTGTTCGCCGACATAGATCCGGGGACGTACTGCCTCGACGCCGCCGCGGTGGAGGCGTCGTTGACGTCGCGGACCGCGGCCATCGTCGCAGTGCACCGGTTCGGG
>NZ_JBLRVY010000395.1:0-319 GCF_048159485.1 Streptomyces sp. 4F14
CGGATCTCGCCCTCCTTGCCGGGCGGGGCGGGCGCGGGCACCTCGGCGGGCCGGTCCCCTCCGGGAGCTCGGTCCCCGATCCCCGCCCGACACATCGGGACCGTGGGGACTGACTACGGGGACCGTCGCCTTCGGGGCCGGTTGTGAGGGGACCGTGGCTGCCGTTGCGGTGCTGTGCACCGGGGACCAGGGCGAGGGCAGCGGGACCGTGGCGAGCGCGAGTGCGTGCCGACGGGCGGAGAGCTGGTCGAGCAACTGCGCGCGCTGGAGAGGGTCGGTGCCGACCGAGGCCCTGCCCACCGCCTTCGACAGACGGCGG
>NZ_JBLRVY010000396.1:0-319 GCF_048159485.1 Streptomyces sp. 4F14
CCTTCTTGCTGATCAGAAGCAGATCATCGTCGGACGACACGAGCTCGGCGCCGATCAGTTCGTCGTCGGAACCGTCCTCCATCTCGCGGAGGTTGATCGCGATGACACCGCCCGAGCGCGGCGAGTCGTAATCCTTGAGCGCGGTCTTCTTCACGAGACCGCCCTTCGTCGCCAGGATCAGGTAGGGCACGGCCTCGTAGTCGCGGATCGCGAGGATCTCGGCGATCGCCTCGTCCGGCTGGAAGGCCAGCAGGTTGGCGACGTGCTGCCCGCGCGCATCACGGCCGGCGTCCGGAAGCTCGTACGCCTTCGCCCGGTA
>NZ_JBLRVY010000397.1:0-318 GCF_048159485.1 Streptomyces sp. 4F14
AGTCGAAGACCTCGTCCCACGCGAAGTGGAACAGGGCGTCGGACAGCTTGGCGAACTGGAAGTCCTCGTAGAACGCGTCGACTTCGGCGACGACGGAGTTCAGGCGGGACAGGATCCAGCGGTCCGTGGACGACATCGCCGACGCGTCCGGCAGGGGGCCCTCCACCGTGGCGCCGTTCATCAGCGCGAAGCGGGTGGCGTTCCAGATCTTGTTGGCGAAGTTGCGGGAGCCCTGGACCCAGTCCTCGCCGATCGGAACGTCGACGCCGGGGTTGGCACCGCGGGCGAGCGTGAACCGGAGGGCGTCGCTGCCGTACT
>NZ_JBLRVY010000398.1:0-318 GCF_048159485.1 Streptomyces sp. 4F14
GCGGCGCCGTCCTCCAGTCCCTGCTGCGCAACCCGCTCGCTGACCCCTTCGTGCTCGGCGTCTCCTCCGGTGCCTCGACCGGCGCCGTCCTGGTCGTCGTACTCGGCGTGGGCGGCGGCGCGCTGTCCGTCCCCGGCGGGGCGTTCCTCGGCGCGGTGTGCTCCTTCGCGCTGGTGATGCTGCTCAGCCACAGCCTCGGCGGCACCCCGGACCGCGTGGTCCTCGCGGGAGTGGCGGCGAGGCAGCTGTTCTCCTCGCTCACCTCCTTCGTGGTGATGACCGCGGCGGACTCCGAGACCACCCGCGGGGTGCTCTTCT
>NZ_JBLRVY010000399.1:0-318 GCF_048159485.1 Streptomyces sp. 4F14
TGAAGCGCCCGATGAAGGTGTTCTTCGGCGTCAGGGTGGTGAAGGGATAGTCGGCGATCTTGGGGCGCGCGGCCGAGGCGGCGGCCAGGAAGGTCGACTTGCCGGCGTTGGGCCGCCCGACGATGGCGATGCGGACGGGCTTGTCCTCGCCGCCCTCGGCCTCGTCGTCCTCTTCGTCCTCGCCCGGGGCCAGCGCCGCCAGGACCCCGTACAGGTCGGCCATGCCTTCGCCGTGCTCGCCGGAGATCGGCAGAGGCTCGCCCAGGCCCAGCGAGAACGCCTCGCCCGTTCCCGCGTCGCCCGCCTTGCCCTCGGCCT
>NZ_JBLRVY010000400.1:0-317 GCF_048159485.1 Streptomyces sp. 4F14
GGTCACCCAGCGCCGCCACGTCCCCCGGCTGCGCGCGGCCGACCCGATGCGCTCCTCCCGGGTCACCACCTTCCTCGGCGGCGCCAACGCCGTACGCACCCAGGTCTTCGCCGAAGTCGGCGGACTCCCGGACGAATTCTTCTACGCCCATGAGGAAACCGACCTGGCATGGCGGGCCCTCGACGCGGGCTGGATGATCGATTACCGGTCGGACATGGTGCTGTTCCACCCGACGACCGCGCCCTCGCGGCATGCCGTCTACCACCGCATGGTGGCCCGCAACCGCGTCTGGCTCGCCCGTCGCAACCTCCCCGCCC
>NZ_JBLRVY010000401.1:0-317 GCF_048159485.1 Streptomyces sp. 4F14
CGCTGAGCTGCCACAGGGTCGCGACCACCACCGTCGGCCGGTCCACCAGCTCGCCCAGCCCGATCATGTCCTCCAGCCGCGACGTCAGCAGAGCCAGATAGTCCCCGGGCGCGGTCTGGTTGTAGTCCATGTACCCGGCCGCCTGCTCCAGCGCCAGCGGCAGGTCCCCCAGGTGCTCGGCGATCCGGTCCGCCGCGTCGGCGGTCATGCCCCGCACCCGCCGGGCCAGCAGCTCCACCGCCTCCCGCCTGGTGAACACCTCCAGGTCGATGACGCCGGCTCTGCTCGACCAGCCGCGCGACCTGGTGGTGACGATG
>NZ_JBLRVY010000402.1:0-317 GCF_048159485.1 Streptomyces sp. 4F14
GGCCGCCCCGACTCCCCGGCGCTTCCCAGCCGTGCCCGTACCGCCTCCAGCTCCCCCCGCGACAGCACCCGCGTCGCGGTGTCCACGCCGCCGGGTGAGGGGGGTGTGGTTTCTCGGGCCACTGCCAGGCGTGGGTCGCGCTTCGGCTTGGTGCCCTCGGATCGGGGGCCGGGTTCTGGAACCGGAATCGCGCTCCCCGACGTCGGTTCTGCCGACGACTCGCGCTGCTTCGACCTGTCGGGGGACTCGCCCGCCACCGATGCCTCCTCCATGTGCCGCCGCACGCCGTCCGTGCGTCTGCCGAACCGTGAGCCGTC
>NZ_JBLRVY010000403.1:0-317 GCF_048159485.1 Streptomyces sp. 4F14
CCTGGAGCGGACGACGTTCCGCGGACACCCGGCGGTGGTCTGGGAGTACACCTTCACCCTGCAGGGCGAGCCCTGGCACGCCCGGCTGCTCGGATTCACCGTGGGCGGCAAGTCGTACCAGATCAACACGTGGTACCGCCCCGGCATCGAGGCACAGGCGTTGAAGACGTACGAGAAGGTGAGGGACGGCTTCACGGTGCTGTGACCGGAAGAGAAATGGAAAGGAGGGGTGGGGGCGCGCGCGGACACGCGCCCCCACCCCACCCACACACCCCCCGGCCCGCGGGGCGCGCCCCGAGTATGCCCACGCTCGCGGC
>NZ_JBLRVY010000404.1:0-316 GCF_048159485.1 Streptomyces sp. 4F14
GTCAGGACGAGGCCCGCGGGCAGTGGCCGGGCCCTGAGCGAGGCGTACGACACGGCGCTGCTCGACCTCGACGGTGTGGTGTACGCGGGCGGTAATGCGATCGGGCATGCCGTCGAATCGCTTGCCGTGGCCCGGGCGGGCGGGATGCATCTCGCGTATGTCACGAACAACGCCCTGCGGACGCCGGATGTCGTGGCCGCGCATCTGACAGCGCTGGGGATACCCACCGTCGCCGACGATGTGATCACCTCGGCGCAGGCGGTGGCCCGGCTGATCAGTGAGCAGGTGCCGGAGGGCTCCCGGGTGCTGGTGATCG
>NZ_JBLRVY010000405.1:0-316 GCF_048159485.1 Streptomyces sp. 4F14
CCAGCGCAGGAAGTAGCCGTTGTGGTTGCGGTGCCGGGTCGGGACCTGGCTGGCCGTGCCGAGCACGACCAATTCACGTGCGGACACCGTCGGTTACCCGGGCGGCCCCTCGAGGCCACGGCCGCCCAGCACGTGGGCGTGCGCGTGGAAGACGGTCTGGCCCGCTCCCGCGCCGGTGTTGAAGACGATCCGGTAGCCGCTGCCGTCCACCTTGTCCTCGGTGGCGACCTCGCCCGCCTCCCGCAGCACGTCCGCGGCGAGCTGGGGCGCCTGGGCGGCCAGCGAGGCGGCGTCCGGGTAGTGCGCCTTGGGGATG
>NZ_JBLRVY010000406.1:0-316 GCF_048159485.1 Streptomyces sp. 4F14
GCGGTATCCACGCAGCAGGAACCAGGCGAGCAGCACCGCTCCGAGGATCGAGACGAGCAGCACGATCCGGAGGGTGTCGCCCGGTCCCTGCTCCTGGGACGCGGCGGCGAGCAGTACGGCGGTGTGCGGCATTTCGGGCGCTCCTCAAAGTTATCCACAGCCCCCCGCACACCGTAGCGCCAGCGCATACGCTGGCTTTTGTCCGGGGGACGAGCAACGTCTCGTACGAACAGGGGGCCATCCATGACCGACAACAGTCACGAGAACGTGCCGAGCAGGGCGCGCCGGCGATTTCCCGGGATCTCCTCCCGGGCCT
>NZ_JBLRVY010000407.1:0-316 GCF_048159485.1 Streptomyces sp. 4F14
TGATGCGGGCGATGATCGGCGGACTCGCCCTCGGCATCCCGCTGTCGCGCTGGTTCCTCATCACGACCGGCTTCGGCGCGCTCTTCATGGTCGCCGCCAAGCGGTACTCCGAGGCCGTGCAGATGGCGGGGAAAGCGGGCGCCACGCGCGCGTTGCTCACCGAGTACACCACCGGCTATCTGCGCTTCGTCTGGCAGCTGGCGGCCGGGGTCGCCGTCCTCGGCTACTGCCTGTGGGCACTGGAGGAGGGCGGCGCTCCGCACACCGGACTGCTGCCCTGGCGCCAACTCTCCGTGGTCGCCTTCATCCTCGCGAT
>NZ_JBLRVY010000408.1:0-316 GCF_048159485.1 Streptomyces sp. 4F14
AGCACGTTCTTGACCCGCCGGTTGAACAGGGTGAACGGGAAGGCGACCTGTACGGCGACCGTGCCGTAGGTGATGAGCATGACCATGGTGCCGTTGCCGGCGAGGGCGTCGGAGAGCGCGGGCCAGGGCGAGAAGTAGTCCAGGTGCAGCGGGTAGTAGACGGCCGTGCCGTCCTGCCAGCGCGAACCCTGGATCTTGTACCAGCCGGCGGTCGCGTAGATCAGACACGCCTCGGCCATGATCACGAAGAGCGCGCCGTTGTGCACGATGTCGGTGACCACGTCCAGCAGGATCCGCGGCTGGCTGCCCTCGGCCG
>NZ_JBLRVY010000409.1:0-315 GCF_048159485.1 Streptomyces sp. 4F14
CAGAACCACCGCACGATGCTCCAGACTCGCCCGGGTCGACACCAGTGCCGCACCCACCTCCACCAGGCCCAGCCCCGCATCGGCTTCCACGTGTGCCGCAAGCCGCCGCGCCTGCTCCCGCAACCCCGACTCCGACCGCGCCGACAACACCCACGGCACCACCGACGGAGCAGTAACCACATCGGAGGCCGATTCAAGTTCAGGAGCCTGCTCCAGGATCACGTGGGCGTTGGTACCGCTGACTCCGAACGAGGAGACACCTGCCCGCCACGGCCGGTCCACCACCGGCCACGGTTGCTGTTCGGTCAGCAACTC
>NZ_JBLRVY010000410.1:0-315 GCF_048159485.1 Streptomyces sp. 4F14
GGTCGAGCCCCTCGCGGCCGATCACCGCGGCGACCTCCAGCTCGAAGTCGAGCACGCCAGATCCCGGCGGCACGGGGATGTCGTCGTACGGGCGGCGGCAGCAGGTGTACGTCCGTCAGCGGGACGGCCGGGCCCACGGGGCGGATGCCGACAGCGTCGAGGGGGGAGGTGCCGTCCGGGAGGGCCCGTACGGCGGTGCCCTCCACGATCCCGCAGTGCCGGCGCCCCTCGTACTCGTAACTGGCGATGCGCAACGGTCCGCGCCCCGGCCCGCATCACCCGCCCCGAGCCGCGCATGTACTCGTCCAGTCCGCG
>NZ_JBLRVY010000411.1:0-315 GCF_048159485.1 Streptomyces sp. 4F14
CGTCCGGGCTCATCGCGCAGCTGCTGGTGCTGCTGCTGCTCTCGCTGCGGGTGCCCACCCGGGTGTCCGCCGAGGCCCTGGGCCTGACCCTGCTGGTCACCTATTTCTTCCAGGGACTGCTGGGCGCCCCGGACTACACGAGCACCGGCGTGGCCGCCGGGTCGCTGTTCGCGGTGGCCGTGGTGCTCGGCATGGCGCTGCGCGGCCGCAGGGAGGCCCGCACCCAGCTCGTCGAGCAGGAGACGCTCACCGCCGAGGAGCGGGCCCGGCGCACCGTGCTGGAGGAGCGCAGCCGCATCGCCCGCGAACTGCACG
>NZ_JBLRVY010000412.1:0-315 GCF_048159485.1 Streptomyces sp. 4F14
GGGCGAGCATCCCCGACACATGGACCGGCACGCGGACGCTCATGTACAACGTCTCCGACCCGGTCGGTCACCGGCGCGGCTGGATCCGGGCCTGCGGCGACGCCGGCGCGGTCAACTGCACCGACTGGGTGTACCCGCGAGTCTGCGACGGAACATCCTGTGACGGCGCCGACCCCGCCACCGCGTCCGGCGACGACACCCCGGTCCCCTCGACCACCATCTTCGGCCGCGCCGTCAGCCTGCATGTCGACCAGCGCAACGGCATGGCCTGGGGCGGGATCGAGGGCGGCGGCGCGGGCGACGAGATCTGGCTCG
>NZ_JBLRVY010000413.1:0-314 GCF_048159485.1 Streptomyces sp. 4F14
GCCTCACCGATGCCTCCCGTGGCCCCCGTCACCAGCGCCACCCTCTGCGCGAGCCTGTCCTGCGCGACCATGCTCACATCCCTTCTCACAGGCGCCGGACATCGACCGACAGGCCGGCGCGCACCAGCGCGGGCACGGCCGAGCCGACCCGCTCGAAGCCGGGGCCGACGGTGCTCCCGGCGAGATGGCGGGCGTGGACGCCCTCCGCGACGACCGCCAGCTTGAAGTAGCCGAGGGCCAGGTGAAAGGGGAGCGCGGAGACATCGCGGCCGGACCGGGTCGCGTACCGCTGTGTCAGCTCCCGCGCGGACAGG
>NZ_JBLRVY010000414.1:0-314 GCF_048159485.1 Streptomyces sp. 4F14
TCGAACGCTTGGAGAAGTCCTCCACCGAGCCCACCTACCGGGGCTGCCCCTATCTCGCCGCACTCGTCGAGCTCAAGGACCCCGAGCACCCGGCGAGCCTGGTCGCGAGCGGGGCGAAGCAGTGGATGAAGGACTACTTCCGTGCACACGCCGAGGAGGGCGGGGCACGGGATCCGGAGCTGCTCGCCCGTCAGCTGATGCTGGTCTTCGACGGGGCGAGCGCGCGGGCGGGGGCCAGGGTCGAGACCCTGGACGGCCTGACCGTGACGACGGCGACGGCGCTGCTGGAGGCAGCGGGCATGACATGACGGGAC
>NZ_JBLRVY010000415.1:0-314 GCF_048159485.1 Streptomyces sp. 4F14
GGCGGTGGCCTGCGACCACTACCACCGCTACCGCGAGGACGTGGCGCTCCTGGCCGACCTCGGCGTGGACGCGTACCGCTTCTCGATCTCCTGGCCGCGAGTGAACTCCCCGAAGGGCCTCGACTTCGACGACCGTCTGGTCGACGAGCTGTGCGGGGCGGGCGTCCGCCCGGTGCCGACCCTCTTCCACTGGGATCTGCCGGTCACGCTGGACTGGCTGGAGCGGGACACGGCGGCCCGTTTCGCCGAGTACGTGTCGCTGGTCGCCGAGCGGCTCGGTGACCGGGTCGGCAAGTGGATCACTCTCAACGAGC
>NZ_JBLRVY010000416.1:0-314 GCF_048159485.1 Streptomyces sp. 4F14
ACGCGGTCGCCTACGCCGAACGGTGGCTGCCGCTGCACCGCCCGCGCGACTGAGGCCCCGCCGGGCGGGCTCCTCGCGGCACCCCCGTTCCAGGACGCCACACCGGCCCCCGCCCCTTGCGGGGGAGATCCCGCACCCCCGCGCCGGACAGTTCCGCCGCCTACCTAGACTCGTGACCCATGCGAAGCGAGCCCGTGGTCCAGGTGCAGGCCCTGGTGAAGCGGTACGGCACGAAGACCGCGGTGGACGGCCTGGACCTGGTGGCCGGGGCGGGGGTGACCGCCGTGCTCGGTCCCAACGGGGCCGGCAAGTCG
>NZ_JBLRVY010000417.1:0-313 GCF_048159485.1 Streptomyces sp. 4F14
CACGCCGGCTTCTGCGCGTGGCACCACTGGGCTCCTTCTCTCAGGTACGTCGGACCGGGTCCCCGACCGGCATCCTGGCCAGCGCCTTGCGGTCGACCTTGCCCGCCCGGTTGAGGGGCATGTCGTCCAGCCATACGAAGAAGCGGGGAAGCATATGGCTCGGCAACCGGTCTCGCAGCTGGCCGGTGAGCACCTCGTCGGGCGACCGTTCGCCGACCAGGAAGGCGACGATGGCGGCACCGCCGGGCGTGTCCTCGCGCAGCAGCACCGCGGAGTCGACGGCTCCGGCGCAGTCGCGCAGGGCGTGCTCGAC
>NZ_JBLRVY010000418.1:0-313 GCF_048159485.1 Streptomyces sp. 4F14
GTGCCGCGCTGGCTGGAGAAGTAGAGCCGGGTGCCGTCGGGCGAGAACGCCGGGCCGGTGATCTCCGATCCCGACTGCCCGTCGATGCGCAGGAACGGGGCGATGACGTCGTTCGGCGTGATCACGCAGATCTCCATGTTGCCGCCGTCCTCCGCGACGAACAGGTCGCCCGAGGAGCTTCCGGTGACGTTGTCGACGCCGGTCAGCGGGGCCGTGCCCGAGGTCACGAGGGAGTCGTCGTAGGCGAGTTCGATGGTCCCGGCGGACGCGTTGTACTTCCAGACGCGGTTGTCGCCCTTGGTGGTGAACCAGC
>NZ_JBLRVY010000419.1:0-312 GCF_048159485.1 Streptomyces sp. 4F14
GCTTCGTCGTCCTGAAGGCGGGCACCGAACGTGACCCCGGGGAGGTCGAGGCCGAACTGGTCCGGCTCGTCCGCGAGCGCATCGGTGCCGTCGCCTCCCTGAAGGAGGTCGCCGTGGTGGCCGCCCTGCCCAAGACCCGCTCGGGGAAGATCCTGCGCAAGACGATGCGCGGTATCGCCGACGGCCACGACGAACCCATCCCGTCCACGGTCGACGACCCGAGCGTCATCGAGACCCTGCGCCCGCTGCTGCACCGCCCCGATCACACGGTCTGAGCCTCCGGCAGGGCCTGTTCCGCCCAGATCACCTTGC
>NZ_JBLRVY010000420.1:0-312 GCF_048159485.1 Streptomyces sp. 4F14
GACGCGTTCGGTCTGTGTCCGGGATCCGCGGAAGTCGGCGACGAGGGTGCGCCAGTCGTCGCGGTCGGTGGTGTAGTGGACGACGCGACGCATGTGTGCGTCGACGAGTTCGCTGGTGGAGGGCTGGATCGCCCTGGTCATCAGGCGCAGGAACCGCCGGGGGTCAGGCCGTACTCGGGTGGCGAGTGCTTCGATGATGCCGCCGCCGCCGATCGAGCTTTCGGTAAGCCAGATCTGGTTGTTCCGCGGGGTGCCGGCGGGGTCGTAGCCGGGTTCGATGTCGACCAGGATGCCTTCGGGGTCGTGCTCGGG
>NZ_JBLRVY010000421.1:0-312 GCF_048159485.1 Streptomyces sp. 4F14
TGACGGACCGTGCCGCGTGAGACGCCGTAGTGGGCCGCGAGGTCGGTCTCGGCCGGCAGCAGGGAGCCGACCGTGTACTCCTCGCGGTCGATCGCCCGGCGCAGCTCGTCGGCGATCTCCTCGTGTCGCGCCGTCATGCTTCCCCTCTGAGTCGGTTGCTGTGCACAGCGTGACCAGCCTAATCGAGAGCGTCCAGTGATCCGCGTCGTGGGGAGTGTGCAGAAATTCGGGGCTGAGGCTTCCGCCAGTGTTAACCGACGTGTCACCATCGGCGGGCCTACTGGGGCCAACTTGTTCAGACAAGTTCGAGAT
>NZ_JBLRVY010000422.1:0-312 GCF_048159485.1 Streptomyces sp. 4F14
GCACTGGGAGCGCGGCAGCGGGCGCTCGATGTACTGGGCCTGTCCGCCGTCCCGGTGCGGCGGCACGACCATGCGCCGGGCGATCTTGTTGGCGACCTCGGGCCCCTGCTCCTGGCGCACGATGTGCATGGCAGGTCGTCCGGCGTGACCGGACTCTCGAACTCCAGCCGTACGCCCAGTGAGCGGGCGCGTTCGGCGAGGATCCGCAGCAACTGGTGGCGGCCGATGCCATGGCCCTCGTCGCCGGGCTGTCGGGTCGTCAGGTCCCCTACGTGGGCCACTCCCTCGCTCCAGCGGACCGAGCTCGCCTCG
>NZ_JBLRVY010000423.1:0-312 GCF_048159485.1 Streptomyces sp. 4F14
GCCAGCGCCTCGCGGGCCCGCTCGCGCCGCTCCCGCAGGCCGGTCCCCGTGTACAGCAGGCCGTCCGCGACGTTGTCCACCGCGTCGCGGCCCGCCGCCCGGTGGACGTGCTGGAACACGAAGCCGCTGTGGCGGGCGCGCAGCGCGGAGAGCCGGGCGTCGGAGAGCGCGGACACGTCGTACCCGGCGACCCGGACCGTCCCCGTGGTGGGCCGGTCCAGGGTGCCCATGACGTTGAGCATCGTGGACTTGCCGGAGCCGGACGGGCCCACCACGGCGAGGAGTTCGCCCGCGTGGACGGTGAGGTTCACC
>NZ_JBLRVY010000424.1:0-311 GCF_048159485.1 Streptomyces sp. 4F14
GGCGGGTTGATGTGGTGCAGCCGGTGTTGTGGGCGGTGATGGTGTCGTTGGCGTACCTCTGGGAGTCGTTGGGGGTGACGCCGGTTGCTGTGGTGGGGCATTCGCAGGGTGAGATCGCGGCGGCGTGTGTGGCGGGCGGACTCTCACTGGCGGATGCGGCCAGGATCAGCGCGGTGCGCAGTCGGATGATTGCGGGGTCGTTGGCGGGGCGGGGTGGGATGGTGTCGGTGGGACTGCCGCTGGCTGAGGTGGAGTTGTTGCTTGTTCGGTGGGAGGGGCGGTTGTCGGTGGCGGCGGTGAACGGGCCGTCG
>NZ_JBLRVY010000425.1:0-311 GCF_048159485.1 Streptomyces sp. 4F14
GGACCTTGCCGTGGGCGAGGACCGGGGTGTCCTGGATCTCCAGGCCGTAGTTGCGTACCTCGGTGGGCAGGTCCTCGTACGTCATGACGGCGTAGACGCCGGCCATGGCGAGGGCCTCGCCGGTGTCGATGGAGACGATCTCGGCGTGCGCGACGGTGGAGCGCAGGATCTGGCCCCAGAGCATGTCCTCGTGCCACATGTCGGACGAGTACGCGAACTCGCCGGTGACCTTGAGGGTGCCGTCCGGGCGGAGCGTGGACTCGCCGATGCCGCCCTTGGTCTGGGAACCCTGGGTGATTTTGGTGGGTGCG
>NZ_JBLRVY010000426.1:0-311 GCF_048159485.1 Streptomyces sp. 4F14
TAGATCTTCTGGCGCGCGGGGCCGTTCTCCTCCTCCTCGGCGCCGCCCGGGATGCCCGTGGGTGCCCTGCCGCCCTCGAAGAGCGGCAGAACGCCCTCCACGGGCCGTCCGCAGCCATTGCCGAGGACATGGGCCGCGAGGTCGTCGGTGAACGCCTTGATGGTCGACTCAAGGAACATCGCGGAGCCGTCCGGGTGCGAGCACGCGCCGCGCCGCTTCACGTTCTTGGCGACCTGCTTGAGCGCCTCCAGAGCGGCCGGGCCGCCACCGTTGAGGATGTCCTCCATGCCGCGCGCGGCGGCCGGCAGACC
>NZ_JBLRVY010000427.1:0-310 GCF_048159485.1 Streptomyces sp. 4F14
GCCGTACTGAGGGTAGTAGTCGGACGGGTTCCCCACCCGGTACGGCTCGCAGGTGACCCGCACCGGGGCGGCGTTCGGGTCGGAGCTGTCCCAGCGGTAGGCCCGCGCGAGCAAGGCCGAGGACAAGTTCAAGGACGTGGACTGGGAGAGCGGCCCGTTCGGCAGCCCGCTGATCGCCCGCAGCAGCGCGCTGATGGAGGTCGAGATCCGCGAGCGGCTGCAGGCCAGCACCCATACCGTGTTCATCTGCCGGGTGGTGCACGCCGCGGTCGGCGAGCTTCCCCCGATGGTGTACGGCGCGGGTAAGTTC
>NZ_JBLRVY010000428.1:0-310 GCF_048159485.1 Streptomyces sp. 4F14
GGGGCTCGCGGACGCCGAGGCGACCAAGGCCAAGGGACTCGCGGAGGCGGAGGCCATCAAGGCCCGTGCCGCCGCCCTCGCCGAGAACCAGGAGGCCGTCGTCGCCCAGCAACTCGCCGAGAACTGGCCGGAGATCGTCCAGGCGGGCGCGTCCGCGTTCGGCAACGTCGACAACATGGTGGTGCTCAACGGCGCCGACGGCATGGCGGACATGGTCGCCAAGGCGCTCACCATGGGCGGGACGGGACTGGGTCTCGCACGTCAGCTGCTGGCGTCGATGCAGAAGAACGGGCAGGCACCGGAGGACGGC
>NZ_JBLRVY010000429.1:0-310 GCF_048159485.1 Streptomyces sp. 4F14
GAACGCGGCGATCGATCCCGCGAGGGCCTGCCGCTGGGTGCCGGCCGCCTGGTTGCCGCGGTTGAACAGGTCGCGCAGCAGGTCGGGGCGGGCGGCGAACATCCCGGCGTAGAAGCGCTCGGTGATCTCACCGATGGCCCCGCCGACGACGGGGAGGGTGGCACGCACGGTGGCGGCGGACTGCTCGGACAGCATCGGGTCTCCTGGAACTCGACGAGGCTGGACAGCTCCCATTAAAACTTGCATCTGACATACCAATTAAGGCGGGGTGGGTCCCGGGCGTGGGTCGGCGGATGTCGGTGTGGCCGGG
>NZ_JBLRVY010000430.1:0-310 GCF_048159485.1 Streptomyces sp. 4F14
GGCGAGGGTGCCGAAGCCCTCGATGAACTCCGACTGGATGCGCAGGACCCGCCAGGGGTCGGTGTGGACCCAGTCGGTCGGCCCGCCCGCGTCCAGCAGCCGCTGGTCCGTGGTGCTCGCGGTCACCTGGCCGCGTCGCCTCAGGACCGGTCCCAGCCGCTGCTCCTCCGGTGGCTGCTTCTTGCCCTCGGGGTTGCCGGTAGCCATGTAGCGCTCCCTCCGCTTGCCAGGTCTTTCCACCTCAGCGTAGATCCACCCGGGTTACGGACGGGGGACGCGCGCATGTCTGCCATGAAGCGCCCTCGCCGCG
>NZ_JBLRVY010000431.1:0-310 GCF_048159485.1 Streptomyces sp. 4F14
GCGGGGCCATACCCCCGTCACGCGGGACGGGCGGGGGCCGGAAGAGGCCGAGGAGGGGACGATGGAGCGACTGGGTACGGGACTCGGATGGCGTCCGGAGATCGCGGACGCCGTGGAACGCATGCCCGGCATCGACTGGGTCGAGGCCGTGGCCGAGAACGTCTGCCCCGGCCACCTCCCGGAGTCCCTGCTCCGGCTGCGCGAGCGCGGGGTCACCGTCGTGCCGCACGGTGTCTCGCTCGGCCTCGGCGGCGCCGACCGGCCTGACGAGGCGCGGCTGACGGCACTCGCGGAGCGGGCCGAGGCGCTC
>NZ_JBLRVY010000432.1:0-310 GCF_048159485.1 Streptomyces sp. 4F14
ACCAGCGCCCACACGTTGCGCTCGGGCGCGGCCAGCTTCACGCCGATCGCGGCCGGGATCTCGTAGCCCATGCAGGAGTAGCCGTACTCCAGGTGGTACTGGCGCGGCGAGCGCGACCGCCACAGCTTGTGCAGGTCGCCCGGGAGCGAACCGGCCGCGTTGATCACCACGTCGTCGTCGCCGACGACCGCGTCCAGCGCGCCCAGCACCTGCGTCTGCGTCGGCACGGCGCTCTCGTCGTCGGCACGGTAGGCGGCCTCGACGACCGCGTCCCAACGCTCCTTGCCGGCGCGGTACTCGGCCTCGTAAG
>NZ_JBLRVY010000433.1:0-309 GCF_048159485.1 Streptomyces sp. 4F14
CGAGCTCCGTCTGCGGCCCGGCGCAGACCCGGCCGACGTCGCCGACCGCCTCGCCGACACCGGTCAGGGACGCCTCGACATCCACGCCGTGCCGAACCCCGCCGACGGGCTCTCGCCCCTGCGCGGAGTCGTCGTCGGTCTGGTCGCCGTCCTCGCCCTGATCGGGCTCATCGAACTGCTCACCGCGATCGGCGGCACGGTCCGCGAGGGCGAGCGCGACCTGCTGGCCCTCAAGGCCATCGGCCTCTCCCCACGCCAGATCACCGCGATCACCGTGACCTCCACCGCCTGCACCGCCCTGGCCGCCTT
>NZ_JBLRVY010000434.1:0-309 GCF_048159485.1 Streptomyces sp. 4F14
GCATCACCGGGCCAGGCTGCTGGCCGCGCTGAAGGTGACCGATCCGGACTCCTTGGAGGCCGCGCTCGCCGAACGGTCCTCGCACGACGTGGAAGAGGCCGTGTACGCGGCCGGCGGGCTGGCCGTGGCGCTGCGTACGCCGAAGGAGTGGGCGGCGCACGAGCAGGCGGTGGCGGTGGCCCGGCGGCCGCTCGTCGAGCACGAACGGCTGTCCGCGGCACGCGCGCGTGCGCTCCCGCCGCTCGACGGCGCTCCCCGGCTGCCGGCCGCCGGGGTACGTGTCCTGGACCTGACCCGGGTCATAGCGGG
>NZ_JBLRVY010000435.1:0-309 GCF_048159485.1 Streptomyces sp. 4F14
GTTCAAAAGTCCGCGTGGCCGGCCGCCTGGTAGGCGTCCCAGAGGGGTTGTACGACGGTGCACCGGCGGGCGGCGCCGTCCTGGCAGGTGGAGCACGAGGTGGCGTGGTCGAGCCAGGCCCGGTACGCCGTCTGGGCCTCGTGGTTCACCCGGGTCACGCGGGCCCGGACCACGGCACCGGGCCCCGAGCCGGTCTCGAGCCAGCGCTCGGTGAACCCGGGCTCCTCCTCCCCCATGACCAGACTCCCCCAACCTCACCGGACCCCACGTCCGGCAACCCGTCGCAGCAGACCACCAATCTATCCGCCC
>NZ_JBLRVY010000436.1:0-308 GCF_048159485.1 Streptomyces sp. 4F14
TCCACCGTGCGCCCTTAAAAACTTGGCCACAGATGCTCGCGTCCACTGTGCAGTTCTCAAACAACGACCAACCACCCATCACCCCCGGCCACAGACCGGAGTGCACTGGGGTCGGCATCACGAGGGGGTTCATTCCCTCAGACACCCAACAGCGTGCCCGACCCGGACCCGTCCGGAGATCATGCTTTCCACACTCTTACGAGCAGTACTTGCAAGCCTCCGACCCGATGACCTGGCCGAATAATCAACGTTCCACCCATGAGCTGACCGTGCAGAACATCTGCCTGCAATCGGTACTGTGCTCCTTA
>NZ_JBLRVY010000437.1:0-308 GCF_048159485.1 Streptomyces sp. 4F14
GACTCCGAGTCTGGAGGAGACGCTGTTCGAGTCTCATCCGGCGGCGGTGGTGACGGGGACGTTGCGTCGGGGTGAGGGCGAATCCGGGCAGTTGTTGGCTGCTGTGGCCCGGTTGCACACCCACGGTGTTCCGGTGGACTGGTCCGCGATAGTGGGCCAGGGGGCGGTGGTGGATCTGCCGACGTACGCCTTCCAGCGGGAGCGGTACTGGCCGGAGTCGGTGGGTGAGCCGGTGGTGGGTGGGGTGGATGACGAGTTGTGGTCGGTGGTGGAGGGGGCGGATGTGGGGTTGTTGTCGGCTGAGTTGG
>NZ_JBLRVY010000438.1:0-308 GCF_048159485.1 Streptomyces sp. 4F14
GCACCAGGAAGGCGTCGCCGCCAAGGCCTCCGAGGGTTACCAGCGCGGACTCGCCGACCTCGGCAAGAACGATCCGGGCCGGGCCTTCGTCGAATTCGACGAGGTCGCCAAGTCCGGCACGCCGGCCTACAAGTCCCTGGCCCTCCAGCAGCAGGGCGGCATCCGCCTGCAGCAGGGCAAGACCGCCGAGGCCGTGCAGCTGTTCGACGCGGCCGCCAAGGTCTCGCCGGACCTGCTGTTCGGCGACCTGGCCCGCCTCAAATCCGCCTTCGCCCTGATGGACACCGCCTCGTACGGGGATATCGAGG
>NZ_JBLRVY010000439.1:0-308 GCF_048159485.1 Streptomyces sp. 4F14
GACGGATTCAGCTACGGACTCGTCACGCCGCTGGTGGCTTATCTCATGGCCTGCCTCGGCGGTGCGCTCGGCCTGCGCTGCACCACCAGATCGATGCTCGTCTCGCAGTCCTGGCGCCCGGGCTGGCTCGCGCTGGGCTCGGCGGCCATCGGATCCGGCATATGGACGATGCACTTCGTCGCGATGATGGGGTTCACCGTCAAGGAGACACCGGTCCACTACGACAAGGCGATGACATTCGCGAGCCTGGCGGTCGCCATCGTCATGGTGGGCGTCGGGATCTTCATAGTCGGCTACAAAGGCGCCAG
>NZ_JBLRVY010000440.1:0-308 GCF_048159485.1 Streptomyces sp. 4F14
GCTCGGCCTGCGCCTGGCCCACGGCCGCCCCGCCGACGTCGATCCGGGCGAGGACTGGGGCCCGTACCGCCCGTGGGCGGAGCCGTTCGCCCTCCTCGCCGACGGGCGCGCCACCGAGGCCGGGACGGCCCTCGCCGCCCTGCCGCAGCCGCCGCCCGACCTGCTGTACGAGGCGCTGTGCTGCGCCGAGGCAGCCCTCGCCCTCCGGCTCGGCGACCGGCCGGCCCTGGAGCGGGCCCGTGCGCGGCTGCTGCCCGCGGCCGGTGAACTCGCGGGCGCGGGCAGCGGACTGCTCACCTTCGGACCGG
>NZ_JBLRVY010000441.1:0-308 GCF_048159485.1 Streptomyces sp. 4F14
GCCTGCCGCAGCGTCCTGCCCGTCGGTAAGGGCGGCGAGAAGGTAGTCCTCGTCGTCCCGGTTGTCCTCGATGTCATCCAGGCTGTCGTCGGCGTCCCAGCCGTCGGCATCCTGAAGCGGGACGGTGAAGGAGCCGGGCAGCCCGAACGAGGCCCCCGGCGCGAGAGGCGCTGGCCACTGGTGGGGGGTGGTGGCGGGGGAGGGATCGGTCATCTGGGCGGCAGCCTGGGCCCGGGCGGCTACCGTCCGCTCCCGCCTGCTGCCCGCTCCCTGGCCGGCACGGCGCAGCAGCGCATCCAGCGCCTGGG
>NZ_JBLRVY010000442.1:0-306 GCF_048159485.1 Streptomyces sp. 4F14
CATGGTGGTGCTGTTCTTCTCCACCCGCCGCGACGGCCGCTCGCTGGGGCAGATGGCGCGCGAGGAGATCGGCCCGTTCGGCGGCGCGGCCGCGCTGGTGGCCACGTTCGTCATCATGATCATCCTGCTCGGCGTGCTGGCCCTGGTCATCGTCAACGCCCTCGCGCAGTCCCCCTGGGGCACCTTCTCCATCGCGATGACGATCCCGATCGCCCTGCTGATGGGCTTCTACCTGCGGGTGCTGCGCCCCGGCCGGGTCACCGAGGTCTCCGTCATCGGCGTCGCCCTGCTGCTGCTCGCCCTGGT
>NZ_JBLRVY010000443.1:0-306 GCF_048159485.1 Streptomyces sp. 4F14
CGAGTCCGCGGAGTACATGTTCGACCACAACATCTTCCAGGAGAACCTGGTCGGGGTCGACTACTGCGAGAAGATGGTCCGCGAGACCAACCCCGGCGTCCTCGAACTCGCCGAGCGCACCGAGGCCCCGCACGCCGCCGAGCACGGCTACCGCACCATCGCCGACATCATGCGCTCGCTGAACCCGCTGGAGGGCGAGTTCTACCGCGAGGCGCTTCAAGTCAGCCGCTACACGCGGGAGATGTTCTGCCTGATGGAGGGGCGCCATGTGCACCCCTCCACGCTCTACCCGGGCGGCGTCGGCAC
>NZ_JBLRVY010000444.1:0-306 GCF_048159485.1 Streptomyces sp. 4F14
GGCCATCCCCAACCCCGCGCACCAGCGTTCCTCGCTGATCCGGATCACCGGCGGGGGCAAGGCCGTCATCACGACGATCCTCGCGCGCGAGCACGCCCTGAACCGACAGGTCGGCGGTGAGCTGACCGAGGCCGAGCTCCGGGCGTGCGTACGCGTGCTGAAGCAGATGATCAAGACCTTCGACCACGTCGAAGCGGACTGACCTACCTACTTCCCCATGACGAGCCCGTCGTCCCCGGCGCCCCGGCTCAGCACGACCTCCCGGATCCGGTCCCGCTCGCCCTGCAGTTCGGCGCCCTTGGCGAT
>NZ_JBLRVY010000445.1:0-306 GCF_048159485.1 Streptomyces sp. 4F14
CTGGCCGCATCCAAGGAGGAGTTGCTGGCCGACAGCGACTTCGTCTCGATCCACCTCGCTCTGAGCGACCGCACCCGGGGCTTGCTCGGAGCCCCCGAACTGGCCCTGCTCAAGCCGACGGCGTATCTGATCAACACCTCCCGCGCGGCCATCGTCGACCAGGACGCCCTGCTCACCGCCCTGCACGAGGCCCGTATCGCGGGCGCCGCGGTCGACGTCTTCGACACCGAGCCCCTCCCCGACGACCACCCGATGCGCACGGCCCCCCGCCTCCTCGCCACCCCCCACCTGGGCTATGTCTCGCAG
>NZ_JBLRVY010000446.1:0-305 GCF_048159485.1 Streptomyces sp. 4F14
GTAGCGGTAGTCGTGGGCGTCGGCCGGGACGACGTACCGGTTGTTGTAGAGGTGCACCTGCCCGAAGCGCACGCGGGGCGCCCGCTGGACGACGGACTCGAACTCGTTGTGGTGCAGGGTGACCCGGAGCTTCCCGCGGTCGCCGGTGGCCGTGTCGCCGTTGCCTATGAGCATCGCCTTGTCATGGTCGGTGAAACGGCTCCAGGAGACGGTGACCAGGTCGGAGGCGTTGGTGATGTCGAGCAGGCCGTCATGGCGGAGGTAGTTGCGCCCGAAGTAGGTGGGCTCCACATGATCCGGGTGCC
>NZ_JBLRVY010000447.1:0-305 GCF_048159485.1 Streptomyces sp. 4F14
GCGGTAGAGCGCGGAAACGTCTTGGCCGTAACGATGTCCTGGTTGAGCTCGGCCATGGCCAGTTGCACCGCCAAACTTTGGTTCCCGGTCTGGAATGCGGCGGGCAGGTTGTTGATCTCGCCGGTGGCTGGATCGTGATCGACGGTCTTCGGGACCTGGTTGTTCATGGCAAAGTTCTCCTGTGGCCGTGCAAGACGGCGCTGCGCTCAGTGGTGGCAGTTGCGTTAGTGGCTAACTTCGGAAGGTGGCTTTCGTGTCGGGGTAGATCTCGACGCCGGTCAGCAGAACGGTGTCGCGATTGGCTT
>NZ_JBLRVY010000448.1:0-305 GCF_048159485.1 Streptomyces sp. 4F14
ACCGGGCACAAGGGCACGATCTATCTGGTCGCGTTCAGCCCCGACGGCCGTAGCCTCGCCTCCGTCAGCGAGGACCGCACCGTGCGGCTGTGGGACGTGGCCGATCCGAAGCGGCCGAAGACCCGGATCACCCTGACCGGCGCCGAGGCCGCGGTGCGGTCGGTGGCGTTCAGCCCGGACGGGGACACGCTCGCGGCCGGGGGCGACGACGACCGGATCCGGCTGTGGGACGTGGCCGACCCGGACCGTCCGAAGCAGCTCGGCACGCTGACGGGGCACACCAGCCTGGTCCACTCCGTCGCCTT
>NZ_JBLRVY010000449.1:0-305 GCF_048159485.1 Streptomyces sp. 4F14
GCCCGATCGGGACGCCCGGCGGCGAGCGCACGCCCGACATCGGAGTCGGCGCCGAGCAGCACGATCAGGCCGTCCCCCCGGTTGTCCTCCCGGGGCAGCATCGGCGGCCCCTCCCCGCCATGCGCTGCCGAAACGATTCGGCATAGATCGCCCCACCCTCGGCCCCCGTCCCGCCCGAGAAAGGTGACCCGAGGCGTCGACTCATCGACAAAGGCCCCTCCACGGACCGGAACCCGCCGCCGCCCTCCGGCCTCCCCCACCCCCGAGGGCCCGAACCCCTCCACGGCCAGCTCCACACCGAACAG
>NZ_JBLRVY010000450.1:0-305 GCF_048159485.1 Streptomyces sp. 4F14
ATCGCGGCGGGGGCCGCCGGCATCCACTACGAGGACCAGCTCGCCTCGGAGAAGAAGTGCGGGCACCTCGGCGGCAAGGTGCTGGTGCCGACCTCGCAGCACATCCGCACCCTGAACGCGGCGCGGCTGGCCGCGGACATCGCCGATGTGCCGACGATCATCATCGCCCGTACGGATGCCCTCGCCGCGAACCTCCTCACCACCGACGTCGACGAGCGTGACGCCGAGTTCGTCACCGGTGAGCGCACCGGCGAGGGCTTCTACCGGGTCCGCAACGGCATGGCGCCGGTCATCGCGCGCGGGCT
>NZ_JBLRVY010000451.1:0-305 GCF_048159485.1 Streptomyces sp. 4F14
TGAGGGGTGGCCCGATCGGGGCGGGGGCGCATCGGGTGCTGTTCGAGGGTGCGGTCCGGCACGAGGCGGGCGAGGGCCTCCGTCAGGCGCTCGCAGGACTCCTCCAGTACCCGCAGGGTCTGGTTGCGTTCGGCCACGGCGGCCGAGAGCAGCAGGGCCGTGAGCGCCACGGTGCCGTTGAAGGCCTGGAGGGTGACCATCTTGGCGAGGAGGTCCTGGCCGGAGAACGGGCCCGCGCCGACCGCGCCGGCGGAGATCGCGACCACCGAGGTGATCAGTGCGCAGGGCGCGGCGCCCGGGAGCTG
>NZ_JBLRVY010000452.1:0-304 GCF_048159485.1 Streptomyces sp. 4F14
GGGAGTACCCGTACACCCGCGGCCTGTATGCGACCGGCTACCGAGGGCGTACGTGGACCATCCGGCAGTTCGCCGGGTTCGGGAACGCCGAGCAGACCAACGAGCGCTACAAGATGATCCTCGGCAACGGCGGAGGCGGACTCTCCGTCGCCTTCGACATGCCGACGCTCATGGGCCGCGACTCCGACGACCCGCGCTCGCTCGGCGAGGTCGGGCACTGCGGCGTCGCCATCGACTCGGCCGCCGACATGGAGGTCCTGTTCAAGGACATCCCGCTGGGCGACGTGACGACGTCGATGACGAT
>NZ_JBLRVY010000453.1:0-304 GCF_048159485.1 Streptomyces sp. 4F14
TCGACGGCTGGCTGGCCTCCGTGCCCGTGCACGCCCTGGTCGAGGCGTTCTCCACCACCGAGCAGGACCATGAGCTGGCCCGCGACCTGGCCGCCGAGAAGGGCGGCGTCGGCGAGCGGCTGGCGCGGCTCGACGCGTTCACCGACCGCTGGGACACCCGTAAGGGCCGTGAACGCAACCAGGCCGACGAGCTGCCGATGCGGGCCGACCAGGAGGAGCTGGTGCTGGCCGCAGCCGAGGCGCTCGGCATGTGCGGCGGCACCCGGCTGCGCTACGACCGCTACGACCACGTCCTCATGCTCGG
>NZ_JBLRVY010000454.1:0-304 GCF_048159485.1 Streptomyces sp. 4F14
TCCACGCACGCCCTTTATCTGCGCCAGGTGGTACGTCAGTTCATCCAGGAGCCCAACCGCCGGCACGGCACCATCACACTGGAGCGGCCGGGCGAGGACCCGGTGACCGATTTGGTGCTGTCCATAGTCTGCAACACCGCTCCGTGGACGTATCTGGGCAACCGTCCGGTGTACGCGGCACCTAAGGCCTCGTTCGATACGGGCCTCGACGTACTCGGTCTCAGCCGAATGTCCACGGTCGCGGTTGCCCGGTATGCAACCCAGTTGCTCACTTCGTCCCCCGAGCGGGGGGCCCGTGGCAAGC
>NZ_JBLRVY010000455.1:0-304 GCF_048159485.1 Streptomyces sp. 4F14
GCCCTGGACGGTGTCACCGCCGTCTACATCACCCCGCTCGACGCCTCGCCCTCCCCGACCCCCGCCTTCGTCGAACAGGCCGTCGCGCGCGGGGTGCGGCGGCTGGTGCTGCTCTCGGCCCGGGGTACGGACGTGCCCGGCTACTTCGGCCCCGCCTACGAGGACGGCGGACCGCACGGCGAGGGGGAGCGGGCCGTCCGGGCCTCCGGGGTGACCTGGACGATCCTGCGGCCCGGCTGGTTCTCCCAGAACTTCAGCGAGGGCGTCTTCCTCGACGGCGTACGGGACGGGGAACTGGCCCTGC
>NZ_JBLRVY010000456.1:0-304 GCF_048159485.1 Streptomyces sp. 4F14
ACTCCCGTACGGCGGGTTCCTCGCCGAAGGGCGTGAGCCGCTGGTGGAGGTCGTCGAGGTATTCGGCGCCCCGGCTGGAACGCACCGTCGACAGCAGCTCCATCGCCCGCACCCCGGTGTGGCAGGCCCGCTCCACCTCCCGCTGCTGGACCTGCGCCGACGCCAGCAGCACCAGGGCGATGCCCCGGCGGCGGGCCCGCGTCTCCGGCAGCGCGGCGAGCGCCGACCGGCTGATGCTTAAGCTCGACCCCTCGACGCTGGGCTGGGCGCTCGGTAAGCCCTCGGGCAAGGGGGAGATGAGGTC
>NZ_JBLRVY010000457.1:0-303 GCF_048159485.1 Streptomyces sp. 4F14
TGCTCCCGCAACGCCTTCGCCAGGGCGGCGACCAAATGGGCCGTACCGCCTGCCTCTGTCTTGTTCTCCGCCCGCGCCATTGCGGTCACCTCCGAACTCAACCGAAATCAACCGGTCACAACTCGCGGACGCCGGTTATCAACCGTGTTCAACCGACGACGCAGAGTCATGGATCAAGCTAGCTCCGCACCCGCAAGCTGACCCCGTGAATGCGCAAAGTGACCTGACCTGGCTGCCGGCAGCCGGTGTTCAACTCCGCAAGGCGGGCGTCCGGTTCGACGCGATCAGAGTCGACGGCGAGGA
>NZ_JBLRVY010000458.1:0-303 GCF_048159485.1 Streptomyces sp. 4F14
CGCGGCGAGCCGCGCCGCCCGCGCACCCCTGAGGCCCTACTCGTCGAGCAGGCTCACGCAGCGCCCCGACGCATCCACAGTGATCGTCTCAGGTGGGCGATGACGGCCTCGGAAGTGCTGGAGCGGTGTGCAATCTGCGGCATGGAAGCGGTCTGGCGGGGCCATCCGCTGCCTCTGGAGGTCGACCACATCGACGGCAACTGGCGAGACAACCGCATCAAGAACTTGCGGTTCCTCTGTCCCAACTGCCATTCGACGACTGACAATTATCGGGGGCGGGCCAAGCGACGCGGCGGGGGTGGC
>NZ_JBLRVY010000459.1:0-302 GCF_048159485.1 Streptomyces sp. 4F14
CGTACGGCGAGGACGCTCTCCACCTGTCCAAGCTGGGTGTCTCCGAGGGACTCGCCAAGCTGGACGCCAACGGCGCCGCGGTCCCCGCGCTCGCCGAGTCGTGGACCAGCGAGAAGGGCGGGCGGAGCTGGTTGTTCACGCTGCGGGACGCCAGATTCCAGGACGGCGGTGCGGTCACCGCCGAGGCCGTCGCCTCCGCCCTCACCCACGCGGCCGAGGCCGAGCCTGCCCCCGCCGCCCTCTCCGGAGTCAAGCTGACCGCCGAGGCGGTGGGAGAGGACCGGGTGCGGATCGCCACCGGT
>NZ_JBLRVY010000460.1:0-301 GCF_048159485.1 Streptomyces sp. 4F14
CGGCGACCGGCTGGTCGCCCTCTCCGGCCGCCAGGACCTCCTCGTCACCTGCCGCCCCGGCACGCGCAGCGGCGCACCGGCCGCGTTCTTCCCCACGCTGGGCGAGGTCGAGTTCGACGCCGGCCTGTTCGCCCCGCTTAAGCCCCACGAGATCCATCCGCGGATCGTGGGCGACGAGGAGCGGTATCCCGCCGCCTGGGGCGTGTTCGTCCACGAGGCCGCGCACGCGGCCCACTCCGTCTGGACGGCGCCTGCCGGAGCCAACCCGCGTGTCGTCGAGGCCGCGCTCCTGCTGGAGGAA
>NZ_JBLRVY010000461.1:0-301 GCF_048159485.1 Streptomyces sp. 4F14
GCTGCTCGCCGTCATGGCCGGCATGTACGCCGTGTATCACGGGCCCGAGGGGCTCAGGGGCATCGCGCAGCGGACCCACCGGTACGCCACGATCCTGGCCGCGGGGCTCACGGCCGGTGGCATCGAGGTCGTGCACGGCTCCTACTTCGACACGCTGACCGTGCGGGTTCCCGGGAAGGCCGCCGAGGTCGTTTCCGCCGCCCGGCAGAACGGCGTCAATCTGCGTCTCGTGGACGTCGACCACGTCTCCATCGCCTGCGACGAGACCACCCTGCGGGCCCAACTGGGCGCCGTATGGACG
>NZ_JBLRVY010000462.1:0-301 GCF_048159485.1 Streptomyces sp. 4F14
CGAGCCGCCGGGCGAGGGGATGAACGACACCGAGGGCGGCGGCGAGACCGGGCGCCCCACCGCGAGCGGTGAGCGCCGCCTGGAGCGGCATGAGCCCGAGGATCCCGGCGCCGACGGCACGTTGCACGTTCCCGGCCGACGGCTTGCGTACGGCGCGGAGCTGGGCAGTGCCGTAGGTGCCGAGGTAGGCGAGGGTGGCGGCGGCGGTGACGGCGGGGGCGGTGCGATGGCCCTGCTCGCGGTGGGAGGCATCGGGGCGGGGACGGTGGTGCTGGTGGTGCTGGGGGTGTGGATGGTGGTG
>NZ_JBLRVY010000463.1:0-300 GCF_048159485.1 Streptomyces sp. 4F14
GCTGGACCAGGACGTACTGCTGGACCTGCCGGGTCCGCACAGCACGTACGACCAGGCGCTGGAGTCGATCTCCACGGAGGCGGCCCTGGACCTGGTCCGCGGGCTGCCGAAGGACCAGGCCGAGGCGGTGCTGTTGCGGGTGGTCGTCGGCCTCGACGCCCCGGCGGCGGCCCGCGTCCTCGGCAAGCGCCCGGGCGCGGTGCGGACCGCCGCGTACCGGGGGCTGAAGCGTCTGGCCAAGCAGCTGGGCGTCCAAGGTGTGACGGATGACGGCCCTCGGACGCTGGGGGAATCGAAATG
>NZ_JBLRVY010000464.1:0-300 GCF_048159485.1 Streptomyces sp. 4F14
GGTCATCCGCGATGTGCTCGCCGTCGCCAATGTCACCGCGGCGCCGTACGGCACCAAGGAGTACATGATGACCAACTACGGCGTGGAGGGCACCCACTACACCGTCAAGGACGGTGTCCCCGCCAAGACCGACCAGGGCAACCTGGAGGTGATGAACGCCTACGTCATGGTGGACGGCCCCGCCTCGACCATCGCGCATCCCGACTTCCCCGAGGTCGCCAAGGGCCAGGTCGAATGGCAGCAGCGGATGGGCGCCTTCACCAAGAAGTCCACCTTCTGGGGCATGCAGATCACCGAGCC
>NZ_JBLRVY010000465.1:0-300 GCF_048159485.1 Streptomyces sp. 4F14
GCATCACGACGATCGCGTCCTCCAACGGCTTCACCGACGAGGCCGGATAGTTGTTCAGGACGATGCCGTAGACGAGTTCACGCCCCTCGGCGTCCGTGACGTACCCGGACAGGGCCGACGCCCCCGTCAACGACCCGGTCTTCGCACGGGCGTTGAGCGCGGCAGGCGTCCCGCACATCCGTGACCGCAACGTGCCCCCGACGAAGCGGTCCGGGTCGCAGGCGACGGGCAGCGACCGGTACCAGTCGGCGTACCAGGGCTCGGCGCGCACGGCGAGGAGGAGTCGGACGAGCTGTGCGG
>NZ_JBLRVY010000466.1:0-300 GCF_048159485.1 Streptomyces sp. 4F14
TCGCCCGCTGCCCGCTGCCCGCTGCCCGCTGCCCGCTGCCCGCAGCCCGCAGCCCGCAGCTCGGCGCCCGGCGCCCGGCGCCCGGCGGAGGTTGCCCATTACCTTGCTCGTAGAGCCCGGTTCGGGCTCGTGGCTTCCGGGGCCGGTATGACTCGTTGCCCCTGTCCTTGATGATCCGGGGGGTGCTGTCGCCGGTCCTGGCGGCACCGGTTGATCGCTGATGGAAGCGTGTCCGCCTTCGGGCAGGGCTGCGTAATGTGGCTGCCGATCTCCGGTGCCCCGAGCGGGCCACCGGTTGCG
>NZ_JBLRVY010000467.1:0-300 GCF_048159485.1 Streptomyces sp. 4F14
CCCCCGCCAGCAGCACCAGGATCGCCGTCTTCACCTCGCCGCCCGCCTCGGTCAGGGCCTGTTCGATGGCGGTGTCGTCCGCGCCGGTGGCGAGGGCGACGATACGGCGGGAGCGGGCGCGGAGTTTTTCGTTGGAGGCGCGGACGTCGACCATCAGGTTCCCGTAGGTCTTGCCGAGCCGGATCATCGTGATCGTCGACAGCATGTTGAGCACGAGCTTCTGGGCGGTGCCGGCCTTCAGCCGGGTCGAGCCGGTGAGCAGCTCCGGGCCCACGACGACCTCGATGCCGTGCTCGGCGG
>NZ_JBLRVY010000468.1:0-300 GCF_048159485.1 Streptomyces sp. 4F14
ATCGCGGACTTCGCCGGGCGGTACGGGGAGGCCGGGGTGCGCGTGGTGGTGACCTCGCGGGTCATCGGTTACCGGCGGGGCGTGCTGGAGAGCGCCGGGTTCGCGCATTACATGATCCAGGACCTGAGCAAGGAGCAGATCGCCCGGTTCGCCGGGCAGTGGTACGCGACCGCGTTTCCGCGCGACGAGGACCGAGCGGCACAGCTGTGCCGACGGCTGACGGACGCGGTCGGATACTCGCGGCCCGTGGGTGAACTGGCGGGAAACCCCCTGCTGCTGACGATCCTGGCCATCATCGGC